>DSDT01000324.1 GCA_011048615.1 Chloroflexota bacterium | reverse complement strand
TGGCTCCTGATTCGGCCTTCGGGGACGGAGCCGGTGCTGCGCGTGTACGCCGAGGCGCGAGCGACCGGGATGGTGGACGCGCTGCTGGCGTATGGCGAGCGGGTGGCCCAAGGCTGATAGAGAGGTGTGGCCGATGCAGTCTTTTTTCCTGGCGATTGAGGGAGTCATTGGCGTAGGGAAAACCACGCTGGCTCGCCTGTTACAGCCGCGCTTGGGGACGGAACTGCTGCTGGAAGCGTTCGAGGAAAATCCCTTTCTCTCCGATTTCTATGCCGACCGCGCGCGGTACGCGTTTCAGACCCAGATGTTCTTTCTGCTCAGCCGGTATCGGCAGCAGCAGCGCGTCTCGACGTTGATCCGACAGAGGCCCTTGATCGCCGATTACACCTTTGGCAAGGATCATCTCTTTGCCCAGATGAACCTGGGAGGGGATGAGTTGGATGTATACGAACAGCTCTATACCGTTTTGGCGGAGCGGGTCTCGATGCCAGACCTGGTCGTCTACCTGCGCGCCGATACAGACCTGTTGATGATGCGCATCGCGATGCGCGATCGAGCCTATGAGCGGGAGATGGATCCATGCTACATCGAGGGTTTGCGCCAGGCCTACGAGCGGTATTTCTCGTCTTATACTCGGTCGCCGTTGCTGGTGATTGATGCTCAGGACCTGGATTTCGTCAAGGATGCGAGTGCGTTGGCTTTTATCGAAGGGCAGGTGCGGACTGCGCTGGGGATTGGGGCTTACCAGCGGACGCTCCCCCAGATGGAGTCGGTGGGGTCGGTGAGAGCCTCGGCAGCGGCACGGGAGACGAAACGGGCGGTAGCAGGATGGGATGCCGTGGGCGAGTTTCTGGCGGCCAATGAGGCGCTGGGGCGGGTGGGTACCGTGTTGGCTGAGCGGGCGCAGGGACTGCCCCACGGATCGCAGGAAATGGCGGGGGCGCTGCGGGACGTCACCGGGCGGCTGCGCTGTCTGGCTCGCATAGTCGGCGTGGAAGGGTGGGAAAACCAGCCGTGAGTCGGGAACGTGATGGGGAGGGATGGCGTGACCCACGTCTTGATCGTGGATAATGCACCGACCGTCCGGGAGACCTTGCGGGCCTTTTTGGAGGCGGATGGCTACACCGTCAGTGCGGTGGCCGACTTTTTCGCGGCCGAGCCGTACCTGACTCGCTCTCTGCTGGCGGTTCCTGACGAGGTGGGAGGGGTGGACATTGTCGTGGCCGACGTGGCCTTGCCCCGGGTGGGTGGTTTGGAACTGTTGCAGCGGGTGCGCCAGATGGATGAAAACATCATAGTCATCTTGATCACCGATGAGCCGGACGTATCCACAGCAGCCGAGGCCCTCCGCCTGGGCGCTTATGATTACATCTCCAAGCCGGTCAACCAGGAGATGTTGAGCCGCGTCGTCGGTCGCGCCGCCGAGAAAAAGGATCTGTCGGACGACAAGCGGCGGCTGGAGATGGAGAACCTGGCCTACCAGGCAGAACTGGAAAAACGGGTGGCGGAGCGCACCGTCGAACTGGAACTGCGGAATCGAGAGCTGGCCGCGCTGATCGAGTTTGGACGCGGTATGTCGGCGACCCTCGAAATCAGCGAGGTGCTCAAGCGGGTGGCACAGCGTGCGGCCCAAATCTGTGGCGCTCATCGCTGCACCATTCTGATGCTCAGCGAGGATGGGCAGACGTTGACCCCCCTGATGTCTCAATTCAGCGATGGTCATCTCGATGACAAGCTGTGGCAGTTGTTTCAGGATGCCAGCTATCCGATGCCGGCCGCTCAGATCGGCGAGTCGCAGACTGTGATCGGTGAACGGCAGCCGGTGTTCATTGACGAAATCGAGATCGCTCGCCTGCCCCCCCAATGGATCGAGCCTTTCGGCGTGAAGAGCGTGCTGATCGTGCCGCTGGTCAGCCAGGACCGGGTGGTGGGGGCGATGGCGCTGGACTGTGCCGAAGAGGGGTGCAGGTTCACCGAGGTCCAGGTGAACCTGGCGATGGCCATCGCCTCCCAGGCCGCCGTGGCGATAGAGAATGCCCGCCTGTACGAGGAAACCCGCCGGCGGGCTGAGGAGCTGGCGACCCTGGAGGGGATCGCCCACGAGTTGACCACCACTCTGGACTATCAGCGGGTGCTTGACCTGGTGCTGGACAAGGCCTTAGCGGCGACCTCTGCCAGCATTGGATTGGTCGCTGTTTTCGATCGCCGAAGCGATGGATTGCTCGTCCTGACCTCTCGAGGGTTCCCGCCCGAGTTTGTCGAGCGGTACCGGCACACCTCCTGGCGCGTCGAAAGGGGGATCGTTGGGCGCGTGGCCCGTACTGGTGAATCGGTCTTGGTGCCCGACGTGACTCGGGATGCGGATTACCATTCGGTCGTCGCTGAGGTCATTCGCTCCGAGTTGGTGGTGCCGATTCGATTGGAAGGCCGGGTGATGGGGGTGCTGGATTTGGAGAGCACCGAACTGGGCGGCTTTGACCGGGATGACCAGCGCTTTATCGAGCACCTGGCCAAGCACGCCAGTGTGGCTATGGAGAACGCGCGGCTCTTTCAGAGCGAGCAGAAGCGGGCCTCGCAGTTGACCGTCGTCAATCAGGTGGCCCGGAGAATCGCCTCGATTCTGGACCTTGATCCCCTGCTTCACGAGGTCGTGCAGGCGATCCAGGTGGGGTTTGGCTATTACAACGTGACCCTCTGCCTGCTGGACGAGGAGGCCGCCGAGTTGACTGTTTCTGCTATCGCTGGCGGATTTGAGGGGCCGAGTCTGCTGGATTACCGGCAGTCGTTGGGGGCGGGGATCCTCGGTTGGGTGGCCCGGGCTGGGAAGCCGGTGCTGGCTAACGACGTGTCTCGCGATCCCCACTATATCCCTGGCTTTCTGGAAGAGGGCCTGACCAATTCCGAGTTATGCGTGCCTCTCAAGCTGGGCGACAGGGTCATTGGTGTGTTGGACGTGCAGGATACCCAGTTGAATGCCTTCGATGAGACGGACCTGACAACCCTCGAGACGATGGCCGATCAGATCGCGCTGGCTATCGAGACGGCCCGGCTGTATGGAGAGGTGAAGCGGTGGGCTGAAGAGATGACGATGTTGTACCAAACATCGTTAGAAATCGGCGGTCCGATGGAACTGCCCAGCCTGTTGTGGAAGATTTGTGATCGGGCCGCCAAGTTGTTGAACGTGAATAAGGGGGGGCTGTATCTATACGACGAATCGCGAGATGCGCTCGAATTGGTCGTCCCATACAAGTTGGAGAAGGATTTCACCGGTACACATTTAAAGCTGGGGGAGGGGATCGCAGGGAAGGTGGCGCAGACGGGCGAATCCCTGTTCGTGGATGATTATACCGTGTGGCAGGGGCGGGCCAGAGCATACGATGGGGAGGGGTTCGGTTCGGTGATTGGGGTGCCTCTCAAGTGGCAGGGACGGGTCATCGGTGCGGTCACTTTGGCTGGCGAGATGGATCGGCGGGCCTTTACCCCAGACGACGAGCGGTTGCTCGACCTGTTCACTCAACAAGCGGCATTGGCCGTTCAGAACTCGCGTCTGTACGATGATGCAAAGCGCCACGTCAAGGAGCTCACGATTCTGCACCAGATTGACATAGCCATCACGTCCAGCCTGAATCTAGAGGATGTGCTCACCATTGTCTACGAGCAGGTCAACGAAGTGATGCACCCGACGTCATTTTACATCGGGTTGTACGAAGAGGACAGGGATGAGATGCACGTGCCGATCTGGATGGAAAACGGCGAGCGACAGCCGCCGTTGGCCTTCAAGGTGGGAGATGGGCGCGGATTGAGCGAGTGGGTGCTCCGCACGGGCGAATCGTTGGTGATCCGAGATCTGGAAAGCGAGCGAGAACTGCTCCCTGTGCAATCTGTTGACGTAGGGACCCCCTCTCACGCCATGATGGTCTTCCCTCTCGTCGTCAAGGAAAGGGTGATTGGCGTCATCGCGGTTCAATCGGACAGAGCCTATGCGTTCGATGCCGGGCATCGGCGCTTGTTTGCGGGTATTGCCCGCCAGGTAGCCATTGCGGTGGAAAATGCCCGCTTGTTCGAGGCGGCCAAGAGGCGAGCGAACGAGTTATCCAGCCTGCACGGGGCCGCAGTAGCCATCTCTTCCAGCCTGGAGCTGGAAGAGGTACTGCGCACCCTGGCAGAGCAGGTGGGGAGCGCCCTGGAGGTCAGCAGCGTCTATATCTGCGACTGGGATGAGGAGGCCGAGACGACGACGATATTGGCCCGATGGGTCAGTCCGGACGCCACAAAAGTGGAAAGGGTGGCAGATTTGGGCGCGACCTACGCCATAGACGAGTACCCGACCACGCTCCGGGCGCTGCGGGAGAAACGGCCGGCCCTTCTCCGGGCGACCGATCCCGATTTGGCGGCCTCGGACAGAGAGGGCGCGGAGCGGTACGGATGGCAGACGATGATGGTCGTGCCGCTGGTGAGCCGGGATCGGGTCATTGGATACGCCGAACTGTGGGAGACGCGCCGGGAGCGCGAGTTTAGCACAGGCGAGGTGCAGTTGTGCCAGACGTTGGCGGCCGATGCCGCCGTAGCGATCGAAAATGCCCGCCTGTATCAAGAGACGGCCCGGCACGTGCGGGATTTACGCTTGTTGGCGGACGCCTCGGCCGGGATGATGGGGGCATTAGCGCCACAAAAGGTCGTGGATCACCTGCTATCCGCCCTGGTCGCTCGATTTGGGGCTCCCTGCGGGGTCGTCCTGCTGGATCGAGAGAGGAGAGAAGCGACGCTGGTGGGGGCCTGGATGCCAGAGGGGAAACCCTTTTCTCTCCCCATCGGGTCTCGGATGGACCTCTCGGAACGGTGGGGATTGGCCCCAATCGTGCAGGCTCGACGGCTGGTGTACATACCTGACGTAGAGCAGAGCGAATGGTGGGGTTGGGCGAGCGAGTTCGAGCAGGATATGATACGTCAGGAGGGGATCAAAGCGACGTTGATCGCGCCGCTGGTGAGCCAGGAACGGGTGATGGGCATCGTCTCCCTAAAGTTCTATGACCCGCTGCCAGAGCCTGTGCTCGACCAGTTGGACTGGGTTCAGGCGCTGGTCAATCAGGCCGCAGCTGCCCTGGTCGGCGCGCAGTTCTACCAAGAGTTGGAGGAAAAGGCCGAGGAGTTGTCGCGGGCCTATGCCGAGTTACAAGAGATCCACCGCTTGCGGACTGAGCTGGTGCAAAACGTGGGGCACGAACTGCGCACGCCGCTGGGTCTGATCAAGGGGTATGTCGAGCTGCTGCTGATGGGGGATTTGGGCGATATGCTCGAAAGCCAACAGAACGCCCTGCATGTCGTCTATTCCCATGTCGCGACCTTGGAGCGACTGATTCACAACCTAACAATGTTGCAGATGGTGCCCCGGGGGGCATTGGCGCTCGTTCCCATGGCGCTGGATGACATAGTGCGGCAGGCGGTGATCGAGTTCGAGGGCATGGGCGCCAAGATCGGCGTCCGGTTTCGGGACGAGTTGCCCCCTCGTCTGCCGCTGGTGTGCGGAGACCAGGAGCGGCTAAAGGTGGTCTTTAGCCACTTGTTGGACAACGCGGTCAAATTCAGCCCCGATGGAGGGCTGGTCACGATCATGGCCTGGAGTGAGGGGGGAATGGTATACGTCTCTGTCTCGGATGAGGGGGTGGGCATTCCATCCGAGCATATCGGTCGCCTCTTTGAGCGGTTTTATCAGGTGGATGGCAGCACGACGCGTCGTTTTGGCGGTATGGGGGTGGGGCTCGCCCTGGTGTGGGAGATCGTCGAAGCGCACGGGGGGACGGTGACGGTCGAGAGTCAAGTGGGCGAGGGCAGCACCTTTACGGTTGCGCTGCCTCAGATCGCCGAGAGCGTGCAGGAATTGGTCGGATAGGACCGAGATGGAGTGCTGAGATGAAACGTTTCGTGGCCATAGCGGGCAATATTGGGGTGGGCAAATCGACCCTGGCGGCCCTCTTGAGCGAGCGGTTGGGGTGGGAGCCTTTTTTGGAAGCGGTGGATGGTAACCCCTACCTGGCTGATTTCTACGCCGATATGGAGCGGTGGAGTTTTCATTCGCAGATCTATTTTCTCTCGCGTCGTCTACGTCATCACTGGCAGTTGATCCAGCGTGCGGCCTCGGTGATTCAAGATCGTACCGTCTACGAGGATGCCGAGATCTTTGCGTGTAATCTCTATCGGCAGGGATTGATGAATGAGCGGGATTACCGCAGTTATCGCGAGCTGTACGAGGTGGTGACGGCGGTGCTTCCTCCGCCCGATCTGATCGTCTATCTGCGGGCCTCCATCCCCACCCTCTATGAGCGCATTCAACACCGAGGCCGTCCATACGAGCAAGAGATCGAGGTCGGTTACCTCGAGCGGCTGAACGAGCTGTACGATGCGTGGATCGACGGCTTTACCCTGTGCCCGGTCTTGAGCGTGCCCTCCGACGCTCTCGATTTCGTGTTGCACTCTGAGCATCTAGAGTTGATCACCAGCCGGGTACTCGACAAATTGCAGGGGCGGGAGGAGGTCATATTCGATACGTGATGGCACATACGGACCCTCAGGTGGTTGCTCTCGAATCACGAATTCGCGAGCTGACTTTTTTGCACGAAACGAGCCAGGTGCTTACGGCGACTCTCGACCTGGATGATGTGCTTCGTTCCCTGATGACCCAGGTTCGGGACTATTTTGAGGTGGAGGCGGCTTCGGTCGCGTTGTTGGAGGAGGAGACCAATAATCTGGTCTTTTGCGTGGCCGTGGGCAAGGCATCCAAAGAGGTCGTGGGCTTGCGTTTGCAGCCCGGCGAAGGAGTCGCGGGGTGGGTAATTCAGACGGGACAGCCCACGGTTGTGCCTGTGGCTCACTCCGACGCGCGCTTCAACACGGTGATTGACGACCAGACCGATTTCTACACCCACGCGCTGCTCGCCGTCCCCATCAAGGTGAACGGGCGCGCCATTGGCGTGATCGAGGCGCTCAACCCGGCAACCGGCGCGTTCAATGAGGACGCCCAGCGGCTGCTACTCGCCGTGGCCGACCTGGCCGCTGTCGCTATCCGCAACGCCGAGTTGTACGAGCGCGTCAGGCAGGCCGAACGGCAGTACGAGAGTTTGTTCAACGAGAGCGCCGATCCCATTCTGGTGTTCGATCTGGAGGGCGTGATCCTGAACGCCAACCAGCGCGTGATCGAACTGCTGGAACGACCCCTGGAAGAACTCTGCGGTGCGAGTTTCTGCGCTGTGTTCGAGCTCGATGGGGACGAGTTCCAGACGGCTATGGCGTGGGTCCGGGATGGGCGGCGGGTCAAAAGAGAGATGACGGTGCAACGGGCCCAGGGTCAGGAAGCTCACATCCTGGAGACGACGATGGCCCGTGTTGATTATGGGGGGCGAGAGGCAGTCCAGTGGGTCGGGCACGATGTTTCGGAGCGGGTGGCGTTGGAGCGGATGCGAGCCGATCTGACTCACATGATCATTCACGATTTGCGCAACCCCCTGGGCAGCATGATGAGCAGCTTGCAGCTCATTCGAACCGCCTTTGTCGAGCGGGACCGCACGTTGCCACTGATGAAATTGTTGGGGATTGCGATGCGCAGTGGGCAAAAGCTGTATCGGCTCATTGATTCGCTGCTGGACTTGGGGCGGCTCGAGGCCGGGGAGACGGATTTGAAGAGGACGCTCGTCAGTCCCAAACTGCTGGTTGAAGAGGCGGTGGAGCAGGTTCATCCATTGGCATTGGGCCGGGAGCAGGAGCTGGAGACCGAGATAGCGCCGGATCTGCCCAAGGTGCTGGTTGACGGGGAGATGATCCTCAGAGTGCTGACCAATTTGATAGACAATGCCATCAAGTACTCGACGCGTGGAGGACGCATCACCGTCGGAGTGAATTCGGTGGACGATGCCATCCAGTTCTTTGTGGCGGATACCGGCCCGGGTGTTCCCCTCGAAGCGCAGCAGCGCATCTTTGATCGGTTTGCGCGGCTGCAGGGAACCAGCGAGGTGCGCGGGACTGGCCTGGGCCTGACGTTCTGCAAGCTGGCGGTAGAAGCTCACAGAGGCCGCATCTGGGTCGAAAGCGAGGTAGGCCAGGGTGCGACGTTTTACTTTACCCTCCCCTTGGGACTGGCAGCAGTGGGTGAGGAGGGGCATCCGGTCGTTTCGGAGGTGGAATGACGGAGCGATTGTATCATCGAGATTCGTATCGCCAGCGCTTTTCGGCCCGGGTGTCCGAGCGGACCACGTGGGAGGGCCGCCCGGCGGTGGTGCTCGACTGCACGGCGTTTTATCCCGAGTCGGGAGGTCAGCCGGCTGACCGGGGCGTTCTGGGAGGGATGGCCGTGCTGGACGTGGTGGTGCGGGAGACGGACGACGCGGTGGTGCACGTTCTGGCGGACGAGTGGCCGGACGAACTGCTGGATTCCGAGGTCGAGGGGGAGATTGACTGGCAGCGCCGTTTCGATCACATGCAGCAGCACACCGGGCAGCACATCCTTTCCGCCGCGTTCGAGCAACTGCTCGACGCCGATACGGTGGGGTTCCACCTGGGGGCCGAGTCGAGCACGGTGGACCTGGACGTGGCGCGGCTGGAGCCGGCTCTGGCGGAGGCAGTGGAGGAGCTAGCGAACCAGGTGGTGTGGGCGGACCGTCCCGTCAGTGTGCAGATCGTCTCGCCCGACGAGTTGGCCGCCTATCCGCTGCGGCGTCCGCCGACCGTGGAGGGGCCCGTGCGCTTGGTGGGAATTGCCGCCCCAGCGGCTGGAATCGAGGGAAGCTTTGACGTGAATCCCTGCGGCGGGACGCACGTGGCGCGCACCGGCGAGATTGGCCTGGTCAAGATCGTGCGCTTGGAGCATCGCGGGGACGAGACGCGGGTCGAGTTCCTGTGTGGGGAGCGGGCGCTGCGCGACTATCGGATCAAGAACGAGTTGGTCCACCGGCTGGCGGGCATGCTGACGGTGGGGTATTGGGAGTTGGATCAGGCGATCGAGCGCTTGCAGGTCGAGGCGAAGCAACTGCGGCGAGATCTGCGCCAGGCCAGCCAGCGGCTGTTGGCGGTGGAGGCCAGCGAGTTGGCGGCGAACGCGGCTGCTTACGGAGCCTACCGCGTGGTATGCCACGTCTGGGCGCGGCCGGGCAAACCGCCGGCCGAGGTGCGGGCTGTGGCCCAGGAGTTGATGCAGCGGCCGGGGATGGTGGTTATGCTGGCCAGCGTCACGGAGGAGCGGACACACCTCTGTTTTGCGCGCTCAGAGGGAGTGGACCTGGACGCGGCCGGGTTGCTGCGGACGGCTTGTGCTCAGTTGGGGGGCAAGGGGGGGGGACAGCCACAACTGGCCCAGGGGAGCGCGCCAGTGGCCGACGAGACGCACGTCCAGGCGGTGCTGACCGGAACGTTGTCCGCCCGGGCCTGAGCGTCTCTCTCGGTGGCCTGGGTGGTGAATCTTTTGATACAAGTAAGAGGCGAGTCAAATATGAAAGAAATCACATCGAATGTCTATGTCTCGACCGAGTATCCCGGCGTCAATGTCGGATTCGTGATCCTGCCGGAGGGGGTCATCGCCATAGATGTCCCGACCTTGCCGCGGCATGCACGGGCATGGCGGCAGCGGATTCTAGAGACCGCCGGGAAAAGAATCCTGTACCTGGTGCTCACCGACGAGCATCCCGATCGGCTGTTGAGCGCTGGGATTTTTAGTGAATCGGAGGCGATGCCAATCGTCGCGGCCCGCCCGGTGTACGAGCGGGCGGTGGTATACACCGATGGGTTCTGGCGCAGCGTCGTCGAGGGGTGGACCCGTCGCTATCCAGAGCACGCCAACGACCTGTTGGGGTTGCAGGGAGCGCTGCCAGAGATCATGTTCACGACCAGACTGATGCTGCACAAGGGAGGTGAGACCGTGACCGTCGAGCACATTGCTGGCGCAGCGGCGGGCAGCGCCTGGATCCATCTGCCCGAAAAGGGAGTGCTCTTTGTGGGAGATACGGTCGTTACGGATCTCCCCCCCGTCTTGTCTGTCGCATCGGATACCAAAGCCTGGCTCACTACCCTGACGGCGCTGCGACGGTCTCGTTTCTCCGACACGATCTTTGTGCCAGGGCGGGGATCGCTGGGCGATCAGTCCTCTACGCGGGCCGTCAGCGACTATCTGGCGCTGGTTCGCCGGCGGGTCCGTTCACTGCACGCTTCTGGACAGGCCCGGGCGGAGGTGGCGTTGGTGGTGGCCGAGTTGATGTCTGGTTACTCGATCCCCGACGAAGAACGGGATTGGGTGCAACGGTACGTCAAGGCCGGGGTGGATCGGGTATACGAGGAGCTTCGACCGCGGTAAGGGGATGTCCAAGTTTTTCGTGCCCGCCGCTGTCCTGACCCCAGCCGACCAACTCCGCGAGAGTTTAGGTCGGGCCGAGCGCTGGTTTCCCAACCTGCGTGGGGCCGGCGCGCAAGCCCTGGACCTCTGCCACCTGTTCGATCAGATCGCGGCAGCCATCAAAGAGTTGGGCGCGGCTGGTGTTGACGTGCGAGCCGAGCAGATGCGCTTCGAGATGCTGCTGGGCCAACTCCGGCGGCATCAGGGGCGCTTTCTGGCCGAGGTTGGCGCCGCGCTGCCGGCGGAGCGGGAGCACGTGCAGCCCAGCGAGACGCGCTGGTGGTGGTTTCTGGATCAGATAGCTGCTCAGCAGCGGCGGCGTGGACTGGTACGGGCATTGGGGATAGGGCTGGGGGTGGTGCTTCTGTGCGTGGCGAGCTGGTGGGTTTATGATCGCTTCATCGCTCCGCCTCCCCACGTGCGCCAAGCGATTCGGCGCACTATGGCCGGGGAAAATCTGGTCGCGGAGGGGGATCTGAGCGCCGCGGTGGCCGAGTTCGAGGCCGCGGCCGTGCTCACTCCTGACGATCCCGACCTGTGGGTCTGGCGTGGGGTTCTGTACCGGAAATTGGGGCAGCACGATGATGCGGAGGCGGCTTTTGAGCAGGCGCACTCGTTGTATGATACCGAGGCTGATTTTTTGTTGGAGCGAGGGGTGATATCTCTCCAGGTCGGCGACCTCGACGCGGCCCAGGCCGATGCAGAAGCGCTTATCGCTGAGGCCCCCCAGTCGGGATGGGGATACTATGCCCGGGCTGGCATCATGGCGACGCGGGAGAATTACGCCGCCGCCCTCTCTGACCTGGATCGAGCGATAGAGTTGGCCGATCAGGCCGGGGATACAGATCTGGAAGCATTGGCGCGCATGCAGCGCGCGACGCTGATGCAACTCTCGTGGGGGCAGTAGCAATGGTGCACAGTGGGCGCATCAGGGCCGCAGTCGCGAGATTCACGGCGGCTCAACATCGCCTGCGGACCAGTGGGAGGGGAGGGAGGAAGCAGATGGATAAAGATAGATTGGAGCAGTTACGGGCCGTCAAATCGGCGCACGAAGCGGACCTGATGCACAAGCCTCACGTGGTCGGGGTGGGCATTGGCCTGCGGCAGATCGAGGGGCAAGCGACCAATGAACCGGCGATCGTGGTGTCGGTGGATCGCAAACTGCCTCTGAGCGAGCTGGATGATGATGACGTAATTCCGCGCGAGCTAGAGGGATTCCCGGTAGATGTCCAGGTCATCGGTCGTCTCTGGGCGTTTTAGAGGAGGGATGATGACGTCACAGATGCTGACTCAGGTACAGCAGGTCAAGGTAGTACATACCCAGGATCTGTTGAATCGGCGCAACGTCGTGGGGGTGGGGCTGGGCTACAAGGTCAGCGCCGGGGGAATGACCGATGAGCTGAGCCTGGTCGTCTCGGTCACGCACAAGGTGCACCCTGATGCTCTATCCCCAAAAGATATGGTTCCCCAGGTGCTCAACGGCGTCAAGACGGACGTGGTGGAGATGGGGATCATCCGGGCGTTCGATCTAGGGCCGCGTGACCGCTGGCGGCCCGTCGTGCCGCCGGGGGTTTCGGTGGGCCATTATCGCATCACGGCTGGCACCTTTGGCTGCCTGGTGCGCCGGGGTGAGCAGGTGTTCATCCTCTCGAACAATCACGTCCTGGCCGACGTGAACGGCGGGAAGGCGGGGGATGCCATTCTCCAGCCCGGTCCCTCCGACGCCGGTACTCCTCAGGATCAGATCGCCACGTTGGCCGATTACGTGCCCATTGACTTTGGCACCGCACCGGCCGAGTGTTCCGTGGCCGATTGGTCGGCCAAGCTGCTCAACTATGTCGCTGGGGCGCTGGGTTCCCAACATCAGCTTCAGGCGGTGAAGCAGACCGCAGGGGTCAACCGGGTGGACGCGGCGTTGGCGGCTCCTTTGTCGCCGGACTTGGTGGGGAGCGAGATTCTATACATCGGCGCGCCGGCGGGGGTAGGGGGGGCTACGCTGGGGACGCCGGTGCAGAAGACCGGGCGCACCACTGGTCACACCCAGGGCACCATCACCCAGATTGAGGCCACCCTGCGGGTGGATTACGGCGGCCGCTCGGCACTTTTTACCGGTCAACTGGTCGCTGGCGCGATGAGTCAGCCAGGTGATTCTGGTTCAGCGGTGCTGGATATGGATGGGCGGGTGGTAGGGCTGCTCTTTGCCGGCTCCGACGTCGCTACGATCATCAATCCCATTGACGAGGTTTTCTCGGCGCTGAACGTCGAGTTGGTGCTCTGAGCGGCGTTGGATCTAGGCCGCCAAAAACCCCCCATCCACGGGGATCACTGCCCCATGCACGTAACTGGATAGTTCACTCGCCAACACCAAGACCATGCAGGCTACCTCATCCGGCCGACCCAGCCGCCCGATGGGCAACCGCTGTTTGAATTCTATCCCCGTCTTTAGCAGACCGAATTGCAGTTGAAAGAATTTCCTAGCTATGGCCTTCGTGCCGCCTGTGATTATCCCCCCTGGCACGATGGCATTGACCCTGAACCCATGCTTCCCATGTTCCTTCGCTAATGCCCTGGTCAAGGCTATCACGCCTGCCTTGCTGACACTATAATGCGCCAGGTCCTCCTTGAATGGCATCACGGCCTCTATTGATCCAATGTTGATGATGACTCCGCCCTTTTTCGATCGTCTCCTGATCATGTGCTGGCACATCCAGTAGACTGCGTCCAGGTTCGTATCCATCACCCGCCTGTAGAAGGACTCGTCCACGTCCAGCAAGCTCTTGAAGGGATAGATACCGGCATTGTTGACGAGAATGTCCGGCTCTTCTCCATCCAAGTGTTGCCATAGCTTGTCTATCTCCTCCTTCTTGGACAAGTCTGTGACGTGGAATCTGACACTTTTTCCAAATCCTGCCAATTCGTTTTGAGTCGTTGCCAGACTTTTATCGTCAATGTCAACTATTTCCAGTTTGGCTCCTGCTTCTGCCAGTCGGTAGGCAATTGCTTTGCCAATTCCGGCAGCGGCCCCGGTGACCAGGGCTCGTTTCTCCTCGAGTGATACAAGTTGCTCTAGATTTGATAGATCAGCCATGTATAGCTCCTATTCGTACTAATCCCTGAGCGGGAAGAACCTTTCCCTTTCCACCCCGCTGTTGACAGTCATCTTTGAGGTATGGACACCATCGCTCTCGCCAACAGGACGAAAGCTGAGAAGTGACCCGAGGATTGTACCATCAAAATTGCTATGGCAAAAGTGCAGCATACGACCCGGCGTCGGGTGCATGGACGAAAATGCCGGCGGGCAGTTGAGTGGCGGAACGACCACCGGCAGTGGTCACTCTAGATAGGATGATTGTATTCTTTCCATTTGTCTTGTATAATTATTATAGGTGTAGTGGTCCCTCATTTTTCCCAGTCAATAGATTCCTATCGTAAGGAGGCGTTGATGAACTGGTTAAGCTTTTTCATAGGCGCGCTCGTGGGTTGGGCGATCGAACTGCTCATTGACTTTTTCTTCTGGCGGCGGAGACGTCGCCAGCCAGCCTCGGAGATGGCAATACGCACCGAGTTGGCTGTGCTGGAGGGCAAAGCGGCGCAGCTTGAAGCAGAGTTGGTCGGTGCGCAGGAGGATCAGGAGCACTGCGCGCGCGAGTTGCAGGTATGCCAGGAGGCTTTGGCACAGGCGCGCGCGCAGTTGGCCGCTACGGAAGACCAGGTCCAGCAATTGCAGGCCTCGCTCGCAGATGCACATGTCAGTATGACCGAACGCACAAGCTCCCTCGCGGCTCTGGCCGGTTTTGATCCCCACAATTTGCAAAAGATCGCAGGGATTGGCCCCAAGATTGCCAGCATTCTCAACGCGCACGGTATTTATACCTTCGCCGACCTGGCCGAAGTCACGGTGGACGAGTTGCAGCAGTATCTTCAGGAAGCCGGTCCACGATATCGGCTGGCGGATCCGACAACCTGGCCAGCCCAGGCGCGCCTGGCCGCCGATGGTGATTGGGAGGCATTGGAGACGCTTCAGGGCAATCTGAAGGGGGGCCGTGTACGGCCGCTGTAACGCCTGGCAGGTTGCGGTGATATACGCGAGTCGTGGAGGAAAAGCTTATGGTTCATGATCGTACATCCAAAAGCATTCAGGCTTACAACGTGTTCAAGCTTGTGGTCACGCTGATCTTGATCCTCATCATCATTATCCTGTTGCTGAGCGCTCGGCGCGGCACCGCGCCGCCACAAGTCGTTGAACCTACCGTTGCGGCGCAGCCAACGTCGGCCCCACAACTGACAGCTACTCCACAGCCTGCCGAGCCTGCCATTGCCATGCCGGTTCTAGCTGTGCCCCAAGTGGGCGATGATGGGACGGTGACGCTCTCCGGGACGGGCCCGGCGGGTTCCACTGTGGAGGTCTGGGCGAGTGGTGAGCGCATAGGCCGGGTGACTGTCGGCGCCGACGGCCGCTGGTCATTCGTCGCGTCCCTCGATGCGGGCGACTATGACTTTACCGCCCGCGCCGTGGACGCCGCCGGCGCGACGCTGGTTGAATCCACTCCCTTCCGGTTTACCGTGCCCGCGCTGGTGGAAGCGCCGACCCTGCTCCCGCCCCAAGTGGGCGATGATGGGACGGTGACGCTCTCCGGGACGGGCCCGGCGGGTTCCACTGTGGAGGTCTGGGCGAGTGGTGAGCGCATAGGCCGGGCGACTGTCGGCGCCGACGGCCGCTGGTCATTCGTCGCGCCCCTCGATGCGGGCGACTATGACTTTACCGCCCGCGCCGTGGACGCCGCCGGCGCGACGCTGGTTGAATCCACTCCCTTCCGGTTTACCGTGCCCGCGCTGGTGGAAGCGCCGACCCTGACGACGCCGCGAGCCGGCGACTCTGTCACCGGGGGTACGCTAGAGCTTGAAGGAACCGGCCAACCGGGCGCAGAGATCGAAATCCTCGACAATGGCCAAGTGGTGGGCACGGCGGTCGTGCAGGCGGATGGGACGTGGGCATTCGACTACAAGTGCGATCCAGGCGCACACGCGATCACTGTGCAGAACGCTGGAGACGCAGCGAGCGTGAGTGATGCTGTCAGTATTGAGGTTGCAGTTGCATCCACGCCAGTGCCCGCGGTGGGTATGTGCAGCGAGGGGGACATCCCGATGGGCATTGATCAGGGGATGACCTATGTCGTGGCCCAGTGCGAGTACATGGGGTTGATTGCGGAGCGCACCGGCGTCACACTCGCAGACTTGATCGCCGCTAACCCGCAAGTGACGAACCCCAATCTGATCTATTCGGGCCAAGTTCTCAACCTACCGCCGCGCTGACGGGTCTCCCAGTCGTTTGAGGCGAATTATTCCAGAGTAGATGCCTTGAATCGCAAAGGTAAGCGTTCAGGTGCGACGCACTTTTGCCATAAAATAGTGCGTGTACTTTTTGGGGTTATGGGTATCAAGACCAACATTCCAGGCCGATGCCCGGAGAAGGAATGCCGTCAGTTTGTCATTCTCTGTTGGGGATTGACTTTCCCGACTCTGCTTTAGGAGGCTTGGATTGAGTGTTGCTGCCGAGCGGTTGCAAACCATTGACTTGCGCATCGAGCGCCTGAACTGCACTATCCTCAGGTTGTCCATCCCTGCTGTGACAGAGAGCATACTGACCACACTGGTCTACTTTGTGGATGCGGTGCTCATCGGCTGGCTGAGGAATCCAGCTGCACTGGCGGCCGTGGGACTGAGCGGTACGCTGATGTGGGCAGTTGATGGCCTGTTCGAGGCTGTGTCCATCAGCACGGCGGCGATGGTGGCCCGTCTCTGGGGTGGGAGAGACTTTGAAGCGGCCCGCCGGGTGGCTGGGCAATCCATCGTGATGAGTGTCGTGGCAGCGCTGCTGCTGATGGCGCTGTTGATTCCGGCGTGCTCGTTCTTTTTACAACTGATGGGTGGCGAGCCGGAGGTTGTGCTCCTCGGCGCCCAGTATGTGCGCATCCTGCTGTTCACGGCGCCCATCAGCTACACTCTGGCCATCGCCAACAGCGTCATGCGGGCCACCGGTGACACGCGGAAACCGATGCAGATCACTGGCGTCATGAACGTGTGGAACGTGGCCGTTGCCTACGCACTCATCTTTGGCTTGGGGTCGCTCCCGGCGCTGGGGCTGCGCGGCGCGGCGCTGGCGACCGCATCGGCCAAGGCGCTGGGTGGACTCGTCGCGTTGGGCATCCTGTTCTCGTCCAAGACGCCGATTCGCCTTCGATTGACTCATTTCCGCCCCTGGGATTGGCGATTGATCTGGCGCATCTTTCGTGTCTCGTTGCCCAACATTGGCGAGACGATCGTGTCTCGCCTGGGCTACATCCTCTTCATCCGCATCGTCTCCGCGTTGGGGACGATCGCGCTGGCTGCACACCAATTGGCCTTGCGCATCGAGTCGTTCGCTTACATGCCGGGCTGGGGCCTGGCGACGGCCAGCGCCGCGCTGGTCGGGCAGGCGCTGGGCGCGCGCAAGGAGGACGTGGCCGAGCAGGGTATCCGCCGCACCCTGTTGATGGGCAACGGGGCGATGGCTCTGCTCGGCATGGTGTTCGTCGTGTGCGGCCCGGCCATCGTGCGCCTCTTTGGCGTGCAGGATGCGGGCCTGGCGAGTATGGCGACCATGGCGATCCGCATTGCGGCGCTGGAGTTGTTCGGCCTGTGCTCGGTGATGATCGTCTCCGGCTGTCTGCGCGGAGCCGGCGATACGCGCACGCCGATGATCGTCACACTGGCGGGGACGCTGCTATTTCGGGTGCCGATCACTTACCTGTTTGCCATCGTCCTGCACGGCGGGCTGAAGGGCGTCTGGCTGGCGACGACAGTGGATTGGAGCATGCGCGGGCTGATCATGTTCTTCCTCTATATGCGTGGCCGGTGGAAGACGGTCGTCATTTGAGGATGACGTCCGTTTTTTGTCTTTGGGCTATGGGCACGGATACGTGCCGTTGTACACCTCTATCTCCTTCCCATCCGTCTTGAACCAGATGCCCAGTGTGGACCCGACCGGCGTGCGGTAGAATTGGGCCTGAATCCTCCCCCGTCCGCGCGGCCCCGACAGCGTGGTGAAAAACTGCCCCTGCCGCAGCCCGCCGCCGCTCTCGAAGTAGGTGATCCAGGCGAACAGGCCCGGTGCGGGCGGTTCGCCGGTGACGGCGACGACCTGGCGACTCCGGCCCACCGTTTGCATCACGCAGTCGTACTCGGCGCTCGTCTTGACGGAAAAGCCAAAGATGTACAGCAAAAAGAGCGGCATGGCAGAGATCAGCGCCAGGGTGCGGACGACGCGCCAGAGGGCGTGCAGCCGCTCGCGGAATGTGACCGTGTTCTCGTAGCCGTTGACGTTCACGTTCTCTCCTCTACTCCACTTGCCAGACGTGGACCACGGGCTTGGTCTCGTCGGCGAACAGCTCCAACACAAACAACCGTCCACGGGCGCGATCATATGCAGCGGCCCCGAACAAGTAGCGTCGTTGGATGCCCTCGCCCAGCATCTCTAGATCCACGCCCGCCGGATTGTCGAATATATACGCGCCAACGTCAAGATAGGCATAGGGCTGTGGTTCCCACGGTTCCAGCACGCCAGCGGCAACTTGCGCCAGATCGTCTGGGTTGTACAAGAGGAAGCGGGGAGTGAATTCGGCGCACCACCAGCCTTTGGCGCTGGTGTGTCCTTCACATTCCACCATGTCGCCCGCTGGACAAGGAGACCCATCGGCCAGACGGCAAGCCGTGAACTCGGAGGCGGCCTGAGCGTTGACGCAAGGATATTCGGCCCCGGCGGGATTGCGGTAGCCATACCAATATTTGGCCCCCGTCCCCTTGTTGCCGACAAAGAGCACCGCTGACTTGCCCAAAGGCGTCGTGATCCACGCGCCGCCCTCCCATTCATCCGGGTGTTGATGGCCCGCCAGCGTGTTAGCGCCCTGAACGACATCGCCGTTGTCCTGGGTATCTTCATACAGAAGCAACACCGCCTCGGAAAGATGCGTCCCTGAGACTATCGGAGACCCGTTGGCTTGCCAGGGGCGATACGCAAAGAGCGATGGCCCCATACCGCCCCATCCTCCGTCCATCTGGCGCCCGGTTCCCAGATAGCGCCCGCCGGCGTGAGCATCTGCCCAGGCGGCGGGGATTTCGAATAGGTAGCCGTTGAGGCTGTACCAATCCTGATCCCCAATGTACCAGAGACCTTGTAAATCCGGGGCGGTCAAGGTCGTGCTGAACCACGCATAGGAAGGTTGTGAGACGTCCGGCTTGTGATGCTGCCCCCAGCTCAGATGGATCAGGGGGCCGGTATCAGGATGATTCAGGTACGCCATACCCGTGCGGGGCAGTTCTTCCAAATCGGTGAAATAGCCCTCAGCCACGTTGGCGAAATTCTGGATGAACGCCGCCGTGTTGAGCTCATCCAGGGTTTGAGAATCGACCGGCGTGGGTATGCTCAGCTCGGCCACCTGTCCGCCATCGGGAAGCCCACCCCACGGCTGACGGTCGTGTCCCATGATGAACAGCGATCCGTTACCGGAGTCGCCGTCGGGGTTGAACGTCATCGCGTTGCCGCCGTAGGCAAAGGTCTGCGGGGGCGTATCGTCACCAGGCAGGCGAAACGCGCCCAGGTACGTGAAATCGCCGGGCTGGACGAGGTCGCCGGAGGGGGCGGCCTGGATGGTCATCATGTGGTCGTCGCTGGCGGTGTGGGCGGCGGCGCAGTTGCTCGCCGTCACGCTGACCGTCTTGGCGCCGGTGGTGGCCCATTGATAGCTCGCGCTGGAGGTCCCATGTCCGCTCTGCGGCGCGGGCGTCCAGGTGTAGGCGACAGGCGTGGTCGCGTTGGCCGGCGTGGGGGCGGCGGTGAAGGTGTAGAGAGTGTCCGTGTAACCTGTGGTCGCGCCGCTGATCGTCACGCCGGTCAGCGGGACAGCGCACGCCGGGGCCGCCGCAGCATAGTCCCGCAGCACCAGGGGCAGGAAGACGCGGTAGTTGCCCCGCTCCCGGATGGCGACGGCGTGGGTATCGGCGCCGCTGCCGCTGCCGCCGCAGTTCTCGGCGGTGAGGGTGATGGTCCAAGTGCCGGTGGCGGCCCAGGTGTAAGTGGCGCTGCCCGTTCCCTGTCCGGAATCCGGGGCCGGCGACCAGGTGTAGGTGATGGGGGTCGAGGCGCCGGAAGGGGTGGGGACAGCCTCGAAGGTGTAGGCGGTGTTCGTGTAGCCGGTCGTGGGGCCGTTGATGGTCACGCCGGTGAGCGGGGTGCAGGTCGCGCCGCCGCCCTGCCAGCGGTTGTAGTAGACGTTGAGCAGGGGGACGAACTCGGCGGTGGCTTTCTGGTTGCCGGCGGCGGTGGGGTGGCTGTCGCCGCTGGGGTAGGCCGAGAAGTTGTTGCTGACAGTCTGGGTGTGTGTGATCTGGCTGCCGTTCCAGTAGTGGTGGTTGCCGACGGGCCGCGCGTCGTAGTCGTTCGTGTCGGGATCGCCGCCGTTGGAGGTGAGCACGTTGTAAAAGTCAAAGACGGCCACGTTGTCGTGGGCGTAACCGGACAGCCAGTCGTTCAGCAGCCAGTCGTTGACGGCGCGGGCGTTGGCGGCGTGCGCGGCGTCGGTCTCGCTTTCCATCAGCGGGGGCGCGGTGACGACGACGAACAGTTTGTCCTGGCGGGTGGCAAAGTAGGTCAGGATGTCGTTGTAGATGCCCTTGACGTTGGCGACGGTGTGGTATTCGGAGTAGGCGTCCTGCCCGCGCAGGGGATTGCTGCCGGAGGTGGGGGGATCGTTGGGATTCCCGCCCATGTGGGAGTTGGGGTAGCAGGACTTGAACATGATGATCTCGTTGGGGCCGCCGGGGTCGGAGCCCAGACGGGAGTAGGTGGAGTGTTGGCCGTACTCGGCGTAGAGGGCGGCGGTGTAGGTGATGTGATTGGGGCCGACGAACCAGTCGTACCAGTGCCCGACGTCGGTCCGGTCGCCGATGGCGTCCGGCCCCCAGCCGTAGTTGGTGTCGCTGACGAAATAGTTGTTGTCGCGCAAGGCGATGCCCAGGCCGCCGTTGCTGTCGTTGAGCCAGTTTTCGCCGCAGGAGTGGTGGATAAAGATCAGCTTGACCGGCTCGTCGGGCGGGCTGGGGTCTTCGGCGGCCAGGGCCAGGGGCGCG
>DSDT01000396.1 GCA_011048615.1 Chloroflexota bacterium | reverse complement strand
TCAAATGGGTATACTTTTTGGCAACCTTCACGAACGTTGATCCTCCCAAAGGTCCATAGTCAGTTTCGAGTTCGGAGGTGGCTCGTACACAGGCTGATCCGGCCTGATCCGCAGTTCCCCCACGAGAGCCATCTTGACCCGCTCCACCGCCAACTCGTAATATCGCTCCACCACCTCCGCTCCCGCGCCACGCCGCCCGTTGATGACCGCCGCAACGACCGCCGTACCAATCCCCATGAAAGGGTCGAGCACCAAGTCATCCTCATTGGTCATTGCCAACACCAGGCGCTGCACCAAAGAGACCGGGAACTGACAGGGATGCTCCGTCTTTTCGACATGATTCGCCTTGACATTTGGTATATTCCATACATCAGAGGGATTCTTGCCCTTGGGATTGCCCGAAAGCTTGCCCCTGTTTGGACCCTTGAAATGCCGCTTGCCCGGATATTTTTGCGGCACTCGAATCGGATCGAGGTTGAAGACGTACTCGTCCGACTTTGTAAACCAATTGATTGTCTCGTACCGGCCTGAAAACCGCTTTTTGCAATGCAAACCGGGACCAAAATGCCAGACGATTCGATTCCTCATTTTCATACCCTGATCTTTGAAGCACTCGTACAGCAAAATGTCCAGGGGGATGATCTCCCCATCGGTCACATAGTTGCCCACTTCCCAGCAAATGCTCCCTTCTGGCTTGAGGATTCGCACACATTCCTCAATCACTTGCCTCTGCTGGGCTTTGTAGACCTCTATCTCTAGCACATCCTCGTACTCTGCCAATATTGTATGGCGGGGAGGTCACCACTAACTGGACGCTTTCGTCAGAGATCATCCTCAAAAATTCTATGCAGTCGCCATGATACAATGTGATCGAGTTCTCCAATGCAAACGTTGTAGAGATCGCAAGGTCAAACTGACTGCTCAAGACTTGTTGAACCGCTTGATCATCAACTGTCTCTGTATCGGACGATTTGAAAAAAGACATAAACGCCGCTCCTTGGGATCTATCCTATCACCACTTGCTAAAAGTATAGCACACGAGTTCGAGGTGAGCAACACAGATGGGGCCATTATCCTGCCGCGCTCATCAACAGGACGGATGCACGTGGTTCGACCCGGTAGGCCTCCCCTTCCACCACCGGCGCCGACCCCGGCTCGCGGAAATCCTCCGGCGCGTCCAGGGCCGTGTCCACGATACGCCGCCAACGCTCCCCCGCCGGCAGGGGCGGCAGCGCGAACTCGAGCGGTTCCCAATACGCATTCAGCATCACGTGCAAGTGATCGCCAGCCTCGGGGTAGTGCAGCTCCAGGGCCAGGCTGTGCGAGGGCGCTCCCCAGTCGGGTTGTCCCAGACGCACCCCGTGCCAGATGATATGAGAGGACTCGTTCTCCTGGGGAGCACTCCAGAACCGCTCCTCTCTAAAGATAGGCCGGGCCTGGGTGAACTGGATCAATCCCCGCGTAAAGCGCAGCAGGTCGGCGTGCCGCTCCAGATCGTCCCAATCGAACCAACTGATCTCATTGTCCTGACAGTAAGCGTTGTTGTTCCCTCCCTGAGTCCGCCTCACCTCATCCCCCATTAGCAGCATGGGCGTCCCCTGAGAGATCAACAGGATCACCAGCAGGTTCCTGATCTGCCGCTGGCGGAGCGCTTCCACTGCCGGGTCATCGGTCGGGCCCTCCCGGCCGCAGTTCCAACTATAGTTGGCATTGGCGCCATCTCGATTCCCCTCGCCGTTCTCCTCGTTGTGTTTGCGATTGTAAGAGACCAGGTCGTTGAGCGTGAATCCATCGTGGCACGTTACAAAGTTGATAGAGCGATTTGGCTCCCGGCCTGGCCGAGGGTAGAGGTCGGGACTGCCCTGGATTCGCGCGGCCAGCCGGGGGACCGTCTCTCGATCCCCCTTGACGAAACGGCGTACGTCGTCCCGAAACTGGCCGTTCCACTCTGCCCAGCGGTGACCGATGAACGAACCGACCTGGTACAATCCGGCCGCGTCCCAGGCCTCGGCGATGATCTTGGTGCCCGCCAGCACCGGGTCCGACTCGATTTCCCACAGGATGGGCGGGTCCTCCAGCGGCATGCCATGCTCGTCCCGCGCCATGACCGAGGCCAGGTCGAACCGGAAACCGTCCACGTGCATCTCGGCCACCCAGTAGCGCAGACTGTCCATAATCATGCGCCGCACGATAGAGTGATTGGCGTTGAGGGTGTTGCCGGTGCCGCTGTAATCCGCGTAATTGGTCCGCTCCGACTCGAGGATATAATAGGCCCGGTTTTCCAAGCCCCGGAACGAGAGGGTCGGCCCGGTGGGATCACCCTCCGCTGTGTGATTGAAAACCACGTCCAGGATCACTTCGATACCGGCCCGGTGCAGCGCCTTGACCATGTCCCGGAACTCGTCCACTGGGGATTGGGGATCGGAGCCCGAGCAGTAGCCCTGATGCGGCGCGAAGAAAGCCATCGGGCTGTATCCCCAGTAATTGGTGAGACCGGGCGGCGCGTTCTGCTCGTCGAATTGCTGCACCGGCAGCAGCTCCACAGCCGTGATATCCAGCGATTGGAGGTAGGGGATTTTTTCGATCACCCCGGCATAGGTGCCTCGCTTCTTCGCCGCGACCCCCGAGTTGGGATGACCGGTGAAGCCACCCACGTGCATCTCATAGATCACCGTGCCAGAGTAGGGCAGACTGATGTGGGTGTCCCGCTCCCAATCGTACGCGCCCGAGTCCACGACCACGCTTTTCATCGCGTGGGCGCAGTTATCGCCCGGCCGGGTTGCCGCCTTACGTTCATAGTTCCTGCCGACCGCCACTGCCCGGGCATAGGGATCGAGCAGCAGCTTGGTTCCGTCAAAGCGATGACCCCGCTCCGGCGCAAACGGCCCGTGTACCCGGTAGCCATATAACTGCCCTGTCTCGACCCCGGGCAGCAGAACGTGCCAATAGTAAAACGTCCGGTTCTGCTGCGGGTCCAACCGGATGGTGCGAGCCGGCCGGCCGTCGTCTACGTCGTCGAACAGCAGCAACTCGACCCGCTCCCCGTTCCGGGAAAAGACGCAAAAGTTGACCCCATCAGGCCTTACCGTCGCGCCCAACGGATAGCTCTGACCGGGCAGTACATCCGTCGCCATCCCTCCTCCTTTCCCAGCATCCTCGCCTTCTGCCATCATTCTTCCGGCGCATAGCGACTGACCCCACCCGATGTGCCGATCCAGACCACCCCGGCCGGTGTGACGTGGATGGCCTGCACATCACGGTGAACGAGACCATCGGCTGTCGTAACCGTTCGCCCCTCCTCAGTGGATGGGTTGAAGCGGCTCAAGGTTTCGTGTCCCACCCAGATGGTTCCATCCGGCCCAACGGCGATACTGACGACGTACTCACCCGGCCAATCGAGCCGCCTCCACGCCCCATCCAAGTGGTAGAGGTCGCCATCCGCAAGGACCCACAGGCTGCCATCGGGCGACTCGACTATGCCGTGAACGTCACCATGCTCCCCCCCGATGGGGGACCCATCGGCCGCGACGACAGGGGATCTCCACTCGGTCCCGTCATAGCCAACCAGGCCATAATCGCCACCAGCCCAGACCGTCCCATCCCCCGCAACGTGGACCTGGTACACATCCTCCAGCATCGGGTGATCGGCGGCGGTAAAGGTAGTCCACTCGTCGCCCACTGGATCGTGACGGATCAGACCGGTGTCGGTCCAGAGCCACTGAACGTCGTCGCGGCCAAAGGCAACGCCATAGACCGTGACGTCGGTCAGCGGACCCGGTTCCACGCGCTGCCAGGCCTGCCCGTCGTACCACTCGAGTTCGCCGTAGCCGCCGATCCACAGATGCCCCGCGCTGTCAAAGCCGGGAACAGAGGGCCAGTTCAGCGCTCCCTCCTGCTCACCAAAGGTCTGCCAGACGTCGCCAGCCGGATCGTAGCGGGTCAGGCCGGTGCCGGGATGGACGAACCAGAGCGCCCCACCCTCCTCCTGCCGGATGATCTCGACCTCGTTGCCGCCCAACTGGTCATCGGTGGCCCAGACCTGCCAATTCATTCCGTCGTAAAAGGCCACACCGCCGTCGGCGGTGCCCAGCCACAGCCCATCCTCATCCTCGACGATATCCATCACCGCCCATGAGGGCACAATGCGACTCTCCTGCTCGAACCACTCCCAATCTCCCGTCTCTGGGTGGTAACGGGCCGCCCCTCCCTCACCTCCGAACCACAGGCTCTCGTCCTCCGCCTGGTGCATGCAATAGATCTCCCGGCCCGATAGCCGAGATATCGTGCTGGCCTCGTCTGTCTCCAGGTCAAACCGCACGATCTCGCGGTCCACGCTGACCAACAGCGTCGCCCCATCCACCAACAGCAGGGCATGGACCTGGTCGCCGGGCAGGCCCTCCTCGGTGGTAACCACCTGCCACTCTTGACTGCCGGGATCGAAATAGGCCAGACCGCCCTCGTCCAGACCCACAAATAGCCCCACATCCTCGCTCATAGCAAACGCCCGCGGACGGGGAAAGTCCAGGGGCAAGGGTGGAATCGGAGGCGAGCCCCACGTCTCCCCATCGTAATAGTTCAGGCCGCGCTCCCCATAGCCCGTGCCAGCCCACAGTCCACCCTCCTCGTCCAGAAAGAGGGACAGGGCCCAGGAGGTATCCAAGCCATCCAATTCATCAAAGGTCAACCACCGCTCACCGTCAAAGTAGTTGATGCCGGCCTCGGTAGCCACCCACAGGACTCCGTCGTCATCCACCAGCAGGTCGTTGACCTGATTGGATGCCAGCCCGTCGCCGATGCCGAACTTGGTGTAACTCTCATCGTCCAGGTCCCAGCGCACCAGCCCTCCCGAGCCACCGGCCCACAGGTATTCGTCCTGCCGGGCCACCGCGTGGACAAAATTCCCATTGTTGTAGCTAGTCCACCCGGTCAGCCCCGGCCTGACCTCCAGGCCCGGCGCTGTGGGAGCAGCGACATCCGGCGTTCCGCCATCCCTCAGGCGGGGCAGTATCAACACCGCAGCGATGAGCAAAATGGCGAGCAGTGCCACGCCGCCGACGACGGGCAGCCGGGGGAACCGCCGGCGGGCCGGGGGGGCCGCGACCTTAGTCTTGTCCACCGCTTCGTAGGCAGGGGGAGGGGCGAACGGCTCTCCAGTCGGCTGGATCGGCTGCGGCATGACGGCCGGCGGTCCAGTCTCAGGCGGCGGTGGCAACGCGATGGCGGTCGGAAGACCGCTCACAGCCCGCTGCAACGTCTCCACCAACTCCTCGGCTGTTTGAAAGCGGTCGTCGGGGGCCTTGGCCAACGCCTTGAGAATCACCCGCTCGACCACTTCCGGCACGTCCGGCCTCACCTGACGCGGCGGCGGCAGGGGCGCGTTGACGTGCTGCATCAAGATCGCCAACGGTGTCTCGGCGTCGAAAGGGACCTGACCGGTGATCATCTCGTAGAGCATGACACCCAGCGCGTAGAGGTCGCAGCGGTGATCCAGCGGCCGTCCCATACTCTGCTCGGGCGACATGTAGGTCGGCGTGCCCACCACCGTCCCGGTCGCCGTGAACCGGGCCGTGCCCGCCACCAGCTTGGCGATGCCAAAATCGGTCAGAAAAGCGTTCCCCTGCTCATCAATCAGCACGTTGGTAGGCTTGATGTCCCGGTGGATGATGCCCTGACTGTGGGCATATCCCAGCGCCCGGCCCACCTGATCCAGAATGCGGACGGCATCCCCCAGGTTCAGGGAGCCGCGCCGGACGATCAAATCCTTCAACGTGCCGGCCTCGACGTAACGCATCACCAGATAAGTAACCCCATCCTGCTCGCCGTAATCGTGGACGGGCAGAATATGGGGATGCTCCAGCCGGGCCAGCGTACGCGCCTCCTGGGTAAACCGCGCCACAAAGGTCTCGTCCTCGGTAAAGTGAGCGGGCAGAATTTTGACAGCGACGTACCGGTCCATGGAGGGCTGGTAAGCCTTGAAAACCGTCGCCATCCCCCCCAGCCCAATCTGCTCCAGAATGTGATAGGGCCCCAACCGTTTACCGATATAGTCGTTCATCCGACTCCCTCCTCTCGATCCTCCTCACCTCGGGTCAATTGTCACGCGGCCGACGCTCAATGGGGATAGCGACCGGCTCGAACACGCCAACCATCAGAATCAGCACCACGTCCAGTCAAAGGCGCGAGAGTAGAAAAGCGGTGATGTGAGGACAGGTGAGACATTCTCCGCGCAACCCCAGCAGCGGTGGCCTTGGCCCCGTCACCTCCCCTGCAAATAAGAGTATAGTCCAATCTGACCAGATGGCAAACGAGAACCCGCAGCACCCCCAACTCACCAAAGAGCAAGAGCACCGAGAGGACAGCAATTACCGTTTTCGCATCGCCGTCACGCATTCGACGTTCGTAGTGGCGATTTTAGTCGCTTCTACTGTGCAAACAGCGAAAGTCGCTACTGCGAACTCCATAACGGGAATTGCTGAGAGGATACAGTCCCACGACTGGCAGTAACCCGTCCACACGTGGAGCGGGGCGAGGATGAATTAGGCCCAGAGGGGTATGAGCAGCGCGAGGCCGAGCTCCTGGGTCTCCACTGCCGGGTATCGAGTTGTCACTGTGGGTGAATGTACCAGTCCAGGCGAGGAACTTGATCGTGCTCAATATACTGAGAATTGATCGAGTCAGTAAATTGGCAAACCGAGTTTTTGTGCTAACATGGCCTCACACCAACATCTATCGGTCAGCCCAAGCCGCTACACCGCTGCCAGAGGGCGACATTGCGACCTTTGAGTGAGGGGGGTGAAGAATGAGAGAAAACAGGAAACGCTGGCTGGGCTTTGGCCTGGGGACGCTGCTGGGCTACGTGTTGGCTCAGCAGGGCTGGGCGCTCTGGCAACTGGCGATCAAGGACACCGCGCGCACGCTTCGGACACAGCTTAACCGCGCCCCCAAGGGGATCACGTTCTTGGAGAAGGCCGAGTCCGCAGCCTATACCCGAACGCACACCGTCGAGGATGGCATCGAGCGGATCGTGTATCGCCCCAGGGAGCGGCGCTTTGAGACGCCCATCCTGATGCAACACGGAATGTGGCACGGGGCCTGGTGTTGGGAGCTCTGGCAAATCCTGTTCGCCGAGTGGGGCTGGGAGACGCACGCCCACAGCCTGCCGGGTCACGCTGGTTCACTCACTCAGCGCCCCATCGCGCGCTGCACGCTCGATTACTACCTCGGCTTTCTCAAGGCTGAGGCCGAGCGCCTGCCGCGCCCTCCGGTGTTGATGGGTCACAGTATGGGCGGCGCGTTGACGCAGTGGTATCTCAAGTACATAGGAGATGACCTCCCGGCGGCAGTGCTGGTAGCGCCGTGGGTATCGCATAGCATGATTCGGGATGGCTTGTGGCAGTTGGTGACCTACGATCCGGTCGGGGTACTGCTGATGTTGATCTCCTGGGACGCGACGCCGATGAAGCGCCAGGCTCGCGGAAGCGCAGTCCGTTTTCTGGTCGGACCGCAGGCGGCCGTCCCCCTGGAAGAGCTACAACCCAAACTGGGGCCAGAATCGGTGATCGTAATGTACCAACACAATCCGCCCTTCTGGCGCCCTCCGGAGCGAGTCGAGACGCCTATGCTGTGGATCGCGGGGGAGGATGATCCACTGCTGATCGAGGAGACAGAGCGACGTTCGGCGGCGCACTACCAGGCCGATTACATCGTGGCCAAGGGCGCACGCCACAATGTGATGATGGAGCACAACTATCGAGAGACAGCACAGGGGATTCACGACTGGTTGGTGGAACAGGACGTGAGGTAGCGGGTATGACGAGCGCAGGAGGCCAGGGAATGGTCACACTTGGTCAGAGGGAAGCGTGAACCAAAACGTGCTCCCTTCCCCGATCCGGCTCTCCACCCCCACCTGACCGCCCAGTTTTTCAACGATGCGCTTGACGATGGACAGCCCTAGCCCGTGTCCCTTGACCCGCACGTGGTCGAGGCGCGTAAACGGCGTGAACAACCGCTCCTGCTCCTCCAACGTCAAACCCTGACCGTTATCCCGAACCCAAAAGCGCACCGCGCCATCTTCTTGCAGAGCAGCCCCCAGTTCCACGTGCGGCGGACGCCCGCCATACTGGATGGCATTACTGATGTAATTCACCCACACCTCTTCGATCCAGGATCCATACCCCTGGGCCGCCGGCCAATCCTCGCCCTCTGCCGCGACGATTTCGACGTGGTACTCTACGATCATGTCCTTCAACCGACTTTTCGCTTCATTCACAGCCTGGGCCATGTCCAGAACCTCGATGGCGACGTCGTCCAAGCGGCGCACACTGGCGAATAACAACAATTCCTTGACGATGCTGTTCATCTTGCGCGCAGTCTGTGAGATCATCTGCAAGCTATCCAGCACGATCTCTGCATCCACTCGCTTGTGATGGGCCTCTAGCATCGTGCTGAACCCCAGGATCGTCGTCAATGGGTTCTTGAGATCGTGGGCGACGGTGTGGGCAAAGGCATCCAACTCTACGTTGCGAGCTTCAAGTTCCAGGGCATACTCTCGCAGGACTTCCTCGGCCCTCTTTCGAGCAGCGATTTCCTGCTGGGATTGCTCGTACAATCGAATTTGCCGAATACCCACCGCCAGCAGAACTGCGATTTCGATCAACGTGTCAATCTGATCGGCGGCAAAGGCCCGAGGCGCGGTGGAATCCAAATGCAGCAGGCCGATCAAATCCTGGCGCACGTGCAGGGGAATGACGAGGTAAGAACGGACTCCATCTGTGTACAGCGTCTGCTGCCAGGAAAAACGTCGGAGACAGGCCTCTAAATCATCCACCCCATGAACCAGGCCATTTCCAAACGCTGCCTCATCCAACATCTCTCGATAGAAGTGCACATTCGACCGGAGCGGAATCTCGCCGCTCGATTCTGCGGCCAAGCGGTTGATCTGACCATCGGCGGTGATCTCCACGACGGCCGCTCGTTGACAGGGCATCAAATGGCGAATCCACCCAACAGCAGCGACGGCGATGTGTTCCGGTGACCGACCAGCCAAGATGGCCTGATCTATTTCGTGCATCGTCTTCAAGCGCTCGGTATACTGGCGCAGCATCTGTTCGGCTTGTTGGTACTCGGTAATGATCTGTCGAAGCTGGGCGTTTTGCTCCTCCAGTCTCGCCTGAAAGTTTCTCAACGCCAGGTGAGTCTTGACGCGGGCCAGAACCTCTGCTACCTGGAACGGCTTGGTAATGTAATCCACTCCCCCGGCAGAAAAAGCCTTTACCTTGTCAAATATCTCGGTCGCCGCGCTGATAAAAATGATGGGAATGTCCTGGGTGCGCTCGTCGGCCTTGAGCGCAGCGCAGACCTGGTAACCATTCATATCCGGCATCATGATATCCAGCAGAATCAAATCCGGCAGTTGGGCTTCCACCAATTCCAATGCCATCCGACCATTATGGCTGATCCGCACACGATACCCCCGCTCAGACAACACCTGATTCAACAAGGCGAGACTGGCACGGTTGTCATCAACAATCAAGATGTCGGCGGATTGAGCGGCCTCAGATAAATTATCCATCCCTTCCTCCTGCCTGAAATCTTTCAGGGCGCAGACAAACACCGACTCGCGTGGCTCTGAACAGAGAAGCAACAAGATATGGCGGTGATTATCATGCTACCCAGGATGATACCATAAAGAGAAAGCAAGGGCAACTTGGGGGAACGGCAAAGCCGTGATACAATGGGGGGGCCACTCGCACGCGATGGGCGCTTCGACCCACAACCAGAAGGAATACGCACATGACAGAAACTGGCAAGACAAAAGCGGATGCAAGTCTACCCACCGATCCCCGCCCCCGGCAACCGTGGCCCGTGAAAGCCGTCGGATTGCTGCTGCTCCTGCAAGCGGCGGGACTTTTTGCCCTGGGCAGTATGCACGTCGCCGTCGAGTACGCACTGGAACAAGGGCTACTGCCAGAGTTGCTCAAATGGAACAGAACGCAGCAGGTGATCAAGATCCTGATCGAGATCCTGCCCGAGCGCCTCCAAAAGTGGTGGATCGTCTCGCTGTCGTGGGGGGGCAAGGAACTGCCCCTCAAGATGGCTTCTGGAACTTTTGTGCACATCGGGCTGATTTACCTTGCGCTGTCCGTCCTGGCCATCGTCACTGCCTTCGGATTTCTACGCATGCGGCGCAACGTCTGGACGTACGCTATGCTGCTCCAAGGATTGTGTCTGCTCATCGCCCTGGTCCTCTACCTGGGCGGAAGACCAATCTATATCTATGTCATCATGATCTATGCCATCGGTATGGTGCTCTACCTGAACTATTACGAAGTACGAGGAGCTTTCAAGTCCCAGATCGAGCGAGAAAGCCAGCCAGCCAAATGCCAAGGAGAAACCGAATGACCGCGGACACGAACTCGGCCTTGCTCCGACGCTTTGAACCGGTGATCCGCTACACTCGGGGCGAGCAATTCTTTCCCATGGATGTACGGCCCTATGTAGGCGCTTCCAGCCTGTGGGTCCAGCAACCGAACCAGGAACCCGAATGCCTGGTCCCCGAGGGGGAACTGACACTGGAGAAATTGGCCCAATCCCGGGCCGACGGTTCCGACGCTATCTATTTCCTCAAGTTTATCGAACCGCTCAACATCGCCCAGCTTGCAGCCTACCAACTGCAAGAACACGTGAAACAAGGCCTCATCCACCGAGATTCCCATGATGCCTTCCGGGCCGGCCGTGGGCGGCTGGCCCGCGTCGGGTACGCCTCCCGCCTGGTAGACGCCCTGTTCTCCCTCACGCTGCTGGCCCGGGGACGCGTGCCGGGCGATACGGCGGCCGCGGCCATCCTCGAGTACGAGCGCCTCCTCGACAACAGCACCCAGTACTGCTATTATGGGCGCGTCCTGCGGCGAGACGACTGGATCGTGCTCCAATACTGGTTCTTTTACCCCTTCAACAACTGGCGCTCGGGCTTTTTTGGCGTCAACGATCACGAAGCTGACTGGGAAATGATATGCATCTACTGCTACCAGCCCGACGCAGGAGAGGTCCAACCCGCATGGGTCGCCTATGCCTCCCACGACTTTGCCGGCGATGACCTGCGCCGCCGGTGGGACGATCCCGAGTTGGAAAAGGTGGGCCAGCATCCGGTGATCTATGCCGGGGCCGGATCCCACGCCAGTTACTACGCCCCCGGTGAGTACCTGCCCGAACTGGAATTGAGCTTCCTCTCCCCGGTAGCCCGCCTGACCGAGCGGTGGGGAAAGACGCTGCGCCAAACCTGGTCCCAAGGTCAAGACGCCCACGAGCCTCCAACCCACCAATCCGAGTTCAACATCTTTCGCATCCCCTTTGTGGACTATGCGCGCGGCGATGGCCTGTCCATCGGACCGGGCCAGGACCAGGAATGGGGTGATCCGCGCCTGTTGAACCCTGTGCCCGCCTGGGCCTTGAACTATCGCGGGCTGTGGGGGCTGTACGCCCGTGACCCCATCTCCGGGGAAAATGCCCCTGCCGGACCACTGTACAATCGAGATGGAACGATACGCCGCGCATGGTACGATCCGCTGGGTTGGGCCGGTCTGGATAAAGTGCCGCCCCCCCACCGCGTCCCGGCCCATCTACGCAAGCAGCAAGAAACGCTGGCAAGCCGCCGCGCCGAATTGGTCGAGACCATTGCCCAGAAAAGCCAGCTCCTGGTCGGCCTGGGGGTGGAGGCGGCGGCAATGCAGGACTATCCTCATCTCCACCAGCAGCACGTGGCCCACCAAGAGAAAATCGCGGCCCTGTCGGCCGAAATTGACCACCTGCGCGCCCACGTCGCCTCGGAGGCCGCCCTGTCGGAGGCCATCGCCCTGTACAACGCCCGGATCGAGGCCGGGGAATCTGGCCCGCCGCGGGCCCACATCCGCCGGGCTCACTGCCCCGCCTCCGACGACGAACTGCGCCTCAGCCGCTGGGCCGAGGTCTGGGCCGCCCTCAGCATCGGCCTGATGATGGTCGGCTTTGTCGGCCTGGCGCTGTTCGCCCGGCAGCACTTGATCTCGGGGCTGGTCGCGCTGGTATCCCTGATCGTCTTTATCGAGTCCGGCTTTCGAGGCCAACTCTCGCGCCTCATCGCCAGCGTGACCATCGGACTCGCCGTCGTCGCCGCCCTGGTGCTGCTGTTCGAGTTCTTTTGGCTGATCGTCGTTCTGACCGTGTTGACCGCCGGCGGCTATATCATCTGGGAAAATCTGAGAGAACTGTTATAATCTCCACCGTCCAATGGTTGACTTCTGTCTTAGGTTTGCTATGCTTTCACCTCACCCCAACAAAAGGAGTTGCTGATGCCTGCCCAATCGTCGCAAGTCCCATCCTCTTGGAACCTCGAGACCATCCGCCAACAGATTGTAGGACTGACAAGTCAAGTCCCCCTGCTGAATGGTCAGCTCCATCCCTACATCTCGCTGGACAACGCCGCCAGCACCCCAGCTCTCCAGCCGGTCCAGCGACGGGTGAACGAATTTCTGGCCTGGTATTCCAGTGTCCACCGGGGCACCGGCTTCAAATCCCAATTATCCACCTGGGCCTACGAACAAGCCCGCCACATCGTGCTCCAATTCGTAGGCGCCGACCCCCAGCACGACACGGTCATCTTTGGCAAGAACACGACCGAGAGCCTGAACCAACTGGCCCACCGCTTCCGGGCCCGGGACGAGCGGGTGCTCACTTCGGTGATGGAGCACCACTCCAACCTGCTGCCCTGGCGGGCCGATGGCGACGAGCTGCTGGATTACGTGGCCGTCACGCCGGATGGACGACTGGACGAAGAGGACCTGGTGCGCAAACTGGAGCAGTATAACGGCCATGTGAAACTGGTGGCGGTGAGTGGAGCCTCCAACGTCACCGGCTACGTCCCTCCCATCCAGCGGCTGGCCGAGATCGCCCACCGGTTCGGGGCGCTCATCCTGGTGGACGGAGCTCAACTGGCCGCCCATCGCCCCATCTCGATGGGAGCGCCCGGCGATCCTGAGCGGATTGATTTCCTGGCCCTCTCGGCCCACAAGATGTATGCCCCCTTCGGCAGCGGCGCGCTGATCGGAGCGCGCGACTTTTTCGCCCAGGGAGAACCCAAAATGGTCGGGGGCGGGACAATAGACATTGTAACCCTGGAACGGACAGTCTGGACCGCCCCACCAGAGCGGGACGAGGCCGGTTCGCCCAACGTGGTGGGAGCCGTCGCACTGGCCGTGGCGGCCGCAACGCTGCAAGAGATCGGCTGGTCTTTTATCGTGGACCACGAGCAAACCCTGACGACCTACGCGCTGCGCCGGCTGCACCAGGTCCCCGGACTGCACCTGCTGGGGGGCGGAGACCCGGAGCGCGTCGCGGACCGGTTGGGGGTCATCAGCTTTGTGCTGGAGAACACGCCCCACGCACTGGTGGCCGCCATCCTGGCCTACGAGCACGGGATCGGCGTGCGCCACGGCTGCTTCTGCGCCCACCCCTACATGCTCCGCCTGCTGAACGTCCCGCCAGAAGAGATCGCCCGCTACCAGGCGGGCATTGAGCGCGGCGACCGCTCCCACATCCCTGGCGCGGTACGGGCCAGCCTGGGCATCTACAACACCGCGGCAGAGGTAGACATCTTGGTAGAAGCGCTGACCCGCATTGCGCGAGGTGAATACGCCGGCGAGTACGAACTGGACCCCATCACCGGCGACTATACCCCCCTCGGGTACACCGTCCGCTTCGAAGAGCACTTTTCCTTCCAATGAGCGCCGCCGTTCGCAGAGTTGGCTGCAACAAAAAGCCCCTCCTCCTGGGCTGCGGCTGTCTGGGATGCCCCCTCGGGTTCCTCGTCAGCCTCCTGGGGCTGAGCCTGCTCCTGACCGTCGTCGGCGTGACCTACCAATCCATCGGCGAGGCCCGCGACCGGCGGCAGCACCCACCCCCTGACCAGATGGTAGACGTGGGCCGACATCGGCTGCACCTCTACTGCACTGGCGCGCTCGCCGAGGCCGAGGACGCCCCCACCGTGATTCTGGACGCCGGATTGGGCGGCTATTCCCACGATTGGGTGTGGGTTCAGCCGCAAGTGGCCGAGTTCGCGCGCGTCTGCTCCTACGACCGGGCGGGATATGCCTGGAGCGACCCCGGTCCCATGCCGCGCGACAGCCAGCACGTCGTGGCAGACCTGCAAACCCTGCTGACCGGCGCCGACGTGCCGTCACCTTACGTGTTGGTAGGCCACTCCTTCGGTGGGCTGAACGCCCGGCTCTATGCCAAGCAGCACCCCGAGCAGATCGTGGGCGTCGTGCTGGTGGATGCGACGCCAGAGAACGTGTACGACGACCCAGCCTTCGCGGCTCAGTGGGAGGGCGACCGGGGCGAGGTACTCCTGTTCCGCACCGTGGCGATATTGTCGCGCTCCGGAGCCCTGCGCCTGTTCGTCCAACTGGCGGGCACCGAACCGCTGACCTTTTTGCGGGATTATCCCCTCCACCTCCATGACGACATCCTGGCCATCGCATTCCTGCGCACCCTGTACTATGAGACCGTCGTGGCCGAGCTAGAGACCTTTGAGCAGAGCACCCGCCAGGTCCAGGCCGCCGGGGCCGATCCCGACCGGCCCTACGTCGTCATCGCCCGCCGCCTGCTGGAGGAACAGGACGGCCCCGACGCGGACCCGGCGCAGGAAGAAGCCTGGCGCCGCCTCCAGACCGAACTGGCCGAGAGCCTGCCCCAGGGCGTCTTCGTCATCGCCGAGCGGAGCGACCACTTGGTCCACATGCAGCAGCCCGACCTGGTGGTGGAGGCCATTCGGCAGGTAGTGGAAGCGGCCAGCGATTGAATCGGCGGTTGATGTAATGTTGCCAGTTTGCCCAAACGTATTATAATTGGCCTGTTCAACAGCAAGCGACCAGCGAAAAGAAGGTCCTATGGCAAGACGCAGAAAAAAAAGCGCTACACGATCCAGACAACGAAAGCAGAGCATCGCCGCGTTGCAAAAGAACGGCCTGACTGCCTTCAGACGGGGGGACTATGACCAGGCGATCGAAACGTGGGAGCGGGTGCTGGGCCAAGCCCACGACGAAAAGCTGACCACCGCCCTGGCAGAGGTCTACTTTCGGCGTGGACTGAAGCAGCTGTACGGCCAACCCGCCGCTCCGTCGGCCGGCCTGACCGATCTGAAGCGAGCCTTTACGCTGCAGCCGGACAATCCATGCTACGCCTACCACGCCGGCCTGGCTGCGCATCACCTGGGAGACCTGCACGAGGCTGGTCGCCTGTACGTGAGGGTGTGCAAGAGCGACACCCAATTCGCCCGGCGAGCGGCCTATCCCCTGGCGCTGTCCATCCTCCAACGCGGCGACGACCCCGCGACCCACCCCGTCTGGTCAGAGCTGACGGCCCAGGAACAGACCCTGTTGACCCAGGCCCAGACCTTTCGCCGCCGGCCCTACACCCCGTCTCCTGATGCGCCGCCGGTATGGCGAGCCATCGCGGCGCTGGACGCCGGGGAGCAGGGGCAGGCCCAAACCCTCCTCGACGCAGTCCTGACGGATTCATCCGAGCCGGCCGAGCGGCGACTGGCCCAGTACTATGCAGGAGTGCTAGCCGCACAGCGGGGGGATTGGGAGGAGGCCTGTCGGTTGTGGATCGAGGCCCACGCAGCCGGCCTGCAGCTGCCGCGCCTGAGAGATAACCTGCAAGAGGCCCATCACCGCCGGGCCGAGGACCTGCTGCTGGCGGACGAGGTCGAGGAGGCCCTCTCCGCCGCGCGAGAGGCGTGGCGGTACGGGGCCAGCCCCAGCCTGGAGGAGTTGATCTCTCAAGCCCATCAACGATTGGCCTACCAGGCGGCTAACAATGGGACATGGGATCTGGCCCACCATCATTGGGAGGCGGCCGACGAGATCGGCGGGGGTGGGTTCCGATTAGCCTACAATCTGGCGCTGACCCACGAGCGGGCCGAAGAGTTCATCGCTGCCGCCGAACGGTGGCGCGAGGCGCTGCGCCGCCGCCCCCGGCGGGACGACCACCCCGACAGCATCACCGACGACATCGTGGCCCAGTTGTGGAGCCGGGCGGCCCAAGCGTACACCAAGGCCGGCGAATACGACGAAGCAGTTGGGGTCTACCGGCACGCCGTCAAGTACAACCCCGAGCACGTCGAGACCCGCCTGGCCCTGGCAGAGACGCTGCTCGCCAACGGTCAGCTCCAGGCAGCGGAGAACGAACTGCGGCGCATCCTGGACCGAGAGCCGAACAACATCCCGGCCCTGCTACGGATGGGAGAGGTGATCGCAGCCGGCGGACGGTGGTGGTACTGGGACAGTCCGATCTCGTATTGGGAACGGGTCCTCGAGCTCGAACCGGACAATGCCATCGCCCGCCAGTTGTTGGCCGAGTACTACCAAAACGAGGCCGAATATTGGCTCTCGTGGCACCGCTATGCCGATGCCCTGAGCCATTACCACTCGGCCCTGGAATACCAGCCCAAGAATGGACCGCTGCTGGCCGCCCTGGGACACTGTCTCCTGGTGATGGGCGACAATGATGAGGCGCTGACGCGCTTCGACGAGGCGCTGGCCCTCGACCCGACCGACTTGAACGTCTACCAGGAGATCATCCACGCCTGGTTCGACGCGGATGACCCGGACCGGGCCTGGGAGACGGTGGAGCTGGCAGAGGCCGCGCTGGACGTGGTGCCCTACGAGTTCTACCTGGCCCAGGCCGCATACTGCATCCAGGACTATACCGGGGACGTGGTCTCCCCTTGGCTGGAACGTGTCGTTGCCCGAGCGCCCGCCGACGTGCCCATCCTGATCGTCATCGGCGAAATGGCGACGGCAGCCAGCGAGATCGCCCTCGGACAAGAATATCTGGAGCGGGCCATCGCAGCAGGCCAGGCCCCTGGGCAGGCCTACCTCCTGCTGGGCCTGCTGGCGCTGAAAGACAACGATGACAGGACAGCGGAAAAACACTGGCGGGAGGCGAAGAAAATTGCCCGTCAGACCGGAGACACAGAACTGGCCGAACGGATAGAAATGGCCCGCATGATTATGAGCATCCCTCCCGGCCTCAGGGAACTGATAGCGCGCCTTGGCCCAGAAGCGTTTGGCGGCCCCTCAGATTTCTGGGGCGACGAGTGGGATGACGAGGATTGGGAAGACGATGACTACTTCTAACCCGGAACCCGGCCCAGAATCGGCCCGCCGACCAGGACTGACGCCGAACCTATCCAGCGGCGATCCCTATGCGGTGCTGGGCCTGGTGCGGGGTGCGACGCCTCGCGAGATCAAGCGGGCTTACTTTGACTTGGTGCGGCAGTACCCGCCGGAGGAACACCCGGACACCTTCAAACTGATCCGGAGAGCCTACGAAAAGCTGCGCACCGCCGACGTCAAGGCGGAGACCGACCTGTTCCTCTTCCACCCCCCCTACCCCTGGTCGCCGCGCAAGCGGCAGGGCAAGATCGACATGGAGGTCCACGCTGAGGATGTGTGGCGGCTGCTGCAAGAATATGGCGACCTGGGGCGCACCGATTTCAAGACGGATTACAGATCGGTCAAGTTATGAGCGAACGAAGACAGGTCTGGGTGACACTATCCACCCTACTGACCCAACTGGAACGCGAGGTCGAGACAGCCCTGGATCAGAGCGCCCGGCCAGACGCTGCACTGGAGGACCTCGGGCAGCAGGTCCGCCAATTGGGCAAGGCCCAGTTCAAGGCGAACGCCCTGGCCGAGGATCAAACCGCCCAGTGGGAAAAGGCCATCACTGGCCTGGAAACGCTCCAGGAGCAGCGCGACCAACTGGTGGAGACGGTGTCTGCAGAACGGGTGGCCCGGCGGGAGATGGAGCTGTTGGAGGCGGTGCTGCCGGCGCTGGATGGGTTGGAGAATGCCATCACCAGTGGGCGGCGCTATTTGCAGGTCCGCGACCGGGCGAGCAGCGCGACCACCATCACACCCCGCCAGGCGGTCCTGGTCTCGCCAGCCGACCGGGCGGTGTTGGCCGGTTGGCTGGAGGGGCTGCGACTGGTGCGGGAGCGGTTGCTGGCGATCCTGGAGGCCGGGGGCGTGAGCCCCATCCTCACCGTCGGGCAGCCCTTCGATCCCTACCTCCACGTGGCCGTCGGCACCTCCTCCGAGGGGTCAGGCCCGGCCGGGACCATCGTGGCGGAGGAGCGGCGCGGCTATCGTACCGCCAACGGGGTGCTGCGCTACGCCGAGGTGATCGTCCACCGGCCTTCCGAGGCGCGTTCAGCTTGAGGAACTATTGACTGCAGAGACGCAGAGGGCACAGAGACGGCCATCATTGACTTGGCGTTCCCAGCACCTCGGCGGCTAAACTAGATGCAAGGAGAGAAAGAACCGTGATCGTAGGTATTGATTTAGGAACCACCAATTCTGGCGTCGCCATCGTCAAGAACGGCGCGCCCGAGATGCTGCCCCACGGGGAAGAGCGGATCATCCCCTCGGTCGTGGGGCGCTCACCCACTGGCCAATGGCTGGTCGGTACGCCGGCCCGCAACCAGTACGTGCTCTACCCGGAGAACACCGTCCGCTCCATCAAGCGAGAGATGGGCAGCGACCTGCTGGTCCAACTGGGCGACCGGACGTTCAGCCCGCAGGAAATCTCGGCCTTTATTCTGCGAGAGCTCAAATCTATCGCCGAGCAGAACCTGGGACAGCCAGTCTCTGACGCCGTCATCACTGTGCCGGCCTACTTTGCCGATGCCGCCCGTCAGGCCACCCGCGACGCCGGTCAGATCGCCGGGTTCAACGTGCGCCGCATCATCAACGAGCCGACGGCGGCCGCCCTGGCCTATGGCCTCAACATGGCCGAGGACCAGATGGTGCTGGTCTATGACTTGGGCGGGGGCACATTCGACGTCTCGCTGGTCGAGTTGATGGGCGGCGTCGTCGAAGTCCGCGCCAGCCATGGCAACACCCGCCTGGGCGGCGACGACTTCGACCTGCTCCTGGCCGCGCGGGTGGCCAAGCAGTTCGAGGAGCAGCATGGCATCAACCTGCAGGAGGACCGGCGCGCCTGGGCGCGGCTGATTCGGGCGTCCGAACAGGCCAAGATCACCCTCTCTGCCCATCCCTTTGCCTGGATCAAGGAAGAGTATGTGGCAGAGAAGGGAGGCGTCCCCCTCCACCTGGAGTACGAGATCAGCCGTCACGAGTTCCTGGAGGCGATCGGCGACCTGTTGGAGCAAACCCTGGACTCGGTCGCCCAGGTGCTGGAGGACAGCCAGGTGGACGCGGAAGAGATCAGCCAGGTGCTGCTGGTCGGAGGCTCGACCCGCATCCCGGCGGTGTGGGAATTGATCGCCAACTATTTGGACATCGAGCCGCACATGTCCATCAACCCGGAGGAGGCGGTTGCGCTGGGCGCCAGCGTGCAGGCCGCCATCATCGCCGGTCAGCCGATAGACGCCATCCTGGTGGACGTGACCCCGCACTCGCTGGGGATCGAAGTGGCCCAAGTGCGGCTGGGGCGGCTCATCACCGACCGGTACAATGTGCTGATCCGCCGCAACACCACCATCCCGGTGACCAAGGAGGAGATCTATAGCACGATCCATCCGGAGCAAGACACCGTCGAGGTCAAGGTCTACCAGGGCGAGAGCGAAATCGCGTCGGAGAACAAGCTGCTGGGCAGTTTCAAGGTGACAGGTCTGAAACCAGAATACCCCGGCGAACTGGCCAGGGTCACCGTGCGGTTCGACTTTGACGTCAACGGCATCCTCAAGGTGACGGCCCGGGACCGTCACACGGGCCATCAGAAAGAGATCACGGTGGAGGCGACGACGGCCCGGTTGAGCGAGACCGAGATCCTGGCGGCCCAGTCGCGGGTGGAGGAGGCGTTCGACTTTCCCGACGAGACCTCGGCCCTGGTGGAGCGGGCCAAGCGATTGATGGACGGAAACGGCCTCGATCCAGAGGAACACAACCGGCTGCAGCGGTTGATGAACGATATCCAGGAGGCCCGGTCGGCCGGGGACGTCCCACGCCTGACGGCGTTGGAGGATCAACTGCTGGATGTGCTGTTCGATATGGAGCTGGACGAAGAGGACGAGGACGGCGAGGAGTAGACCGGCACGTCCCAATCGAGAAAGGCCCGCAGACCGCGCCAATTCCGCTCCCAATCAATCCCCTCGTGGGTGGTCAGTTCGATTTCGATGGCCGCCACGCCTACTGTGGATAAATAGTCCACCGCGTCGCCGGTGGTGATCTGCCCCCTTATCCCCTCTGGCGCGTGGGGGTACCCCGTCGCCTGAGCCATCATCTCGGCCAGCTCGAACGTCGCCGCACGGGAGCGGTCGGCCCCGGAAAAGATGCTCCCCAAGGCGCTGTGGTAAAAGATGGTCGCCTCGATCCCCCGCTCGGCGAACAGATCCCGCAGCGCCCGCGTCTCCGGCTCGGAGAAGGGTTCGCTGCCGGCAAAGACAGGCCGGGTGCCGTGGGTGGCAGTCATCTGCCAGTGATAGTCCCAGTTCCGGTTCAGGTCCACGCCGCGGCCGTTCACGCGGCCGGTCTCGACGTCGCTGCCGGCGGCGTACCCGTCGGGGTTGGCGCAGGGGATGACGTAGAGGGTCACGTCGGCGGGGATCAGGTCGGGCCGGGCTTGGAGGTAGTGGAGCATGCGCCGGACCAGCGTGACGGTGTCCCCCTCGTACCCGCCGTGGATGCCCCCGACAATGGCCCGCGCCGAGGGTCCGTCGCCCAGCCGGTAAGCCCACAGCGGCCGTCCGGTGAAGGAGAGGCCGTAGGTAAAGGGGTTCGTGGGCTCGGGCAGCGGGGTAGCCAGCGGTGGGG
>DSDT01000271.1 GCA_011048615.1 Chloroflexota bacterium | reverse complement strand
TAGGGCGGCCTGATCACGTTCGGGGAGAACGGATTGGAGCGCTGCTGTTCCAGAGGCTGGGGCCTCGTGGTTCCACGGGGTCCCAGCCTGTCGTATTCACCCGGTGCTCGACGCCGATACGATGTGACAACCTGCCCTAAAATCGGGTGAAATTTGGAACTGGGAATTCTTTTCAGGTATGATACAATAGCCTGGACGCGGTTTTGACTGGTGCAAGATTAGTGTGACACGATAGTTTAGGGAGAGAGGGAATAGTATGAAAGTCTTGTCTTACGATCCAGAACTCTGTGTGGGCTGCTACATCTGTGAGGAAGTGTGCTCGGAGACGTGGCACAAAGTCAACGACGCGACCAAGTCCAACATTCGCATCCACGACGATGGTGAGGGAGGGCTCAGTGCCAATTACTGCGTTCAGTGTGGCGAGTGCATTGAGGTTTGCCCTACGGGAGCCTTGTCACGGGATAAACGGGGTATCATCCGATTGAAAAAGAAGCTGTGTGTGGGGTGTCTGTCCTGCGTGGGCTTTTGCCCGTACCTGGCGATGCGGTATCACCGCGATCAGGTCGAGCCGTTCAAGTGCATCGCTTGTGGCAAATGTGCTGACGAGTGTCCCGCCGAGGCGCTGGCCATTGTAGAGGTCGAAACGCCCAGCGCTCCTGGCCTTCAGATATAAGGAGATAACCATGTCCAAGCAGACAAAAACTACCCGTCGTGTACTGGCGGAATACACCTACGAGCCGGCCTCTGTAGAGAAGGGCTACACGGGCCAGACGTTGTACGTGAACGTCTCCGAGCATACCATCGCGGCCAAACCGGTCACCGACGTGATGAAGGACAAGTTCATCGGCGGCCGGGGATTTGGACTGTGGTTACTGTGGCATGGCGTCAAGGACGAGACCCGGTGGGACGATCCGGAGAACGAGATTGTCGTCTCCTCTGGCCCCTGCGGCGGCACCACCCAGTATCCAGGTGCGGGCAAGTCGTTGGTCGTCTCCATCTCACCCCTGACGAATGTGGTAGTAGATAGCAACGTGGGGGGGCATTTTGGGCCGCTGCTCAAGTTTGCCGGATGGGATGCCCTAGAGATTCAGGGCAAGGCGGAGAAAGAGGTGATCGTCGTGATTGACGGCTCGACCGGGCGCATCACCATCGAGGAGGCGCCCGATGTGCCGGTAGACACCCACCTGGTGGGGCATTGGCTGATCAATGATATGGCGGAGAGCGAGGAGGATCGGTATTATATGTCGGTCATCTCGGCCGGAACCGGGGCGGAACATACCCGTATGGGATGCCTCAATTTCAGCCTCTACGACCGCAAGCGGCAGGCGCCGCGCTTCAAGCAGGCCGGGCGAGGGGGGATCGGCACCGTCTTTCGCGACAAGCGGATCAAGGCTGTGGTGGTCAAGAGCGATCCGGTGAGAGGGGATTCGAACGCGCCGGCTGACCCGGCTCGTATCTCCCGCGCCGGCATCCGGCTGCACAAAGAGATCCACGGCTATGACAACGAGCAGTGCAAGATGCGCGTGACGGGCACATCCTACCTGGTCCAGATTATGAATGATTATGATCTGCTGCCGGTCCACAATTTCCGGTTCGGTTCTCACCCCGATTCTCCCAAGATCAAGCGCGAGGTGTGGGAAGATTACTTTACCCAGGGGCTGCCCGACGGTTGTTGGTACGGCTGCACCCTGGCCTGCGCCCATGCAGTGGATGGTTACACCGTTCGCACTGGCCCATACCAGGGGGAAGTAGTGATCGTGGATGGGCCCGAGTACGAGACCATCGCCGGGGTCGGCTCCAACTGCGGCATCTTTGATCCAGAGCCCATCCTGGAGATCAACTTTTATTGTGATACCTATGGCATAGACACCATCTCCTTTGGAACAGGGACCGCCTTTGTGATGGAGTGTTACGAGGCCGGTGTGCTGGACCGGGAAAAGACCGGCGGGTTGGAACTGCGCTTTGGCAACGCCGACGCAGCCATCGAGTTGCTGCACCAGATGGGACAGGACGAGGGGTTTGGCAAGATCGCCGGGCAGGGCATCCGCAGAATGAAGGAATACTTTGTCCGGGAGTATGGGGCCGACGCCGATTTCCTCAACGATATCGGGATGGAGGCCAAGGGGCTAGAGTATTCCGAGTACGTCACCAAAGAGTCCCTGGCTCAACAGGGCGGCTATGGTCTGACCAACAAGGGACCGCAGCACGACGAGGCGTGGCTCATTTTTATGGACCAGGTGAGCAATCTGCTGCCGACGTTCGATGACAAGGCCGAGGCGCTGCACTATTTTCCAATGTTCCGCACCTGGTTCGGGTTGTGCGGTTTTTGCAAGCTGCCCTGGAACGACATATCCCCGCCCGACAACAAGTACACCGATGAGCCGGCCAAGATTCCCGAACACGTCCAGAATTATGTGGACCTGTTCTCCGGCGTGACCGGGCGGGAGATTGCCAAAGAGGACCTCATTACCATGTCCGAGGCGGTCTACAATTTCCAGCGGGTGTTCAACATCCGGTTGGGGTACGGCCTGCGGGATCACGACGACGTCCCCTACCGTTCCCAGGGCCCGGTGACGGTCGAGGAGTACGAGTCGCGGACCGAGCGATATGACAAGCAGTTGCAAGAGGTCTTGGGCCTGGACCCGGCGAAAATGTCCACGGAGGAAAAGGTGGCGGCGCTGCGGGAATACCGCGAGGGACAGTACGAAAAGTTGAAGGATGCCGTCTACGAGCGGCGCGGTTGGACGAAGAACGCCGTTCCCAAAGTCGAGACGTTGAAGCGGCTGGGGATTGATTTCCCCGATGTTGTAGCCGTCGTCCAGAAACATCTCTAATCAGTCAGGTGACTGACGTCCTTTAGCAAGGTGCGACGCACTTTATTCAATGCATGTGAGCAAGTGCGTCGCACCTAAAAAGAGGAGGCGGGGAGTTGATCCGCGTCAACAATCGGGACGAGATCGAGTGGCAGGACGGGCTGACGGTCTCTGATCTGCTGGAGCGGTGTCGGTATACCTTTGCTCACATCATTGTCAAAATTGATGGAGAGGTGATCTTGCCTGAGGAATACGATACGCGTGTCATTCCCGACGGGGCCCAAGTTCACGTGATTCACCTGATTGCAGGGGGATAAAGGAGGCCGACGACGAACGCGAGATTGGCTGATTTATGCGCGCGGATGGACGAGGCCGGGATAGAGGCTGCGCTGTTGCTCCATCACCGTGACGTCTTTTACTATGCCGGGACCGTTCGCCCGGCCGCACTGCTCGTCTATCTGCACGCGGGGCGGTCTCGGACCGGGCCGGGAGCGGTGTTGTTCGTGCGGCGCGGGCTCGAGCTGGCTCGTCAGGAGGCGACGGTGGATCACGTCGAGCCGATGCGAGGCTTTACCAGCGTCGCCCAGGTCGTGGATGAGCTTGGCCTGACCGGTCGTGTGCTGGGCACCGAGTTGGACCTGGTCCCGGCTCAATTGTACCACCGATTGGTGGAGGTGTTCCCCGATTGGACCCTGTCCGATGTCTCGCCATTAGTGCTGGACCAACGTATGGTCAAGGACGAGGACGAGATCGCGGCTACCAGGCGGGCCAGCGCCGTGGCAGATGCAGGGCACGGGGCCGCCGAGCGAGCTGTTGCGCCGGGGGAGAGTGAATTGGCGCTGGCGGCTGAGGTCGAGGCGGCGATGCGGCGGGCCGGCCACGAGGGATTCCAGCCGCTGCGCTACCCCGAAGCGCGCGGGGGCGGTGTGCTGCTGGTCAGCGGCGAGTACTTGACCGTGCGTGGTGGTCATGGATTGGTGGTGACCGGCGCAGGGCTGAGCCCGGCGATGCCTTACGGCCCGTCGCGCCGCATACTTCAAGATGGGGATCTGGTAGTCGTGGACATTGGCTCGACCTATGACGGTTACACCGCCGACGAATCCCGCACCTTTGTCGTGGGGCGGGCGACGGAGGCACAGCGAGCGCTTTTCGGTGTGGCGCGAGCGACCGAGGACGCGGTCTTTGAAGCCCTGCGGCCCGGCGTGCCGATCGCCGATCTGTACCAGGCGGCCGAGGCGGTGGTGGAGCAGGGAGCGCCGCCCCACTTTGCCCCTGGCAGTCTGGCGCTGCCTGGATTTATTGGACATGGCATCGGGCTGGAGCTGGACGAGCCGCCGGTGATCTGGCCGCGCGATGACGTGAGACTGCGGGCCGGTATGGTGTTGGCGATCGAGATCGAAGTCAATGCGCTGGAGCAGGGTACTATGGTCAAGTTAGAGGACACCGTCGTCGTGCGTCCAGATGGATGTGAATTGCTGACCCTTACTCCCCGCGAGTTGATTGAAGAAGGCATATCGTAGGAGGTGTTGCATGGCTCATCGAATCGTCATCACGGCTGGCCCTGTGACGGTCGAGGCCGAGCTGAACGACAGCCTTACGGCGCGCGAGATTTGGGAGTCACTGCCCATCGTCGGGTGGGCGAATACCTGGGGAGACGAGATCTATTTCGAGATCCCCGTACAGGTGGAACAGGCTTCCGATGCTCGCGCCGAGGTGGAGGTGGGGGAACTGGGCTATTGGCCGGTGGGCAGCGCATTCTGCATCTTTTTCGGGCCAACCCCTGCCAGCTCTGACGCCCGACCCCGCGCCGCGAGTCCCGTCAACATCGTGGGCCGGGTGTTGGGTGATGCGACAGCTTTTCGACAGATCGCCAGCGGTACAGCGGTTGAACTATCTAGGGCCTAGCCCACGGCTGGTTCCTGGGCGGGTTCTGCCTCGGCGATCGGTACCGTGAACGTGATCGTTGTCCCCGCCTCGAGTTGACTTTCGATTTTGATTTCTCCACCCCCGAGTTCTACCAGGCCCTTTACGACGCACAGTCCCAGTCCGGTGCCAGGCATCTCTCGCACGGTGGGATGGTCGGAGCGAAAGAACTTGGTAAATAGATTGGCCTGATCCTCTTTCGAGATACCGATGCCGGCATCGGCTACCGTGCAGTGGACGTTACCGTCTTTGACTTGGGCTTGGAGCAGGATTTGGCCCTCTGGGGGCGTGTACTTGCAGGCGTTATCCAGCAGTTCGACGAAAATCTGAGTCAAGCGGATCGGGTCCGCCTGAACCTGGGGCAGATCTTTGGGCAGCTCGACGGTCAGTTGCAGAGAGCGGCCTGCTAGCCGTTCCCGAACTTGGGATTGAACTTCCTCGAGGACACCGGTTAGAGCGATGGCTCTCAGATCCAGCCGCATCTGGTGGCTTTAGAGCTTGGCAATGTCCTGCAGATCAGAGACCAGGATTTGCATCCGCTCCGTGTTTCTCATGATCGTCTTGATGAACTTGGCCTGATCTGGTGACAGGGGCCCCACCATCCCCTTGGCGAGCATATCGGCATACCCCCGGATGGACGTCATCGGGGTGCGTAATTCGTGGGCGACGAAAGAGATAAAGTCGGATTTCGCTTGGTTGGCCTGGCGGACCTCTTTGTACAGGCGGGCGTTTTCGATGGCGACGGCGGCGTGATCCGCCAGCCGGCCGGCAAACTGGACCTGGTCTTGATGAAACGGGGCCTCTCTGTGGCTTCGCAGGTCGAGCAGCGCTACTGTTCGATCCTCGTAGCGGATGGGGACCAGCAGCCGCGTCCCGCCCAGTACACAGGGCTCGGTATGTTTCAGGGCCTGGCGGGTGACGGCTTCTTCGGGCGCTGCCATCTGTTCGTCACCGCCTTGGATCACCGACTCGATGGTGCCGTCTGGGTTTAGCGTCGTCAATGTACCCCGTTCCGCCGCTACAGTCCGCAGGGCCCAGGACAGGGTCAAGTCGAGCACGCGGTCCATTTCGAGGCTGGCGTTCAGTTCGCGGTCAATCTGCTGCAGGGCGGTCAACTCTTCCAATCGAGCGGTCAGGGCCTGGTCGGTCAGGGTGTATAGGCGGGCGTTCTCGATGGCGACGGCGGCCTGGCTGGCGAAAGCTGTCAGGATGGGCAGGTCATCTTGTGAAAAGACGTTATCCCGCATTCGATTGTCCAGATAGAGGGCTCCGGTGATTCGTTCTCGGACGTGCAGGGGCACGCAGACGATGGAGCGCAGTTGGTAGCCGATGACGCTTTCTTGATCGGAGAAGCGGGGATCGAGTTGGGCGTTGGTGGTCAGCACCGGTTGGCCCCGCTCCACGGCCTCTCGGACCACGGTGTGGCTGAGTTCCTTGTCGAACGTCTCTACATCTGCCTGCAAGTTCTGTGCTGCCCGAATCTCGATGTTTCCCTCTTCGTCCAGCAGCATCAAGCAGCCTCTCTCGGCGCCCGTCAATTCAATCAGTGATTCCATCACCAGGTTCAGGGTTTTGGTTAAATCGAGGGATGAATTCAGCACGCCGATGATTTCATACAAAGTGTTCAACTCTGCGCCCTTGACCGTTCCTCCGATCAAATCCACCATCACGAGTTGCCATTCGTGGATCCGTTGGCGCAGTTGTTCCGGGGAGATTCCATCCGGTCTCTTTAGCGCTTGGCGCACGATATGCATACTATCCAGGAGTGCTGCTGCCGCTGTACTTTTTACCGTTGGCCTCCTGGTCTCTTGGGTCATGGGCATTCCTCCTTGCTCGACGAGTTTGGCGCACCGCGAATGATGAAAGTATGGTGATACGATCACTATACCACATAACCGTTGAATACAGGTTGCGATGTCGTTACGGTTTAGTTAACGTGAGGGGGCCTTCACATCAGGCTGGTCTGTGGTATACTTTGACGTCAGTGGTTGAATGAAAGGGGATAGGATGAGAGAGGACGTGTTGTTGACGGTGGAAGGCGTCTGGGTTCAGCGCCCGGGCGCGGAAGTGTTACGTGGGGTCAACCTGACTGTTCGTCGAGGAGAGCTTCACATTCTGTTAGGGCTTAATGGTTCAGGCAAGAGCAGTTTGGCTCTCACGTTGATGGGAGCCAGCGGGTATCTGCCCGAGCGGGGACGCATTCTATTCGACGGGAAGGATATTACGCACTGCTCGGTCACCGAGCGGGCGCGCTTGGGATTGACCTTGGCCTGGCAGGAGCCGGCTCGGTTCGAGGGGTTGCCGGTCGCCGATTACCTGGCCCTGGGAATGGAGAATCCATCCCGGGAGCGGATCGAGGAGGCGTTGACGATGGTGGCGCTTTCGCCGGGAGCGTATATGGGCCGTTCGGTGGACAGTGCGCTTTCGGGCGGGGAGCGCAAGCGGATCGAGTTGGCGGCTGTTTACGGGATGCGCCCCCGGCTGGCCGTTCTCGACGAGCCGGACTCGGGGATCGACGTGTTAGGGATCGAGGAAATCGCAGACCTGCTGCGCCGTATGTCACGCGAGGGCACGGCGGTGCTCTTGATCACCCACCGGGAGGAGATGGCGGACGTGGCAGACACGGCCTCGCTAATGTGCGGTGGTGCGGTCATCAACACCGGCACAGCGGCCGAGGTGCGGGAGTACTTTGCCCAGCGCTGTCGCCCGCACGGTGACCGTCTGGGCAGTCAGCCCTGGGGCGAGGAGGCGAATGGTATGTATCGGCGGGTGGTCTCCGAGGGGGTGTGTGATGACTAATCACGCCGGTATCCCGTTCAAGCCTTCCGTGTTGCAGGAGCAGAATCCGGCTTGGGCCCAAGAGTTTGAGGCCATGTTGCGGGCCTACGAGCAGGCCGGGGGAAAGGCGAGCGTCTTGCAGATGCCGCGTGTCGCCAGCGCGGTGATCAGCGCCAATCGGGTGCTGGCAGTGAATCTGATCGCAGGGGTGGACATCCAAACTGAGGAGATGGAGCGCGGGGTGCGTGCTCACATCACCGTCGCGCCCGGGACCAAGGTGGACTATCCCGTCCATCTGTGCTTTGGGATGACCGCCGAAGAGGGGGTGCAAGAGATTTTGCCCGTGTTCGAGATCGGGGCGGGGGCGGAGATCGGTTTCTTGGCTCACTGCACGTTCCCCAACGCAGTAGATCTCAAGCACATCATGGATGCCCGCATTCACGTCCATCCCAATGGGACGATGCGCTACAGCGAAGCTCACTATCACGGTCCCCACGGGGGGATCGAGGTCCTGCCCACCACGCACGCCCAGGTGGACGAAGGAGGGCGGCTGGAGGTCGAGTTCAACCTGATCCATGGCCGGGTGGGGCGGATGGAAATTCAGTTCGAGGCGGATGTGGCGGCCTGGGGTGTGGTCGAGTTGGTCTCCAAGGCGTATGGCTCTGGGGATGACGAGATCGTGGTCCACGAGGTGGTGCGACTCAACGGTGAGGGGGCGCGGGGATTGGCCAAGACGCGGGCGGCGGTGCGCGACCGGGCTGTCAGTTCCGTCTACACCACGGCTGAGGGGAACGCGCCCGGGGCGGTGGGGCACATGGACTGCACCGAGATTGTGCGCGGGGAGGCGATGGCGCGCAACGTTCCGACCGTCGTCGTGCGCGACGATCAGGCCAGGGTGACTCACGAGGCGGCTATCGGGAGTGTTGGCAAGAGAGAGTTGGAGACGCTGATGGCCCGGGGCTTGGATGAGGACGAGGCGGTGGATATCATCATCCGGGGAATGTTGCGCTAAATTGGGCGTGTGGGTTGTCAATTCGCTGGATTGTGGCATAATGAATGATTGGGTAGAACGTGAATCGAGAGGGAACTGTAGGAAATGAGGAGGTGGATACAGTTGAAGGGACGATGGTGGATGGTCTTGGTGGTGGCGAGTTGGGCAGTGGTGTTGGTTCTCGCCGGTGGCCTGAATCCTGCACAAGCTCAGAATGACGCCATCGTGCGCCTGGTTTTTTTCTATCGTGACGATTGCGCACACTGTATGACCATCATTGATGAGATTCTCTTGCCGCTGCAAGAACAGCACAGCGAGCGCTTGCAAATCAAGATGATCCAATTTCACGATCCAAGTCGGCCAGGTGAACTCGATCCAGCCAAATACGAAATGCTGCTGCGGGCCGAAGAGATGTTCAATGTATCTCCAGAGAGACGGGGTATCCCGACAGTGGTGGTGGGCGGGCAAGTGCTGATTGGAGAGGACGAGATTCGCGAACAATTACCCTGTCTCATAGATACTTGCCTGAGTGGAGTGGGCACTTCTTGGCCCGATATCGCCGGTCTGGAGGCGATCCCCGTCGCTGGCGGTGGCTCTCCAAATCTGGGGATAGGTTTCACATCACCGTGGGTGGAAGGGGAAGAGCTCTGTAGCGAGGATGAGGCGGTTTGTGATCCGGGCGCCTATTCGATCTGGGCGGTCTATTTCTACCAGGTGGGGTGTCAGGAGTGCGATCGGGCCGAGTCGGATATTCAATACGTGCGCAGCCGCTATCCCCAGTTGTTGATAGAAGAGATGAATATCTATGAGAGAGTGGACCTGGCCCAGTGGCTGGCAGAGCGTGCTGGACGGAAGGATGATATCCACACCCCGGCGCTGTTTATCGGCGACGATGCGTTGATTGGACAGAAAGAGATCACCCCCCAGAACATCGAGGCGCTGGTAAACAAGTACGCTTCCACGGGCGTCGCTCCATTCTGGGAGGAGTATACGGCTGCTGACGACGATGTCAAACTCCCAGAGGTGATGACGGTAGTGGTGGCGGGTCTGATTGATGGTCTCAATCCCTGTGCCTTTGCCACGTTAATCTTTTTCATTTCCTATCTGACGTTTATGGACCGCAAGGGAAAGGCGGTGCTGGCGGTAGGTGGATCGTTTACCCTGGGTGTGTTCCTGGCTTACGTGCTGGTGGGGATTGGATTGTGGCGGTTGTTGAGTCTGGTGCCCTTCCTGACGACGTTGGGGCAGTGGGTGATCGGGCTGACGGCGGTGCTGTGTATAGTGCTGGCCGTCCTGAGCCTGCGGGACTATTTCAAAGCGCGACAGGGTCAACTCAAGGATATGGCGTTGGTCATGCCAGAGGTGTTGCGTAAGCGGACTCACGCGGTGATTCGCCAGGCCAGCGGTACGCGGGTGTTTACGCTGCTGGCTTTGCCGGTGGGGGCCGTCGTTTCGCTCCTAGAGTTGGTATGTACCGGCCAGATTTACCTGCCGACGATTATTTTCGTGATGAGCGTGCCGGGGTTGCAGTCCCAGGCCATGCTGTTTTTGCTGCTGTACAATCTGATGTTTATCCTGCCGTTGGTGGCCGTTTTCGTGCTGGTCTACTTTGGCACGACTTCGATGCAGCTGGGGCGTTTTATGCATGATCACGCGGCAAAGGTCAAGTTGGGGACGGCCGTGCTGTTCAGCGCTCTGGCCATCTGGTTGATCGTTTCGGTGGTGGTATAGCAGTCAGTTGAAAGACGCCCTTGCCAGCTATAGATTATCCATACAGAGGTGTTGATGGGAAGACGGGGCTCGGATTGGTTGCATAACGTATCAACTGGCTGGGTAACCCTGATCACGACGGTCGTCTTTCTGCTGTTTTCTGTATTGGTTTTGCCCCCTCAGGCCGCTCGCACTGAGGGGGATGTTGGCAGCGCCGAGTCACCGGATACGTCGTTCTACTACTCGGTTGATGATCTATATCGCATGGCTCGCGTGTATGGCGAGCAAGGGCGCGCCGCATACGTTCGAGCGAGGTTCACCTTCGACGTGATATGGCCGTTGATATACACCGCGTTTCTCGGAACTGCGATCAGCTGGATATACGCCAGAGTATGTGCGGTGGGGAGTCGTTGGCGGCGTGCCAACCTGATTCCAGTGCTGGGAGCGCTGTTTGACTATTTGGAGAACCTGTCAGCCTCCATCGTGATGGCCAGGTATCCGCAACAAACAGTTGTGGTGGATAGGTTGACGCCTGTATTTACAATGGTGAAATGGGTTTTCGTGAGCGGTAGTTTCGCGGTATTGCTGCTGGGAGTGATCGTTGGCATTTGGAGTTGGGTCAAGCGGAGAGGATAGAGAATCCCATCCAAATTTCAAGCTCTATGGCCGGGTAGAATAGAACGAAAAACAGCTCTTTGCCAGTGGTTTACTCGCAGGCTGTTGCATCTGGATAGGGGATCCAGAACTGCATTTTGGATACCTGACCGGCCGACAGCACGTAAAATGTGCCTATGAGTGGGCGACACTTTTGAGCCGATAGTTGAGAGCCGTTGACAAAGACGTTGTTTTCATTGATCTCGTCCAGGTAGAAGGTAAAAGTCCCATCACCGCCGACCGCGTCAATGGTGATGTTGGCGTGCCACATCTGGGTATCTTCGTCTAATCGCCAATAGGTCATACCGTAGCGTGTAATTTGCGGCGCGTACAGCGGCCCGGTAGTGACTTCTGGCGTGGGAGTGGCGGTGGGAGTCTCCGTCGGTGGTACGGTCGGCGTTTGACCAACCTGGAAGGTGATGTTCAGTTCCTCTCCGAGTCGAATCTCTTCCCCATATTCCAACTGCCAGACGCTGTTGTACACGGCGTAGGATGCGGGCGCTTGCAGCGTGAGGCGGATTTCTGTGGTTTCGCCCGGCCGCAGAGGCTCAATTTTTGGTTCCGTCACAACAGTTGTTTGATCCCCGGAGACAAAGACCAGTTGTGTATCCGTTGGCCAGGCGCACGTGCCGCTGTTCTTGACGGACCAGCGCTTGATGAACCGTTGGCCCGGCGTCAGTATGGCTGGCAGCACCGGTCGGTCACTCACCAATTGCATCTCAAAGGTGCAGGCCGCGCGGGCCGTCGCAGTCCCATCGGGGGTGGCAGTGGGGGAGGGGGTGACGGTGGGAGCGTTGATAGTGGCTTGATAGGTCGCCAGGGCGTCCCGTGTGGACAGCGCGGCATCAACGCCGGCCGCAACCTGAGTTGATAGGATAGCCATAGTGTCCTCCACATCAGGGGTAGGAGTCAGGGTGGGAGGGCGGACGACGGTGGGCGTGGGTGTGGATGGTGAGAGGAGGGCCGCCAGGCGGTCGGTCATTCCGGTGGTAAATAGGACGAGGGTGATGAGGATGAGGAGAGCGGCCGCCCCTCCCAAGGCAAACGGCCACTTGGGGAAGGAACGGAGTGCAGCACCGGCCGGTGGTGCTGTAGCGGTCCACTCCTGGGACGCCGACTGTTCATTGGGAGATATGATGGTGGCGTCCAGCCTCTCTCCTGCCGAGGAGGTGGGCTTGGGCAGGGCGATGGATTCGCCGGCCAGTGCCCGTTCCAGGTCGGTGGCAAAATCCTGAGCGGTCGCGTAACGGTCGTCGGGAGATTTGGCCAGGGCTCGCATCATCACAGTTTCGACGTTGAGGGGGATGGCGGGATGCACGGCAGTCGGAGGCGTCAGAGGGGTGTTGATGTGCTTGAGAACAATGCCCAGGGGAGTATCGGCGTCAAAGGGCAGTCTGTTCGTCGCTAATTGGTAGAGCACGACCCCGAGAGAGTAAATGTCGGACCGTTCATCGCCAGCCTGCCCCATACCCTGTTCGGGGGCCATGTAGGCAGGAGTTCCCACCATAGCGCCGCTGGCGGTCAGGGTATTGGTGTTGACCATGCGGGCGATGCCAAAGTCCGAGAGGATGACTTGGCCCTTTTGGGTGAGGATGATATTGGCAGGTTTGACATCCCGGTGTACCATGCCATATTGGTGGGCATAGTGCAGCGCGCTGGCGACTGCCACGACGATGCGAACCGCCTCCTCCAGGGGCATGACCTCGTTCTGGTTGGTTTGGTCCCGTAGGATGGCCTTGAGGTTGGGTCCGTCGACAAACTCCATCACCATATAGTACGAGTTCGTCTCGGGATCAAAGTCAAAGTCATAGACCTGGACGATGTTGGGGTGTCGAAACGCAGCGACGATCTTTGCCTCGCGCTGAAAGCGGGTCAGAAACCCCTCTTCGTCGGCCAGGAATGAGTGAAGTACCTTGATAGCGACGTAGCGGTCTAAACCGGGATGGTAAGCCTTGTAGACCTCGGCCATACCACCACTGCCAGTATGTTCAACGATGCGGTACTTGCCCAGAGTTTTACCGATCAGTGTTTTTACCTCGGATGGTTACTGTGGTAACTGCTGCTCACCCAGGTGCTAGCTTCATAGTCAAGAGGTTGAAAACGCAGCGTTTTTCTGTTCGCAGATAACCAATTGGTTTTTATGCAGTGACATTATCGTCGTGCACACTGGATTATTCTACCGCGATTGTCGCTAAAGTCAATTGTGGGTATCTCGGCCAAAAATTGGGGCAGGTTGACGGTGGGGGGAAACACGTTATAATGTCTCGTCGGCACTTTTGGCTCTGCTGGAAAAAGCCCTATTTACTGCAGAGAACGCGGAGAGTCCTCGGATGATGTGTCAGAAAACTCGATTTTGTGCTTCAGACGGTTGATTTTTCAGGCTCTACCTTAAAATCTTGCCCTCTCGGTGGTGAGATCGACTTTTTTCAGGCGAGTCTCTAATGTATTTTTAATAGAATGCGTGTACAATATTGACCGTGGACGCTGTATTCAAAGTTGGTTCACTGTCTTGGTGTTTCCATCGTCCAAATCCGGTTGTGAGGAGATCGAGATGACTGAAGAGATGACTGATCAAGAAACGTTGGAATTTCGCGCCCAAGTTCAGCAGTTGCTCAACATCCTGGCCAACTCGCTCTACACCGAGCGGGAGATCTTTATGCGTGAGCTGATCTCTAACGCCTCCGATGCGCTGCACCGGGTGCAGTTCGAGATGCTCACCAACCGCGAGGTCCTCGATCCCGATGCAGAGCTGGCGATTCGGGTGGCTTTCGACGCTGAAGCTCGCACGCTGACCATCGCGGATACGGGCATCGGTATGACTCGCGAGGAGTTGATCGAGAACCTGGGCACGATTGCGCACTCTGGGGCGATGGCCTTTTTGCAGGGACTGGAGCAAGGACAGCGCCCGGACGACATGATCGGCCAGTTCGGGGTGGGGTTTTACTCTGTCTTTATGGTGGCGGAGCAGGTCACGGTGACGAGCCGCTCGTATCGGCCCGCTGCTTCGGCCTGGCATTGGACCTCGCGCGGCGACAGCCGCTTTACCCTCAGCCCGGCGGCGCAGGAGACGCGGGGCACGGTCGTCGAGATCCAGCTCAAGGAGGACGCCGTCGAGTTTGCATCCGCCTGGCGGTTGAAGCAGGTCATCAAAAAGCACTCGGATTACGTCTCGTTCCCCATCTATATGGAGGACGAGGTGGTCAACCAGCAGGTGGCACTGTGGCGCCAGCAGCCCCAGATGGTGGAGGAACAAGAGTACCAGGATTTCTACCGTCAATTGACCCTGGACCTGCAGACCCCTTTGCTGCACATCCACCTGGTCGCCGACGCGCCGGTGAACGTGCGCAGTATCCTTTACGTGCCCCGTCAGCTCGAGCGGGGGCCCCTGCGTCTGCGGACCGACGTGGGTCTGCGGCTCTACTCCCGCAAGGTCCTCATTCAGGATTACAATACCGACCTGCTGCCCGAGTATCTCCGTTTCGTGGAAGGAGTGGTGGATTCGGAGGACCTCCCACTCAATATCTCCCGTGAGACGGTGCAGAGCAGTGCGGTAATGCGCCAGCTCCAAAAGGCGCTGACCGGGCGGTTACTCAAAGCGCTGCGCGAGATGGCGGAGGAGCGGCCCGATGATTATAGCATCTTTTGGAGCGAGTTTGGCCCCTTCATCAAGCAGGGCGTGGCGACCAACCCGCTGGATCAGGGGGACCTGCTGCCGCTGCTGCGCTTCCATTCCTCCCGCTCGGATGGCGAGTTGATCTCGTTGGCCGACTATGTGGCGCGGATGGGCGAGGACCAGGGGGCGATCTATTACATCCTGGGGGATGACCGCGCGGCCGTGAGCCATAGTCCGCACCTGGACGTCTTCAAGGCCCACGGTCTAGAGGTACTCTACCTGTTGGACCCTCTGGATGGGTTTGTGATGCAAAGCCTCCGCGAGTACGAGGATAAGCCCTTCCAGAACGTGGACGATCCAGACCTGGACCTGCCCGCGCTGGAAAAAGAGGACGCGGAGGCAGAGGCGGCCGGGGAGAGCGTCTCCCAGGTCGAGTTCGACCAGTTGGCGGCCCGCTTCGAGCGCGTCCTGGGGGAGCAGGTGACCGAGGTCAAACCGTCCAAGGTGCTGACCGACAGCCCGTGTCGGTTGGTCTCGCCGGCGGGTGGGCCCGAGCGGGATCTGCGGCGGGTGCGGCGTCTCTTGGGGCAGGAGGTTGACACGCCCCCCAAACTGCTCGAGATCAACCGCCGCCATCCCTTGATCCAGAATCTGGCCCGCCTGGTCGTGAATCGGCCTGATGACGCGGTGATTGATGCGGCGATGGAACAGTTGTGGGAGAACCTGCTGCTGTTGGAGGGCTTGCACCCCAACCCGGCTCAGATGGTCCCGCGCATTCAGGTTCTGTTGGCGGCGGCGACGGAGCGAATAGGAGACAACGATGATTGACGTATCTGACTTGACCAAATCGTATGGCGCCATCGAAGCGCTGCGGGGAGTCAGTTTTCACATCGCGCCAGGCGAGATCGTCGGGCTGCTGGGTCCCAATGGGGCCGGGAAAACGACCTGCATCAAAATCCTGACCGGATATTTGCAGCCCGACAGCGGCGCGGTCACCGTTAACGGGCTGGACGTGCTGACGCACACCCGTCAGGTACAGTCCCAGCTCGGCTATCTGCCGGAGAGCGCGCCCCTGTACCCGGAATTGTCGGTCCAGGCCTATCTCAAGATGATCGCCGAACTGCGTCAGATTCCCGAGGAGGAGCAGATGCCCCGGCTCTCCGAGGCGATTTACGCCGCCGGCCTGGAGGATCACCTCACCCGGCCCATCGGCCAGTTGAGCAAGGGCTACCGGCAGCGGGTTGGACTGGCCCAGGCGATTGTGCACCAGCCCCGGCTGTTGATTTTGGACGAGCCGACCATCGGGCTGGACCCGACCCAGGTCGTGGAAATCCGCCGCCTGATCCGCCGCCTGGCCGAGCACAGCACCATCCTGTTCTCGACCCATATTCTCTCCGAGGTCGAGGCCCTCTGTGACCGGGTGATCATCCTGATCAGCGGCCAGATCAAGGCCGACGCCCGACTGACGGAACTGGCGGCCACTTCGGATGCGGTGCTGGTGCTGGATCGCGCGCCGGATCACGTGGAGCGGGCGCTGCGCAGCCTGGGAGGTGTGCGCGGCGTCGAACCGCTGGGCCTGCCCGAAGGGCATCCGGCCTACCGGATTCTCGGACGCCAGGAAGCCGGGGCGGAAGCGAGTGACCTGTGCCCGGCCATCTATGATCTGGCCCGCCGGGAGGGTTGGCCGCTGCGCGAGCTGCGGCGGGACGTCCGCACGCTGGAAACCGTGTTCAACGAGTTGGCGACCACGGCATAGATCATCGAGGTGCAGATCCGACTATGAAACAGATACTCGCTATCACACGCAAGGAACTGGCGGGCTACTTTGGCTCGCTGATGGCGCTCATCTTTGTGGGGGCCTTTCTGTTGGTGACATTGTTCTCTTTCTTCTGGGTGGATACCTTCTTCGCCCGGGGGATCGCCGACCTGCGGCCGCTCTTTCGCTGGATGCCGGTGCTGATGATATTCCTGGTCGCGGCGCTGACGATGCGCCAGTGGAGCGAGGAGCAGCGGTCCGGCACGCTAGAGGTCCTGCTCACGCTGCCCGTCTCGTCCATCCAATTGGTGTTGGGTAAATTCCTGGCCGTGATGGCGCTGGTCGTCGTCGCGCTGGCCCTGACGCTCTTTCTGCCCATCACCGTCGCGTGGCTGGGGCCCCTGGACTGGGGCCCGGTGGTGGGTGGCTACCTGGCGGCGGTCCTGCTGGCGGCGGCCTACGCGGCCAGCGGCCTCTTTATCTCCTCCCGCACCGATAATCAACTGGTCTCGTTGATCTTGACCGTGCTGCTGTGTGGCCTTTTCTACCTGGTCGGATCCAGCGGCGTGACCGATTTCGCCAGTGACCGCGTGGCCGAGATTCTCCGAGCGGTGGGGTCGGGCAGTCGGTTCGAGTCTATCCAGCGAGGGGTGATTGACCTGCGCGACCTGGTCTACTACCTCACGCTGACGGGCGTTTTCCTGGCCCTCAACGTCATCTCCCTCGACAGTAAAAAGTGGAGCGCAGGGGAGCAGACCCGTCGCCAGCAGTGGGGCGTGATGGCGACCACGCTGCTGGTGGTGCTGAACCTGGTGGTGTGCAACGTCTGGATGTATCCCCTGCGCGGCCTGCGGCTCGATCTCACGGCCCACAAAGAGTACACCCTTTCTCAAACTACCCGCGATCTGTTGGATGGTCTGCAGGAACCGCTGTTGATCCGGGGTTATTTCAGCGAGAGGACGCATCCCCTGCTGGCGCCCTTGATCCCCCGCATCCGGGACATGCTGCGGGAATACGAGGTCGTCTCCGGGGGCATGGTCCAGTTAGAGATCGTTGATCCGATCCAGGACCCGGACCTGGAGGCCGAGGCGAACCAGACGTATGGCATTCGCCCGCTGCCCCTCCAGGTCGCGGAGCGGTACGAGACCTCGATCATCAACGCCTATTTTGACATCCTGATCCGTTACGGAGATCAGCACGTGGTGCTCAACTTTCAGGACGTGATTGAGATCGAATATGGACGCGACGACGTGACCGTGCAGTTGCGCAACCTGGAGTACGACTTGACCAGCTCTATCCGGAAGGTGGTGTACGGCTTTCAAAGCCTGGAGGCGGTGCTGGCGGCGTTGGAGGAGCCGGCCGAGCTGACGGTCTACGTCACGCCTGGCAGTCTGCCGGAATGGCTGGCCGACGTCCCGATGACCGTCGAGCGGGTGGCTGGCGACATCGCCAGCCAGTCGAACGGTCAGTTTGCCTACGCGCTGGTAGATCCGACCGCGTCGAATTCCCCCGTCACGCCCCAGGAGTTGTACGATCTGTACGGGCTGCAGCCGTATGCCGTATCTCTCTTCTCCAGCGATAGCTACTACCTGCACTTGCTCCTGCGGGTCGGTGATCAGATGCAGTTCGTGTTTCCCTCTGGCGAGTTGAGCGAGGCGGACGTTCGCACTGCGATCGAGGCGGCGCTCAAGCGGGCGGCCCCTGGCTTTTTGCAGGTGGTCGGCCTGTGGACGCCCCCAGCGACGCCGACGCAGGACATGTTCGGGCAGATGCAGCAGCCCCTATCCAGTTGGCAGCGGCTCCGCGAGTCCCTGGGCCAGGAGTACGAGGTCCGCGATGTGGACCTGAGCACCGGACAGATTCCATCCAACGTGGACGTATTGGTGATCGTCGCGCCTCAGGGTATGACGGACAAGGACCGGTTTGCCATAGATCAATACCTGATGCGAGGCGGCGCCGTCATCGTGGCGGCTGGGACGTATGGCATCACGCTGGACCAGTTCTCCGGCTGGTTGGCACTGCAGCCGCTGGAGGGTGGCCTGAAAGAGATGCTGACCAGCTATGGTATCCAGGTGGAAGACCCGTTGGTGCTGGATTTGCAGAACGAACCTTTCCCCGTTCAGACGGTTCGGCAGGTGGGTGGCTATCAGATCCAGGAAATAGCGGCCCTGGATTACCCTTTCTTTGTGGATGTGCGGTCTGATGGTATGGCGACCGATCATCCTATCGTCTCCAACCTGCCCGCTGTGACGCTTAATTGGGTCTCGCCCATCACGGTTGATGAAGGGAAGAACGCCACCCGGGAGGTCACCGAACTGCTCCGTTCCAGCTCTGCCTCTTGGCTGCAGGTCAGCACCAACATTCTGCCCGACACCGAAGCGCCAGATCAGGGATTCCCCCCCGGACCGAATCAGCAGTCCTATCCGCTGGCGGTCGCGGTGCAAGGCTCCTTTGAGAGCTATTTTAAGGATCGGCCCTCGCCATGGGGCGCGGACCTGTTTTCTGAGGAAAGTGGGGAGACAGAGACGATTCAAGAGCCGCTGCCCACCATCGAGATGTCGCCAGGATCGGCCCGCTTGGTCGTCATCGGCAGCGCCGAGTTCCTGGATGACGTGGTCTTTCAAGTCTCCTCCAGCCTGACACAGGACCGGTATCTCAACAGCCTGAAACTGGTGCAGAACGCGGTGGCCTGGTCCACGGAGGACCTGGACTTGCTCAACATCCGTTCGCGAGGGGCCTACACGCGAGTGCTCGATCCCTTGGAGGATGGAGAGCCGGTCTTTTGGGAGATCGCAAACGTCGTCGTGGCTCTGTTCGGCCTGGTGGTCATTGGCATCGTGTGGAACGTGCGGACCCAGAATGAGCAGCCCATATCCCTGGTGGTGGATGCAGCCCCCCACGACGAGAGAGCCGAGGATGAGGAGGACGCATGAAACGGCACGATCAAATTCTACTGGGCGCGCTAATCGTCCAGGTGATCCTGATCATTTTTGTCTTTTGGCCCCAGAAGCCGGGGTCGGCGGCCGGTGAGCCCGTCTTTCCGGACCTGGATGCGAACGATGTCGTCGCTGTGTCCATCACCGACGACGTCGGCAGTCGCATCTTTTTACGGCAAGAGACCGGTCAGTGGGTGCTGCCTGGAGCGGACGATTATCCCGCCGCTGGCGACAAGGTCGTCGCTTTACTGGAAAAACTTGCCCAGCTCTCCACCGGTCGGTTGGTGACGCGCACCGACGCCAGCCACAAGCCGCTCCAGGTATCGCCCGACCAGTTCATGCGCCGCATCCAGCTCGAGCTGGCCGACGGCTCGGTGCGCATCCTGTACCTCGGATCCTCGCCCAGCTATGGTGCGATGCATTTCCGGGTGGAGGGGCGGAACGAGACCTATCTCACCGACGAGATCACGGTCTGGGATGCGAGTACTACTGTGACCTCGTGGGTGGATGTGGTCTATCAGCAGCTCGCTCAAGACGAGATCACGGCTATGGTGTTGGAGAACGCCCAGGGCAGGTTCGCATTCACAAGGGACGAAGCGGGTGATTGGACGATGGATGGTCTGGCAGCCGACGAGGTGTTGAACGACACGCAGGTCGCCACGCTGCTGCGACAGGCGACCACGGTCAGCCTGGTCCGTCCCCTGGGCCGGGAGCCTGAGCCGGCGTATGGCATGGATGGGCCGAACGCCGTCGTCACGCTGGAGCGGGCGGGCGGGACCGTCACGCTGAGCGTGGGGGCCAAGTCCCCCGAGGATAATACCTACGTCGTGCGCTCGTCCGAGTCGCCGTACTATGTGCGGGTCGCCGAGTATGGCGTGAGCGCGTTGGTGGAGAACGGGCGGGAGGATTTCATTCAACTCCCACCCACGCCGACTCCTGAGGGGGCAGAAGGCGATTCATAGAATCCCGCTACCGCTGACTCGTCACTGCGCGGTGAGCTTGACGCCGATTTTCAGCGCGTCCGCGGTGATCTCGACCGACGTGAATTCGATCTGGCCCTGGTTGCCGGCGGCCGCCTGGGCGAACGCCTTTGTCAGGCGTTCGTTGAGATTGGCGATGCGCGCGTCGCTGACGCTGAACCCCTCGACGTCAATGGCGGTGATTTCAGCCTGGAGCATGCCATCCTGGGCGCGGATGACCAGGTCGCAGCTTCCTGATACGGTGGCGCCGGTCTCCCGGCGGTAGGTTCCGGACACGCGGATGAATCCATCGTGCATATCCACGCTCGTGACCTGGGCGATGAGATCATCGTTGGCATCGGTCACGAGCGCCCGTTCGATCAGTCGGTTGACGTCGCTTTCGTTTATCGTGATGGTCAGAGTGCGTCCCGAGAGGCCGCAGGCGAGAGTCAGCACCAGGGCAGTCACCAGAATGCTCAGAGTGATCGGTCTGTTATCGTTCACGGGTGTCCTCCAATTTTGATCTTTCGACTTGGCGATCAGGTTCGCATTTTATCACGCTTTGTCACTCCCGGCAATGGCGGGCGATTTGCCTCCCAGCGATAATGCGTGTAGAATTATCGCTATCCTACAGTACAAGGAGGGAGCTATGTTTGCGCAATCCTGGTATACCGTGCTGCCTTTGCTGCCCATG
>DSDT01000046.1 GCA_011048615.1 Chloroflexota bacterium | reverse complement strand
GCCACGCCCTCGTAGCGCAGGTCGCCCAACGCCACGTAAATCTCCGCCGCCTGCCGGTAAAACGTGACTGCCTCCTCCGGGCGGTTCAGGTGGTCATCGTAAAGATTCCCCAACATCGTCAAACCACTCGCCTGCCCGGCCCGGTTGTCGGTCTGCGTCAAGATCTCCAGCGACTTGCGATAGGCCGCCTCCGCCGTGTCATAGTCCCCGGCCTCTTGATGCACCATGCCCAGCTGGTGCCAGGCGGTGGCGACGGCGGTCGGCTCGTTCTGCTGCTCGAAGAGCGCGCGCGCCTCGGCGTATTTGCCCTGCATTCGTCGTACTGTCGCCAGTTGGCCCTTGCCCACCTTGGAGAGTTGCCCATCGGTCAGCGGCGCGCGGGCCGAGTCGGCGTTCAGCGCGGCCTCGGTCTTCTCGGCCCGCTGCCGGAAGACGCCCGACGGCCAGACGGAGTAGCGCTCGATGTACCAGCGGATCTCCTCCAGCTCGACCGGCCCCAGCGGGGCCCGGAAGCGGTAGCGGCGGCTGGAAATCGCACGGACACCTTCATCCGCCGAAAGAGGCCGCCCGAATGTGTGGCGTGAGTGATCAGACGATCCGGCGGTGGATCAAGCAGGGGTACTTTCCTGGCGTCAGACGTAGTCTGGGCGTCACCAGCCCGTACCGCGTTCCTCGCGTGGAAGTAGAGGCGTTCATCACCCGCAGGCTAGAAGAGCGGGGCGGCGGGGATTTCGAACTGACCGTCGAGGAACACGACGAGACAAAGTGAAACCGCCGGTGACGGCACACCGACGGTTTCTGGCAACCCTTGGGCGCAAGAATCTTTACAACTGTATATCCAATTACACAAGGGCGCCGCAGAGCGGGTGATGGGACTCGAACCCATGACATTCAGCTTGGGAAGCTGACGTTCTACCACTGAACTACACCCGCTTGACCCACATTATAGCGCGCGCGGGCGAAATGTCAAATCGGGTTACCGAAGCCGGGGGCGCCAGAGCAGTTGCTCGCGGATCGCCAGATCGGTACCACGGATTTTGAACGCCAGGTCGGCGGCGATGTTGCGCATCAGGCAGTAGCCCAGTTCGGGATAAGTGTCGCACAGTTTGATGAGCCGTTTGCTGGGGATGATCAACAGATGGGTCTTTTTCGCCACGCAGCGGGCCGCGGCCGACCGTAATCCCTGATCTACCAGCGCTACTTCTCCAAACGTTTGCCCCCGTCGGACGGTGGCGATGGCCAGGGGGCCGGTCGGCTGCCCGGTAGAGGTGGGCTGAATCAGCGCCGGGCTGACCAGGATATCCACCGCTCCACTGGCTACCACATACAGTTCATCGCCGGAACTGTTTTCCTCGAAAATGATCTCGCCGTTTTTCGGTTCGATCTCGGAACAAAGGGTGGCGACCATCTCCAGTTGCGGTTCTGTTAAATCGTAGAAAATATCTGCCTGCCGCAGGATATTGACGTACTCTGATTTTTTTATCCGCCATACCTGGCCTCCTTTCGAGCAAATTTTACCACATTTCCCTTGGCGAGGCAAAACAGTACCGTACAAAGTAGTTGAGCAAAGACGCCAGTTTTGTATCTGCTCCTGCTGTACCGGGGCGCAAGGTCAGCTTGCTACTGTGCTCCCCATGTGTTACAATGCATGCGGTTTTTCCATACCCTCTCGCCTGGGCGATGAGGGTGACAGCCATTATATCATCTGTCCGCCTATGAATCAACCACATCAACTCACCGATGACACGTTTCCCGCCCTGCAGGCCCTCTTGGAACGGTGGGGAGAGCCGGCCTACCGCGCCCGTCAGCTCTGGGAGTGGCTTTACGTCCACCTGGCAACCGACGTTGACGGTATGACCAATCTGCCCGCAGCGCTCCGTCGGCGCCTGGCGGTCGAGACCGTCATCGGCGTGCCCCAGGTGGTGGATACGACGGTCTCTTCTGACGGGGAGACGCGCAAGGACCTGCTTCGCCTGGCCGATGGAGAAACGATCGAAGTGGTGCTGATGCGGTACGAGCGGCGGCGCACTGCTTGCATCTCGACCCAGGTGGGCTGCGCCGTGGGTTGCCCCTTTTGCGCGACCGGCCAGATGGGGTTCCGTCGCCACCTGTCCAGCGGTGAGATCGTCGCTCAGGTCCTTCACGTGGCCCGCATCCTCCGGGCTGAGAACGCGCGGCTGACCAACGTCGTGTTGATGGGGATGGGGGAGCCGCTCCTCAATTACGAGAACTCGGTGGCTGCCATCCGCCGCCTGATCCATCCGGACGGCTTCAACCTGGGTCAGCGGCACATCACGCTCTCCACGGTGGGCATCCTGCCCGGGATCGAGCGGTTGGCCGAGGAGGGCTTGCAGATCACCCTGGCCGTCTCTCTGCATGCCGCCACCGATCACCTGCGGGACCAGATCGTGCCCATCAACCGCCGCTATCCCCTCGACAGTTTGTTTGGGGCCTGTTATCGTTACGTCGAGCGCACCGGGCGGCGGATCAGTTTCGAGTGGGTGCTCATCGAAGGAGTCAACGACACGCCAGAACAGGCCCAGGCTCTGGCCGCTCGCCTCGTGGGTCTGCTGGCCCACGTCAATCTGATTCCTCTGAATCCCACATCGCGATACACCGGGCGGTCCCCCGCGCAGGACTCGCTCACCGCCTTCGTCGCGGCCCTGGAGCGCCATCACGTTCCCTACACCCTGCGCCTGCGGCGAGGCATCGAGATCCGGGCGGGGTGTGGGCAACTGCGTCAGCCCACCCTATGAAACGCTCCCGCTGGGCAAACAGTTGCCAAATCTCTCAAGTCGTTGTATTATACCTCTTCGATGGCTATTAGACCGATCAAAATTGCTCCTTCGATACTCGCCGCCGATTTTGCCCACCTGGGGGACGCCGTCGCCAAGGTGGCGGCTGCCGGCGCCGACGCCATCCACGTGGATGTAATGGATGGCCATTTCGTGCCCAACATCTCGATTGGCATCCCGGTCGTGCGGTGCTTGCGGCGTGTCACCGATCTGCCGATTGACGCGCATTTGATGATCAGTGACCCGATGGGGTATGCGTCCGCGTTTGTCGAGGCTGGGGTGGATGGTCTCACTGTGCACGTCGAGGGAGCGCCACATCTGCACCGTCTCCTACAGCACATTCGGGGTCTGGGCGTGCGCGTTGGCGTCTCTCTGAACCCGGCTACACCGGCCATCGCCCTCAGCGAAATCCTGAACGATATAGATTTGGTGCTGGTGATGACCGTCAATCCCGGGTTTGGGGGACAGATGTTCATCGAGTCGGTGCTGCCCAAGATCCGCCAGGTGCGGGAGATGCTGGATCAAGCCCACAGTCCGGCCGAGTTGGAGGTAGACGGTGGGATCGGGCCGGAGACGGCGAAACGGGTAGTAGATGCCGGCGCGACGATGCTGGTATCTGGAACGGCGATCTTTGACGCTCCGAGGGGAATTTCGGCGGCCATCGAGGCGATTCGCCAGGCAGCAGGGAACGAACAGGAGAGGCGATAACGTAAAAAAGCCCCCGAGATGATCGGGAGCTCGTTTATAAAAGCTCCTCCGCCACAGAGGGAGGAGGAGCCAGAGGTCTGAAGGGCTACCGGGTTTTGCTCAACGTCCGCAGACAGCGTGTACAGAGGTGCATCCGACGGATCTGACCATCCACCTCTACCTGCACCCGCTGAATGTTCGGTTTGAACTGCCGTTTGGTCGCCTTCTTGGAGTGGCTGACGTTGTGTCCAAACATCGGACTCTTGCCACACATGTCACATTTTGCCATAATTATCACCTCGCAATATGTCTTAGCGGGGTATATCATACCACAACACAGGCTTTCGCGCAACCATACGACCGGCTGAGCCACTGCATGGAGGAGCTTATGCCAAAAGAAGAAAAGCCCAGTCTGGGGCGCATCGAGGTCTCACCTACGGCCATTGCCAGCATCGCACAACGGGCGGTGTCGAATTGCTACGGCGTCGTGGGAATCCCGGCCAAGGACCTGACGACTGGCATTATCAATATCATCTCTCGCGAGAGCAAGCGCGGGATCGTGGTGACCATCGAGAATGGGCAGATCACGATTGATGTGTACGTCGTGATCGAGTACGGCACTCGCATCGCCGCTGTGGCTCGCAGCGTGATGAATGTCGTCAAGTTCAGTGTCGAACGGGCGATAGGGATGCCCGTCGCTGAGGTTAACGTCCACGTCGAGGGGCTGCGCGTCAGCGATGCTGATTGAAGCTATGGAGAGGAAATCGGCCCCGTTGAAAGATCAAAAAGATGTCCCAGTTCTGCAGCGTCGCACGCACACCACCACCGATGGCCAGGAATTCAAGCAGTTGATCAAAGCCTCCCTGGATTGGTTGCAGCAGCACCAGTCTGCCATCAATTCGCTGAACGTCTACCCGGTGCCGGATGGGGATACCGGCACTAATATGGCGCTGACGATGCAATCCGCCTGGGCCGAGATCAAGGATTTGCCGGATCACAACGTGGGGCGGGTGGCTCACAAAATGGCATACGGAGCTCTGATGGGCGCACGGGGCAACTCGGGTGTTATCCTATCCCAGATTTGGCGGGGATTTTCGCGTAGTCTGGATGAGAAAGAGGTGTATCGGGTCGAGGATCTGGTCGCCGCCTGCCAGGAGGCCACAACTACGGCTTACAAGGGCGTGGTCAAACCTGTCGAGGGGACTATTCTGACCGTCGCGCGCGCTGTGGCCGACGAGGCTGCCCGAGCAGCCGAGGAGACCGATGACCTGGTGAGTGTTCTGGAGCATATGGTGCTCGCCGCTCGCGAGGCAGTCAAACTTACCCCATCACTGCTGCCAGTGCTGGCAGAGGCCGGGGTGGTGGATGCTGGGGGGCAGGGGCTGTTCATTATCTTGGATGGGATGCTGCGCCGTATGCGAGGCGAGCTCGTGTTCGGAGATGCGGACTTGATCGACGCGGTTGATCTGTTCTCTCACGACCTGGAGACGGTCGAGGCAGGGTATGGGTACGACGTGCAATTCCTGATCGTGGGCCCAGATTTGGACGTGAGCGCCATCCGCGAGACGATCACGAGTATGGGAGAATGTCCCCTCGTCGTGGGGGAACCTACGATGGTCAAGGTGCACGTCCACGTTCCTGACCCCGGCGTCCCTATCAGTTATGGCGCCAGCCTAGGGTCCCTGCAGGATGTGGTGGTCGAGGATATGCAGGCTCAGTATAAACATTTCATCGCCGAGCAGGAAGCGCCGCTGCTTCCTGCCCAGCGCCCGGTCCAAAATATCGGCATCGTGGCGGTCGCCATGGGGGATGGATTGGTGCGTGTTCTCGAGAGCCTGGGGGCGGATATAGTGGTCCACGGCGGCCAGACGATGAATCCCAGCACCCATGACCTGTTGGAAGCGATTGATGGGCTGCCAACCGAGCAGGTCATCCTGCTACCTAACAATGGCAACGTCATTCTGGCGGCTGAGCAGGCCAGCTCCCTCAGCCAAAAGAGGGTGGCGGTCATTCCCTGCCGCACCATCCCCCAGGGGATCGCGGCCTTGCTGGCGATCAATTCTCAGGCCGATTTCGAGACCAACGTGCGCGCGATGACCTCTGCGATAGAGGACGTAGCCACGGGCGAGGTCACAGTTGCAACTCGTTCGGTCACTCTTAACGGGCTAAAGATTTTGGATGGCCAGATCATTGGCTTGCACAATGAAGAGCTGAAAGTGACCGCTCCCACACTCAAGGAAGCGACTCTGGCTCTGCTCCGCCAGATGGACTCGGACGACACCGAGATTATTACCCTGTACTATGGTCAAGATGTCACTGAGGATGACGCCAATGAATTGGCTCAGTCTTTGATGCTCGACTGGCCCGATTACGAGATCGAAGTCGTCGCTGGTGGACAGCCTCACTATTTTTATATCCTTTCGGTGGAATAAACAGTTTGGCAGCCGCGAACTAGATCGCTCTATCCGCCCTATCTAGCAGCCTTGGGAGGTCCCGTGTCCAAAGTTCACATCATTACTGACAGCGCAGCGACAATTCGGCCAGATGTTGCGGAACAACTTGGTATCACGATCATACCGCTGACCGTATGCATTGATCAAGTCGGCGAGGCCGAGAGCGAGGAAATCTATCTGGATGGCACCGAGTTGGATCACGAGGAGCTGCTGCTCCGCATGGGGAGCGAGCGCAGTCATCCCTGCATCATCGGGCCAACGGCCGAGCAGTTCCGACTCATCTACAGCCGTATGACTCGCCGCACGAATCAGATCATCTCTCTCCATTCCTCGTCCAAGCTTAGCCTCGTCTGCAGCGAGGCGGAAAGAGCCGCCCGCGAGTTTCTGGGCCGTTGTGATATCGTCGTCATAGACTCGGAAACCCTTTCCATTGGATTGGGGATTTTGGTGGAGGAGGCGGCTCGTTTGGCCAAAGAGTCTGTCTCTCTGCCCAAGATCATGCGCCGGGTTCGTGGCATTATTCCACGGATTTACATCGTCTTGATCACCGAAACGATGGATTACCTAGAGTACAGCGGTCTCATCAGCCCGGCTCAAGCGATTCTGGGTACGATGTTGGGTATCAGACCTTTTCTGGCCATCGAAGAAGGCGCGCTCATCCCCATGGAAAAAGTCCGCAGTCCCGAGCGGGCCATTGACAAACTGGCCGAGTTCGCCAACGAGTTCTCGCACATCGAACATGTCGCCATTCTGCAGAGCACATCGTATCCCACTGACCAGACGAGAATCCTGCGAGAGCGATTGGAGGTCATCGCGCCCGGGCACGAGTTTCCCATCCTGCTTTACGGCCCGCTGCTCGCTTCCCACATCGGGCCCGATGGGATGGGATTGGTCGTGTACGAGGGAGTGGATCGAGGGACGCCCCTTTGGTGAGCCGAGTTCGCATCGTCACTGATAGTACGTCTGATGTGCCTACTGCTATCGCGGAGCAACTGCACATCACTGTCGTACCGGCCTACGTCCAGATCGGAGCTCGCAGTTATCGCGAAGGCCCGTTTCCTGGCGGATTGAGCCGGGAGGCGTTCTACGCGCAGTTGCCCACGATGCCGGATGTCCCGACGACGGCCGTGCCGCCCGCTCACGAATTCGCTGCGGCTTACCGCGATCTGATCGGCCAGGCGGACGAGGTGGTCGCCATCGTCGTCGCCTCCAACCTGAGCGGGATGTACAACGTCGCCCATCTGGGAGCGCGAGAGGTGCCCGAGTTGCCCGTGCACGTCATAGATTCGGGGCAGGTCACAATGGGACTCGGCTGGATGGCGATCATCGCGGCCGAGGCAGCGGCTGAGGGCCAGAGCGCGGCCGATGTCGTGGCTCTGATCGAGGGGATCAGGGACCGGGTGTACGTCTACGCCATGCTCGACACTTTGGAATATCTACGTCGCAGTGGTCGTGTGAGTTGGGCGCGGACAAAGATGGCCCAAGTGTTGCGTGTCAAACCGATTATCCAAGTCTACAGGGGAGAGGTGAGCAATGTGGGGCGAGCGCGGACGCGCCGGCGCGCCGTAGACCGGTTGATTGAACATATCCGCGCTTTGGGAACGCTGGACCGCTTGGCCCTGCTTCACACCTATTCCCCTGACCTGGACGAGTTTCAGGCCCAGCTATCCGATCTTTCTCCCACTGCCCATCCGCCGACCGTCGCCGTCACAACGATTATCGGCGCTCACGTCGGCCCCCAGGGCTTGGGAGTGGCTGCCGTAGCTGGCCGTTAGCGAGAGGAGTATGATAGAACCTGTCGAAAAACTAGTCAAGATTCTCCAATTGGAGGCCGAAAAATGCCAGGATCGGGCCGTCTTTGGCGGCCTGACTCGCTATGCCGACACCTGGCTGCAAGAAGCGAGCGCTACCTTTGGTCCGGAGGGCGCGGATTGGTTCCAGGAAATAGGCGTCCGTCTGCGCGCTTACGCGGCCATTGAACAGATCGCAGCCCGGCGAAAGGCTGTGTCCGAGATACTGGAACTGCTCAATCAGGCTCCACCCCGCCAACCGGAGGGGAAGACAGAAGAGCAACCGAGAGCGGATCAGCCAACCGTTGCCCGCCCGGCCGGGCGCTCGGTCCCTGCTCCCCAACAGCCTCGAACGACCCAGAGCCGGGGACTCGACTCCCCCGTCAATGTTCTGCAAGGGGTGGGAGCCCGCCAGGCCCAACGGTTGGCGCGGTTAGGAGTGCGAACCATTCGGGACGTGCTCTACTTTTTTCCCTTCCGCTACGATGATTACTCGCAGCTCAAACCCATCAATCGGATCGAATACGGCGAGCAGGTCACGATCATCGCCCAAGTGTGGGATGCCGGTGTGCGACGGACGCGGGGCGGGGGCAGCCTGTTCAAGGCCACTCTCTCTGATGGCACCAGCATGATCGAGTGCACCTGGTTCAACCAGCCGTATCTGGCCGACAAGATCAAGCCCGGTCAACACATTGTCGTCAGCGGCAAGGTGGATGAATACCTGGGCCGGCTGTGCTTCAACTCTCCCGAATGGGAGCTGATGGAAGAGGATCTGCTGCACACCGCCCGCATCGTGCCGGTCTACTCTCTCACCGAGGGCATCAGCGCTCGCTGGCTGCGCCGCTTGGTGAAACGGACCGTGGACTATTGGACCAAGCGGCTGCCGGACCACCTGCCGGCAGAAATGCGCCGGGAGGCGAATCTGGTTGACCTGGAAACCGCCATCGTCCAGGTCCACTTTCCCGGCGATCAGGAGATGCTGAAGCGAGCGCGCTACCGGTTGGCCTTTGACGAGCTGTTCCTGCTGCAAGTCGGGCTGTTGCGCCAGCGTCACCAGTGGCGCTCCGAACCCGGCACCCCGCTGCCGATTGATGCCGCTCTGGCTGCCGACTTTGTCCGCAGCCTGCCGTTCGAACTGACCCAGGCCCAACACAAGGCCCTGGAGCAGATCATGTCCGACATTCGCTCCGACTACCCGATGAACCGTCTCTTGCAGGGGGATGTGGGATCGGGCAAGACGGTCGTGGCGGCAGCGGCGATGGCCCTGACGGCCGCCGCCGGCGCCCAAGCCGCCCTGATGGCTCCCACCGCCATCCTGGCCGAACAGCATTATCACACCCTGGCCCGCTTATTCGAGCACTGGACGGGCGCGTTGCCTACCATTCGCCTGCTCACCGGGAATGTCACCGGTCAAGAGCGGGAAGAGATCTACCAGGGGTTGGCCGAGGGGCGCGTGAATGTGATCGTCGGCACCCACGCTCTGATCCAGGAAAGTGTCCAGTTCAAAGAGTTGGCCCTGGTGGTGATTGACGAGCAGCACCGCTTTGGGGTGCGCCAACGGGCCACGCTGCGTCAAAAAGGGTACAACCCCCACCTCGTGGTGATGACCGCCACGCCGATTCCCCGCTCCCTCCAGTTGACAGTCTGGGGCAACCTGGACGTCTCCGTCATAGACGAGATGCCGCCGGGCCGCGAACCGGTCACCACGCGCGTGATCTTGCCCCTGGAGCGGGAGCGAGCCTACGGCTTTCTTCGCAGCCAGGTCGAAAAGGGCCGCCAGGCGTTCATCATCTGCCCCCTGGTGGAGGAATCGGACAAGATCGAGGCCAGGGCCGCCGTCGAAGAATACGAGCGTCTCGGCAAGCACGTGTTCCCAGATCTGCGCCTGGGTCTGCTGCACGGGCGGATGAAGGGCGAGGAGAAAGAGGACACGATGGCCCGTTTCGCCCAGGGAGAGCTGGATATTCTCGTCTCCACCTCCGTCGTCGAGGTGGGGATTGACGTGCCCAACGCGACGGTGATGTTGATCGAGGGGGCCGACCGGTTCGGGTTGGCTCAACTCCACCAGTTCCGCGGCCGGGTGGGACGGGGAGAGCATCCGTCCTATTGTCTGCTCGTGTCCGACTCCTCTGTCGCCGAGGCCGAAGAACGATTGCGGGCTGTCGAGGCCACTACCGATGGCTTCGAGTTGGCCCAAAAGGACCTGGAGATGCGGGGCCCGGGGGACTTTTTAGGCACCCGCCAGTCGGGTCTACCGGACCTTCAATTGGCCCGGGTGACTGACCTGCGCCTCATCGAGGCCGCCCGTGAGGCGGCGCGGCGTTTTTTCGACTCCGATCCTCAATTGAACGACCCAAACCATCGCCTGTTGGTCCGGCGCTTGACCCAATTCTGGCAAGAGGGAAAAGGAGAACTTAGTTGACCCGCATAGCAATTTATCCCGGCACCTTTGATCCTGTTCATATGGGCCACATAGATATCGCCACTCGCGCGGCCAGCATCTTTGATGACGTGGTGGTCGCTGTGTACGACCGGCCCGCCAAGAGTTTGATGTTCACTATTGAGGAGCGCGTTGCTCTGGCGCACCAGGCGATGACGCATCTGCCCAACGTGCGTATCGCCCCGTATGGTGGGCTGACCGTCGACTTTGCCCGTCAGGTCGGGGCCCAGGCTATTGTGCGTGGCCTGCGGGTCATCTCGGACTTTGAGTTGGAATACCAGATGGCCCTCACCAACCGTCAGCTTGCGCCCGAGATCGAATTTGTGTGCCTGATGACGCGCCAATCCCACGCCTTTCTGAGTTCCAGCATCGTCAAGGAGATCGCATGCCTGAAAGGGAATGTCAATGGAATGGTCCCTCACAACGTCATCCAGGCCCTGGAGATTAAACGCCGGGAACGGGAGGAGAAACACGAACCTGCGCCCCTCGTCTCCCTGCGCGACTAGTGAGTACGGCGACAGATCGATTAACGTGACGCTCGAATTTGCAAGTCTGATGAATAGACGCCGGAGGCCGATATGGACATTCTACACCTGGTAGATCGTTTGGAAGAAATCGTCAAAGAAAGCACTCAAGTGCCGTTCAGCGGGTTGCGAATGGTGGACGAGCGCCTGGTCTGGCCCTTGCTGGACCAGATGCGCATCTCGGTTCCCGAAGAAGTGCGTCGCGCCGAGCGAACCATTCGGGAGAAGGAGCGCATGATGGCCCAGACTCAGGAGGAGGCTGAGCGCATCATCGCCCTGGCCCGCAGTGAAGCGGCCCAGATCACGGCCGAACACATCATTGTCCAGAATGCCCGGCAGGAGGGGCAGGCCGTGCTCCAGCAGGCCGAGCAGGACGCGGAAGATATCCGCATCGGTGCCGACGAGTATGCCTTCGAGGTGCTCTGTGGTCTGGAACAAGAGTTGAAACGAGCGCTCACGGTGATCGAAAACGGGATCCGCACCATCCAAATAGAGCGGGAAAAGCACGAAAACAGGCCCGCCAGTGCTGACGACGCCGATGCTCCTTGACAGGTTCGTGACTCCCTCCTATAATACGCCTTCTCGCCAACAGATTGTTCGTATCAGAAGAAAGGAACTGGAACAGTATGGGTGCCGTCCCAAAGCGTAGAATATCGAAAACCCGGAGCAGAAATCGCCGCAGTCAGTGGAAGCTGCAGGCCCCTCAGCTGGTCTACTGCCCCCAGTGCGGTGCACCGACCCGCCCTCACCACGTCTGCTTGCACTGTGGCACGTACCGGGGTGTTCAGGTCATCGAGATCGAAGAGGAATAATACCATCTGTATGATCGCTAGTGCCTATCTCTTTCCCGGCCAAGGTTCCCAGCATGTGGGGATGGGGCGCGAGCTTTACACTCGTTTTCCCGTGGCCCGGGCCGTTTTCGAGCAGGCCAACACCATCTTGGGACTCTCGCTGACTCGACTCTGCTTCGAAGGCCCGGCTGAATCGCTGAACGACACGCTGAACACCCAGCCAGCCATCCTGACCACCAGCGTGGCCGCGCTGCGTGCGTTGGAGGAGCAGGGGAGCGGCGATGGTCCGTCCTTCGTCGCGGGCCACAGTATGGGCGAATTCAGCGCGCTGGTGGCCGCCAACGCTCTCTCCTTCCAGGATGGTTTGATGCTGGTACGGGAGCGGGGCCGGTTGATGAAACAGGCTGGCGAGCAAAACCCGGGCGGTATGGCCGCAATCCTGGGGTTGGATCGGGCTGCATTGGAGGCCATCTGCGCCGAGGTACAGGAAGAGAGCGGGGAGTACGTCGGTGTCGCCAATGACAACTGCCCCGGACAGGTGGTCATCTCGGGCGCGGCGGCGGCCCTGGAGCGGGCTATGGAGTTGGCCCAGGCGCAGGGCGCCAAGCGGACGGTCCGCCTGGCGGTGAGTATCGCCGCTCACTCCCCCTTTATGGCAGAGGCTGCCACCGAGTTCCGCCGGCTCCTCGAAGCGACGACGTTCCGCCCGCCCGCCGTTCCCCTGGTGGCAAACGCCACCGCCACCCCCCTCACGGCCGCCGACGAGATCCGCGAGGCCCTAGGCCGCCAACTGACCTCCCCGGTGCAGTGGACCGACTCGGTGCGCTGGATGATCGCGCAGGGAGTCTCCCGGTTCGTCGAGTTCGGTCCCCAGGATGTGCTGACCGGCCTGACCAAGCGGATAGATCGCTCCGTCGAGCGAGTCGCGACGGCCGACGTTCTATCTCTCCCCTAGCCGGCGCCAGCCTATCTCTTATGTCCCCTCTTCCCACGACGCCAAATATTTGACCTGCTCGGGCGTCAGCACGTCAATTTCGACTCTCATCGCCTCCAGTTTGATGCGGGCGATCTCCTGGTCAATCTCTTCCGGCACGGCGTAGACGGTCCGTTCCAGGGTTTCGGCGTGTTGGAGTATGTACTTGGCGCAGAGGGCCTGGTTGGCGAAGGACATGTCCATCACCGCGCTGGGATGGCCCTCGGCAGCGGCCAGGTTGACCAGCCGGCCCTCGGCCAGCAGGTGGATGCGCCGTCCGTCGGAGAGAGTATACTCGTCCACGAAAGGACGGACGCGGCGAGGCGGCGCCTGGGCCATCTCGGCCAGGGCCGGGATGTTGATCTCGACGTTGAAATGGCCCGAGTTGGCGACGATGGTCCCGTCCTTCATCGCCTCAAAGTGGTGGCGATCAATCACATTGATGTCGCCGGTGGAGGTGATAAAGAAATCCCCGATCGGTGCGGCTTGCTGCATCGGCATCACCCGGTAGCCGTCCATCACCGCCTCCAGCGCCTTGAGGGGATCCACCTCGGTGACGATCACGTTGCCGCCCAAGCCCTGGGCCCGCATCGCGATGCCCCGGCTGCACCAACCGTAGCCGGCCACGACGACCGTCTTGCCGGCAATGAGCACGTTGGTGGCACGGATGACGCCATCGAGGGTGGATTGGCCGGTACCGTACCGGTTGTCGAACAGGTGCTTGGTCAGCGCGTCGTTGACGGCGACGATGGGATAGCGCAGCACGCCATCCTTCGCCATCGCTCGCAGGCGGATGACGCCGGTGGTTGTCTCCTCGGTGCCGCCGACCACGTTGCCGATCAACTCGGTACGCTGCTTGTGCAGCGTGCTGACCAGGTCCGCGCCGTCGTCCATCGTCAGGTGCGGCTGGTGGTCGAGGGCGGCGTGGAGGTGCTGGTAGTAGGTCTCGTTATCCTCGCCCTTGATGGCATAGACGGGGATCTCGTAATACGAGACCAACGCCGCTGCCACGTCGTCCTGGGTGGAGAGGGGATTGGAGGCGGTCAGCACCACTTCGGCCCCGCCGGCCTGCAGGGTGCGGGCCAGGTTGGCCGTCTCGGTGGTGATGTGCAGGCAGGCCGCCATGCGTGTGCCCGTCAGCGGCTTTTCCTCCTCGAACCGTTCCCGGATGAGGCGCAGCACCGGCATCTCCCGCTCCGCCCATTCGATGCGCAGCCGCCCTGCCGGGGCCAGGTTTAGATCTTTGACGTCGTATTCGATTGGCATATGTCACTCCTTAAAAGAATATTCGACTCGGCTGAAAAAAGGCCTATTCACCGCAGAGGCGCGGAGAACGCAGTGGTAAATGCAAACGAGTCGAACTGGGTGCGAAAGCGGGCTACGAACTGGTCCCAAGTGTAGCGGTGGCTCTGAGGACCGGGCAGTTCCAGCACGTAGGTGGCGGCCAGCGCGCCCATCCGTCCCGCTATCCCCCAATCGAGGCCCAGGGCCAAACCCTTGATCAACCCGGCCCGGAAGGCGTCCCCCACACCGGTCGGTTCGTCCAACCGCGTCGGGGGTACGGGCGGGATGGCGTGCAGCTCGCCGTCGGCCCAGATGTGGGCGCCCTCCGGACCCAACGTGATGACGCAGGCCTGCTGGGGAGCGGCTCGGATTTCCTCGGCGCTGAGGCCCGTCTTTTCGTGCAGCATCTCGAACTCGTATTGGTTGACCACCAGCAGGGCGCATCCCTCCAGGCCGGCCCGTAGGTCGTCACCGGAGAGGCGGATGATCTGCTGGCTGGGGTCGTACAGGTATGGCAGGCCCAGCGCCTGGCACTCGGCGGCGTATTTCACCATCGCCTCGGGGTCGTTGGGAGAGATGACGACCAGGTCGACCGGGCCGATTCTCGGATCGTGGAACGAGAGATTCCGCGCTCGCGTCATCGCGCCGGTGTAAAAGCTTGCGATCTGGTTGCCGTCCTGGTCGGTGTTGACGAAAAATGAGGCCGTGAACAGGTCGAGTTCGTCGTGGGTGAGGGAGGTATCCACCCCCTGCGCCTCGAGCCAGGACCGGTACGCGCCGAAATCCTGGCCCACCGTCCCCATCAACCGGGGGCGTTCCCCCAACAGCGCCAATGTGTAGGCGATGTTGGCCGCGCATCCCCCTCGCTGCCGTCGCATCTCGTCCACCAAAAAGCTGACCGAGATGTGGTGCAGTTGATCGGGCAGCAGGTGCTCGACAAAGCGGCCCGGAAAGCTCATCAGGTAGTCGTAGGCGATGGAACCGGTCACGACGATGTTCATATCTCCTCCCGTATGATCTGGCTCACCGGCAGCAATCGGTCTCGCAGGATGACCTTGAGGGCCCACAATCCATCCCAGGGCCGGATCTTTTTGCCCTCGGCGATGGTGCGTGGATGATAGGAGACGGGAACCTCGACGATCTCGTGCCCGGCGCGCAGAATCTTGTCGGTCAGCTCGAAATCGAGATCGAAGCCGGTCCCGGTCAGGTGGAGGGATTTCAGCACATCGGTCCGTATCATCTTGGCCGCTGTGGCCACATCGGTGAGGCGGGCTCTGTAGAGCAGGTTGGTCAGCTCGGTGAGAAAGCGCACGCCCAAATAGTTGGCCACGTACTTGTAGACCGCTCGCCCGCCCATAGTGCGGGAGCCGTAAATTGCGGCCGGCCGGTCCACGGCGACGCGCTCCAGGAACAGGGGGTACTCCTCTGGCGCGTACTCCAGGTCGGCGTCCTGGATGATTGCGTAATCCCCACGACAGTGGGCGATCGCTGTACGGACCGACGTCCCCTTGCCCAGGTTGCGCGGGTGAAACACGACCTGTCCATTCGGCAGGCTCAATTCTTGCAGCAGTTCGCGGGTGCCATCGGTGGAGAAATTGTCCACGATGATGATCTCTTTCTCCCATCCCGGTCCCAGGTCCACGCTCTGCACCCGCTCCAGGACGGTCAAGATGGTCTCCCGCTCGTTGTACACACAGATGATGACAGATAGTTTCATAGCAGATTGGCAAAAAAGTCAGCAAAGGCGCTGAGGACGTATGCGATGCGATCGTCGTCCAGGCCTGGATAGACGCCAAAGAAAAAGCTCGAACGAAGCACCAGGTCAGAGTTGGGGAGCGCGCCGACGGAGCGATGGCGGATGTGGCGGTAGCCAGGCTGCTGGACGATATTGCCGGCGAAAAGCAGTCGTGTCTCGATGTTGCGCTTCTCCAGGAAGGTCGTCAGGTCGCGGCGGGTGAAGGGGGCGCCAGGCCGCACGGTGAGGGGAAAGGCGAACCAGGCCGGGTCGGCTCGCTCGCTCCAGGCCGGCAGAATCAGGAATTCTTCGTAAGGCTTTAACCCCTGGTAGAGGCGGGCGAAATGCTCCTTGCGGGCCGCGACAAAGTCGGGCAGCTTGGTCAATTGGGCTAGCCCGATGGCGGCCTGCACGTCGGTCATCTTCAAGTTGTAGCCGACCTCGACGAACAGGTAGCGGTGGTCGTATGGTTCCGCCAGGCCGGGGATCTCCCACTGGAAGCGCCGCCCACAGGCTCCACCTGGAGGGCTGGTGTAATCACATTGACAGTCACGTCCCCAATCCCGCACGCTCTGGGCGATGCGGGCCAGCGTCGCATCGTCGGTGAACACTGCTCCACCCTCACCGGTGGTGATGTGATGGGCGGGATAAAAGCTCAGCGTTCCCAGGTCGCCAAAGGTGCCCACCATCTGGTCGTCGTAGGTGGACCCCAGGGCGTCGCAGGCGTCCTCGATCACGTACAGCTCGTGCTCCCGGGCAAAGGCCATCACGGTTTCCATATCGGCCGGGTTACCCAACGTGTGGGCGAAGAAAATCGCCCCCGTCCGTTCCGAGAGAGCCGCTTCTAACTGGGTCGGATCCAGATTATACGTACCCAACTCACAGTCCACGAATACCGGTGTCAGGTTGTTCTGGACAATCGGCGCGACGGTGGTGGAAAAGCCCATCGCCGGGGTGATGACTTGGTCGCCCGGCTGCAGCGGACGCTCCCGGCGGCGGGAGCATAGAGCGGTCATGGCGATCAGGTTAGCCGACGAGCCAGAGTTGGTCGTCAGAACCCGGCGTATGCCCAGGAGGCGGGCCAGTTCCTTCTCAAAGGTCATCACGCGCGGGCCGACGGTGAGCCAAAAGTCGAGCACGGCCTCGACCGCGCTGATCAACTCGCGTTCGTCATACACTCGACCGGCATAGTTAACCCGTGTCTGGCCGGGCACGAAGGGGGTGGGCGTGTGGGCCACGCGATAGTACTCGGTCACCAGATCGAGAATTTGCTCGCGGAGAGCTCGAATCTCGGCATTGGTCATAGAAAACTCCGATTCATTGGGCGGCGATAGTGCGCTCCAACCCTTTGTCCAGCGTCACTTGCGCTCGCCAGGCGATCAGGCGAGCGGTGCGGTCGGCTTCAGCGGTCAAGCGCATCACTACACCGGGCCGGTAGGGCAGTGCGCCGACCAGAATCCGGCCCCGGGCGTGGGTCAGCGCCCAAATGCGTTCCACGACCTCGCGCACTGCGCGCTCCTGACCTGTTCCCAAGTCGAGGCTCTGACCCTCAATGCCCGGCGTGCTGGCGGTGGCCAGCATGCCCGCTGCCACGTCATCCACATAGATAAAGTCCCGGCGCTGTTCCCCCGGCGTCATCGGGAAATCGGCCCCCGTCAGGGCGGCCCGTATGGCGGCCGTCACCAGGGTGTGTTCCGGCTGTCCCGGTCCATAGACTTGAAAGGGCCGCACAGTGACGACGGGCAGTCCCCACGTCCGCCAATACATCCGTCCAAAGGCCCAGGCTGCGGCCTTTGAAGCGGCGTAGGCGTTACAGGGATCCAGTCCCTCTACGGCCTCTCGCGCCCCGTACTCGTAGCACGTCCCTACCAGCACCACTCGCCTCAGGTCGCGCCCCAGCTCTCGCAGTGCGTCCAGCAGGTGGATCGCGCCGCCCACGTTCACCGCCAGTGCCAGGGCTGGGGCCACCTGCGGATTGGCGACGCCCACGGCTGCCAGGTGAAAGACGATCTGGGGGGCAGCCTCGGCCACGGCTGTGCTCACCGCTCTCGGATCCTGCACGTCAAAGACTATGCGCGGGACGTCAGGAGGCAGCCTGGACGCCCGCTCCACCGGTTCGTCGGGGGCCAACCCTGCCCACACCTGGGCGCCGGCCTCGTCCAGCCGCTGTACCAATCGTCGGCCGATGAAACCCGCCGCCCCGGTAACGAGAACCCGCTGTCCTGTCCACTCTACCAAGATACCGGTTCCCCGTTCATTCTCTCAAAAATTCCCGGTACCACGCCAGGGCCTCTCGCAGTCCCTCAATGAGGGAATAACCCGGCTTCCATCCCAGCACGCGCTTCGCCTTGCTGCTATCGAGGTACTGGGCCGGAATCTCGTTGGATGCCTCGGCCAGGACCAGTGGCTGCAGTTCGGGATGTTCGGAAATGGCGACGATGGTCTGCACGATCTCGAGGACCGATTTGGGGTTGTCCATCCCAAAGTTGAACGTCTCGCCAGACAGGTCGAGATCGTTCAGGTGTCTCGCCAGGTTCATGTAGGCGTTCACTGCGTCCCGCACGTACAGGTAATCCCGCTGCATGGTGCCATCGGAGCGAATGACAGGCCGTTCTCCCCGGATGACGCTGCGAATCGTACCGGGAAAGATGCGACTCCAGTTGAGGTCGCCGCCACCGTAGAGATTGGCGCAGCGGGTGATACCGATGGGCAGCCCGTAGGTCGCCACGTACGTCCGGGCCATCAACTCGGCGCAGACTTTGGAGGCGTCGTAGGGATAGCATCCCAACAGGGGGGCATCCTCTGTGTAGGGTAGCTCCTCGTGAATGCCATACGCCTTGTCGGAAGAGGCGATCACCACGCGGGTGACCTTGGACGAGCGTCGCGCGGCCTCGAGCAGTGTCCACGTGCCCTTGACGTTCGTCTCAAAAGTCGAAAGAGGCGCTCGATTGGCGATGGTGACGATGGTCTGAGCCGCCAAGTGAATGATGGTATCAATCTCGTACTCGTTGAGGGTCCGCTCGACCAGCGCATAATCCGAAACATCCCCCCGGACGATGGCGATCCGATCATGGTAGCCGGAGCGGCGCAGGTGAGAGAAAGGCACTTGGTCCCGGATCAGGCCGACTACGTTCGCCCCCGCTTCGACCAGGGCGATGGACAGCCAGGATCCCAGAAAGCCGGCGCAGCCGGTGACAAAGACAGGACGATCAAGCCAAAAAGTGTGTGCATCGGTAGTCATACGGTCTCTACTCCCAGGTTTTCCACGGCGCACTCTGGCGCCAAAACGCATCCAGCTCCAGCGCTTCCTTGTACGTGTCCATCTTGCGCCAGAAACCGGTGTGACGGTACATCATCAACTCTTGCTCGGCGGCCAGTTGCGGAAAGATCTCCCGTTCCAGGTCAACGTCGTCCCCGTTCGCCAGGCGGTTGATGATCTCGCGCTGTAGGACGATGAACCCGCCGTTGATCCACTGGTCCAACGGCGGTTTCTCTCCGAACTGGGTGACCTGCCCGGCTTCGTCTGCCTGGATGATGCCATACGGGGAGGGGGGACAGACCCCGGTCACGGTGGCCAGGCGACCGTGCCGGCGATGGAAGGCCAGCAGGGCATCCAAGTCCACGTCTCCCACCCCGTCCCCATAGGTGACGAAAAAGGTGTCCGCGTCAATGTACTTTCTGACCCGGTAGATGCGGGAGCCTTTCAACGTGTCGAGGCCGGTGTCAGCCAGGGTGACCGTCCAATCTTGCTCAGCGTTGGCCTGATGGTACCGGATGGCGCTTGATTCCCCTAGTTTGATGGTGAAATCCCCGCGCATCGGTTGGTAGGTGAGGAAATACTGTTTGATGTCGGCCGCCCGATGGCCCAGCGCGAGAATGAAGCGGGTATGGCCATACGTGGCATAGATTTTCATCACGTGCCATAGGATGGGCCGGCCGCCAACTTCGACCAGTTCCTTCTTGGTGGGGGTTTCGCCTCGCATGCGGGTTCCACGGCCACCACAGAGGATCACGACGGGGAGGCAGGATGTGGTAGATTGTACAGCGTCAGTTCGCGGGTTCGTCAAGAGATTCCTCCATGACCCGCCGTACGCTGATGTCAAAGGGGGGATAGATGACCCCTCGCTCCGTTACGATGCCGGTGATGTAGCGGTGGGGGGTTACGTCAAAGGCCGGATTGGCTGCTGGTATGCCCTCCGGCGCGATGGAGTGACCTTGAAAGGAAAGCCCGGTCACTTCGTCGGCCGGCCGCTCCTCGATGGGAATGTCATCTCCGCTGGGAAGCGAGAGGTCAATCGTCGAGGTAGGCACACAGGAGAAGAAGGGAATGCCGTTCGCCTGGGCGACCACCGCCAGCTTGTAGGTGCCGATCTTGTTCGCCACATCTCCGTTGGCCGCCACCCGGTCCGCTCCCACCAGCACCAGGTCCACCTGCCCGGTGCGCATAAAGTGACCGGCGGCGTTGTCGGCGATGAGGGTGAAGGGCACACCGAGCACTTTCAATTCCCAGGCCGTGAGTCGCGCCCCCTGAAGGCGGGGTCGGGTCTCGTCCACCAGGACGTGGATCCGTTTGCCCTGCTCGTGCGCCGTGCGGATGACGCCCAATGCCGTCCCGTAATCCACCGTCGCCAGCGCGCCAGTGTTGCAGTGGTGCAGAATCGTGTCCCCCTCCTGGATGAGAGCGGCGCCGTGTTCTCCCAATCGTTGGTTGCTTGCGACGTCCTCGTCGGCCAAGGCCTGGGCCTCTGCCAACAATGCCTCCGGGATCGCCGCCGGGTCCGATTCCGCCTCGGCTCGCTGCAGCAGGCGGTTCACGGCCCAGGATAGATTGATGGCGGTGGGACGGGCAGCGCAGAGCGTCTCGGCGGCGGCGCGCAGGTGGTTCAATGTCTCCCCTCGATTCCGGGAGGGGTGCTGGTATGCTGCCAGGGCCATCCCAAAGGCAGCCGCCGCCCCGATGGCGGGCGCGCCCCGAATCACCATAGTGCGAATCGCCTGAGCGACCTGCCGGTAGTCATCATATTCGACGAGTTGAAACGTAGACGGCAGTAGCCGCTGGTCAATCATCCGCACGTTGCCGTCGTGCCACTCTACACTGCGCATGACTATCTCCTCTCAATGTATGCCAACCTTTGATCCACAGCGCGCTATGGTAACACGGGCACACCGCTTTGTCAACCGGGCCCCCAATCCACCCACGAAAAACGCGGCAGCACCCATCGTTCCATCGGCACTGCCGCGTGCATACGCTAGCCTGGATTGCTCGGGCTACATCGGTGTGATAACTCCCAGAATTTTGGATGGCTTACCGGCGGGCATCTCTTGAGCAGGCTCACTATCTGCTTCCCCGGCATCGTCATCTACTTTGTCCCTCTCTGCTGTCAGTTCTCCCACTAGCCCCATAGGCAGTTCTGGAGTCGATGCCGGTTTGAGTGGAATGCCCTCGTATTCGTCTATCGGGCCATCGGAGTATGGGTTATCGCCTCGGTATCCGGTTCCGGCCGGCACCAGCTTGCCGATGATGACGTTCTCTTTCAATCCCAACAGCGGGTCTTCCTTCCCCTCGATCGCCGCACTGGATAGCACCCGGATAGTGTGCTGGAAGGAGGCCGCAGAGAGGAAGCTGTCGGTACTCAGTGCTGCTTTGGTGATGCCCAACAACACGGGCCAGCCCTTGGCTGGCTGTCCGCCCT
>DSDT01000233.1 GCA_011048615.1 Chloroflexota bacterium | reverse complement strand
GTCTCCACGCCGGCCCCGCGCTTCGTCCCCATCCAGATCCTGGTCTATTACGACGGTAACAACGACTACCAGCCAGGCGCCGGAGAGGGCGTCGTGGGTATCTCGGCTCAAGCTCACGAGATCGCCACCAACCAACTCCTGGCTCAGGGCTTTACCGACGAACGGGGCAGCGTCGAGTTCACCGTATCCAGCACCGGGCCTGTGCGCGTGAGCGTCCCCTTCTTTGGATTCAGCCAGCTGGTGTCCAGCGAAGGAGCGAGCATCTACCTGCGCATCCCTCCCCAACCACACACCGCAGGAAGCCCCTGACCGATGGATAGATCAACCCCTCCCCCAACATCAGGGACCCCATCAGCTGTCGAACCGGGCCCGTCCCGGCGGGGCTGCCTGGTCCTCTTACCCCTCGTCGGCGGCGTGCTCCTCTTGCTGCTGGCCATCGCGCTGATCGTCTTCCTGGGGCTGCGCAACGCCCTCGACCGGAAAGAGGCGAATCCCGGCATCCCCCTGGAAGTGGTCAAGCTGACCCCCACCGCCATCCCCACCATCCAGGTCTCTCCCCTGCCCGTGCCCAGTTGTGAGACGATCATCAGCAGCGACGACGTACAGGTATCCGTATCCCTGCCAGTTTCCCTCACCATCGGCGGTGAGGCGCTCCCCATCCTGCCGGTCGTGCTGGATGCCGCGGGATGGACCTATCCAACCGAGTATTCCGGCGCTGCGGCCTGGATTTGCGGGACGGTAGTCAACTATGTCCTGGGAATAGAGCCAACGCCCGAAAACGAGGCCCGACTGAACAGGCTGAGGCCAGGGGACGAGATCAAAGTCCACCTCTCCAACGGCGCGACGTTCCTGTTCCGTTTTGCCGAGCGCCGGGAGACGGAACCTCACCAGACCCAAGTGTTCGACCAGGTGAGGCCCCGCCTCACGCTGATCATGGAGCAGAACAGCGGCACGTGGCAAGTCGCCACTGCGGATTACGTGTCGGAGACGGAACCGGTCCAACCTCCGGCCGGGGTATTGGTCCAACCGGGCCAACCGGTGCGGGTGGGCGACGCCCAGATCACCGTCCTCCGGGGACACGCCGAGCGAGCCACGGGTCTCCCGGCCGGGACGATGTATTACATGGTCGAATTCGGGGTCGAAAACGTCGGGACCGGGCCCCTGGACCCTGCCGCCTTCAGCATGCAGTTGCAGGATAATGTGGGCATCGTCTATCTGCTCTCACCCGAGGGTAGCGCGGCCGGGGAACACGGACCTCTCAGCGGCCCCCTTCAGCCCGGAGAGACAGCCCAGACCACCGCCGGTTACCTGGTGCCGGAGACGCTCCCCGGCCCGGCCCTCGTCTGGACGTTCATCCCCCAGCCGGGGTCCGAGTCTCGGGTCAGTGTGAGCATCCCCTACGAGGCGACTATGCCAGAGCCGAGCGCCGCTGGCAAGGCCGAGGTGGCGCTGGACGCAGACGGCACATTTTTGGACAGCAGCGGCGCCATCCTGATCATTGCCGGGCAAGTGCGCAACGTGGGCGGGGAATCGCTGACGGTCAACCTGGCCGACATCAGCCTCACCTCCAGCGCCGGCATGAGCGCCCTGCGCAGCGCAGCGCCGCCCCTGCCCTGGACGATCGAGCCGGGCCAGACCCAGGTGTTTGAGCTCCAATACGAAAAACCGGGCGCTTCGACGGTGCTGCTGTCGCTGCTGGGCTACTCCTTCGAGATCCGCGGACTGTAGGCGCCATCCTGCAAACGGGCGGTGAAATCGAGCGTCAACTCTCGATTGGCCAAGTCATCGCTTCCGACGTCACAATCCAGCAGCCGCACCTCGACGGTGACCGGCGTCCCCTCAGCCTGCTTCCCCGGCAGAGGCGCGCCAGGGGCCATCGCCTCGCCGATAGAGACCAGGGCCTGGCACGTCCCCACGCCATCAACCTGAGCTGTACCCGCATACGCGCCCCGAGCGGGCGCCAGGCGGTCGGGCGGGATCGCCAGTTGGACCGTCGCCCCATGCCCCTCACCTATTCCCTGCTGGGAAACCAGGACCGTACCCGCAAGGCGGTAAGGCCGTCCTAGGCAGCCCGTCGCCTCTGCGATGTCGCCAGCCCGCAAAGCAGCCCGCACCCGACTGCTGTTCACCACCTCTCCCTGCCACACCACCGGTTCGACGATGCGCACGGCGAACCCGCTCTCCACTCCCAACCGCCGCAGGAACGGGATGTCCCCCTCTCGCCGATGACCAAAGGCGATGTCTGGGCCGCCCCACAATTCGACCAGGTGAAAAAAACGGTCCAACAACTGGACGAAATCTTGGGCCGAGGTGTGAGCCAGACTCGTAGTAAAGGGCAGCACGACCAACAGATCGAGGGTCAGCTCGGCCAGCAGCCTGGTCCGTTCCTCCACCGTCGTCAGCGCGGGAGGAGGATCATAGCCCAGCACTGTCGCCGGATGCGGGTCAAAGGTCAGGACAACGGCGGCATTTCCAGTGGTGTGGGCCGACTTGGCCATATCGGTGATGAGCCGCTGATGTCCCCGGTGAACGCCGTCAAATACTCCCACCGTTACGTAGGAGCCCGAGACGGACGGCGCCTGCGCCAGGATGCGAGCGGGGTCCTTGGAATCATCGAGCCGCAGGACGTGCATATCCATACTCAACCGAAGCGCTCCGGCTGGCAGAACACCTTGTGGGGACGCCACACGTCCGCGGAGAGATCGCGTACCACCAGCGCCAAAAAGAGCGCGCCGGGGCCATAGACACGAGCCATCTCCTCCCCCCGCTCTCCTCCCGATAGGATGCCAGGTGAGGAGGCAGCGACGGCCTGACCGGAGCAGAGCTGCCGGGCCGCCTCGGCGTCCACGTGCAGCGCCGGAAAGTGGCTCAAGGCCGCGTCTATGGGATGCAGCAGATCGGGCCAGCGGGCCTCATCCACCGCCTGCGCCAATCGCTCCAGCGGGACGGCGTCGGTCAGGAGAAATGAGCCGCTCGCCAGCCGGGTCAAGCCGGTGAGGTGAGCGCCACAGCCCAAGGCCTGCCCCAGGTCGTGGGCCAGCGCCCGCACATAGGTCCCCGACGAACATGCCACTTCCAGCACTCCATGGGGCGGCTCCCAGGCCGTCAGTTCCAGCCGGGAGATCTCTACCTGGCGCGCTTTGCGCTGCACGATCTCCTCCACGTCATCTCCCCGCCGGGCCAGCCGGTGCAGAGAGACGCCCTGATGTTTGAGCGCCGAGTAAATCGGCGGCGTCTGGGTGATCCAACCTCGAAACTGGGCCAACGCCACCTCGACTTGCTCGCGTCCCACCTCGACCGGGGCCTGAGCCACGATCTGGCCCGCGGAGTCGTAGGTATCGGTGGTCACGCCCAGGCGCACGTGGGCCCGGTAGACCTTGGGCCTGCCCATCAGATACTCGGCCACCCGGGTAGCCCGTCCGACACAGACGAGCAGCACGCCCGTCGCTAATGGATCGAGGGTGCCGGCATGTCCGACGCGCCGCAGGCCAGTCAACGCGCGGACACGACTCACCACGTCGTGGGAGGTGAGACCGCGAGGCTTGTCGAGATTGAGGATTCCTTCCGGCGTAGCCATACCGCACGTTATCTGGACTGGCGCATCAGAGCACGCAGAGCGGGCAGTACCACGGACTGAACCTCTGCCAAAGAGCCAGGGAGGCTACAACCAGCCGCGAGGGTGTGACCACCTCCACCGAGCTGCAGGGCCACTTGCGCCACGTCCAGACCGGGGACAGCGCGCAGTCCCACCTCGACCCGTCCATCTTGGCGCTCGACAAAGACAGCCGCGACGTCAGCATCGCTGGCACTGACCAAAAAACTGACCAACCCGGCATCGCCGTTCCCCATGTAGCCGGCAGTACGACGCATGTCCAACGAAATGGAGGCCCAAATCATGCGATCCTGGACTTGCAACGTGGTCAGCGCCTCCTTCCACAACAGAATTGCCGCGGTAGGCCGATTGTCTAGCGCGTGTTGTGTAATGTAAGGCAGAGAAGCGCCCGCGTTCATCAAGCGCAGCGTCGTCTCCATCACCTGGGTGGTGACGTTGCTGGTGCGAAAGCCCCGCGTGTCGGTGACGACACCGGTCAGCAAGCAGGTCGCCAGCTCGGCATCCAGCGAGATCGCCAAATAGTCCAGCAGCCACAGCACGATCTCGACCGTGGATGAGACTGACGAATCCACCAGATTGACGTCCCCGAACTGTAGATTGGTCACGTGGTGGTCAATATTGAGCAGCGGCACTTGCCCAAAGGCCGGTAACTGGGCCAGATGCGCCACACGTTCCAAATCGGAACAATCGAGGGTGATCACAAGATCGAAGGGGTCGTGCACGTCTTCGACCACCTCTTCGACGCCGGTGATATAGTCAAAGCGTTCGGGAACAGGGTCGGGACAGGCCAATGTCGGTTTCAACCCCAACTGGCGCAGTCCCCGTCCCAGCCCCACCAGGCTGCCGATGGCATCGCCATCGGGTGAGAGGTGACAAATCAACAAAGGGCGACGAGCCGAATGAATCAGTCGGCTAGCCTGCTCCAACATCCTGTTCTTCTTCATCAAACCCCAATTCATCCAGGATACTGGCGATATGCTCACCGCGCTCTAGCGAGGGATCGTGATGAAAAACTAGCTCTGGTGTATTGCGCAGCCGCAGTCGGCGGCCCAACTCGCGCCGCAGCCACCCGGCAGCACTGTCGAGACCGGCCTGCACATCGGCCTGTACATCCGGATCCCCCAACACGCTAAAGTGCACATCAGCGTGTCGCGCATCAGGTGTGACGGTTACACCGGTGATAGTGACCATGCGTAAGCGCGGGTCATTGACCTTGCGATCCAACAGCTCGACCAGGTGGGTGCGAATCAGGTCGGCGACTCGACGTTGATACTTTTTACCCATTGGCAAGTCCGCTCCCCTTTACGCGGTTTTCTCCCGCTCCTTCACATAGAACTGGATCACATCTCCCAGCACGAAATCATCGAACCCATCCAACCCGATGCCACATTCGAATCCCGTCCGCACCTCGCGCACATCCTGCTCAAACCGTTTGAGGGATGCAACGTGACCATCGTAGAGGGGCTCCCCGTCGCGGAGCACTCGAGCGCGGGCGTTTCTCCGGGCCTCGCCGCTGCGGACGTAGCATCCTGCGATGACACCAATTTTGGGAATTCTAAACATCGCCCGCACATCCGCCTCGCCCACGACCACGTCCACGTAGGTCGGCTCCAGCAGCCCTTTGAGCGCCTTGTCAACCTCGTCAATCAGCTTGTAGATGATTTCATAGGTGCGAATGTCCACCCCTTCATTCTCTGCCATACGACGCGCCGCAGCATCGGGATAGACCTGGAACCCTACGACGATGGCGTGAGAGGCGATAGCCAGATTGATATCCGATTCGCTGATATTGCCGGCAGCGGCGTGGATGATGTTCACTTTCAATCCCTCTCCGCCCAGCTTTTCCAGCGAGCTGACAATAGGCTCGATGGAGCCCTGTACATCGGTCTTGACGATCAGATTGAGTTCCCTGACTTGACCGGCCTGGATGCGGCTGGAAAAATCGTCGAGGGTAAACGCTCTGACCGGAGCAGCGGACCGGGCATCCAACTCTTCCTGCCGCTTGGCCACGATAGCCCGGGCAGTCCGCTCATCCGGCACGACCTTGAACATCTCCCCGGCCTCGGGTACGTCAGAGAGTCCCAGGATCAACACCGGCGTCGAAGGGAGCGCCTCCTCGACCGGGTTGCCAAACTCGTCCAGCATCTGGCGGATGCGGCCGTGGGCCAGCCTGGCCACTACCGTATCGCCGATGCGCAGCGTACCGTTCTGGACGAGCACCGTAGCCGTGGCTCCCCGCGTGCGTTCCAGCTGCCCTTCCAGCACCGTGCCCACTGCCGGCCGATCGGGGTTGGCCTTGATCTCGGTCGAATCCGCGACGAGCAAAATCGCCTCCAACAGGTCTTCCAGGCCGATCTGTTTCTTCGCCGAGACCGGGACGCACAACGTGGTGCCCCCCCAATCGTCAGGCACCAGCCCCATATCGGCCAATTGCTGCTTCACCCGTTCTGGCTGGGCAGTCGGCTTGTCTATTTTGTTGACGGCGACGATGATAGGCACGCGAGCAGCTCGGGCGTGATTGATAGCCTCCACCGTCTGCGGCATCACACCATCGTCGGCTGCCACCACCAACACCGCGATGTCGGTGGTGTGGGCGCCCCGCGCCCGCATCGCCGTGAACGCCTCGTGGCCGGGTGTATCAAGAAAAGTAATGCTCCGTCCATCGTGCTCCACTTGATGAGCGCCGATGTGCTGTGTGATACCGCCGGCTTCACCGGCCACCACGTCGGTCTCCCGAATAGCATCCAGCATGGACGTCTTGCCGTGATCCACGTGTCCTAGAATAGTGACCACCGGCGGACGTGATTTGAGGTTCTGGGGGTCTTCGGCGGCATAGAGACGGTCCCATAACACCGTTGGGCCCTCGTCTTCCACGTCCTCAGCGATAGGTGTCTCTTCCCGAGGTTCAAATCCCATCTCCTGGGCCACGATGGCGGCCGTCTCGTAATCTATTTGCTGGTTGATGTTCGCCATCACCCCAGCTTTCATCAGCTCTTTGATGACAACGATGGGTGTCACATCCATCAGGGCAGCCAACTGCCGCACTGTCACAAAGTCCGGTATCTCGACCACCTGTGGTTCTCGGATCTGTGCCTGCTCGTTCATTACCCCACTCCCTTCTTCTCCCTGCTGTCGTCGGAATCCACTGTCACATCATCAGGTAGACCCCTCGCGTACTGTTCCAGATCAAACATATTCTCGGCCGTCAACGTCACGTTCAAGGCTCGTGCCAGTTGATCCCGCGCCAGGGCCCTGTCCCAACAGCGCTGCTGGCGACACAGATAGGCGCCCCGCCCATTCTGTTTGCCCGTTTCATCCACAATCACCGCACCGTCGGGCGTACGCACGACACGCACCAATTCTCGCTTGGGGCGCGTCGTGCGACAAGCAATGCACATACGCTGCGGCACGTGCTTGGGTCGGCGCGGCTTTTTACCCATGCCCACATCATCCTAAATAGTCGTCCCAATCCTCAGAGCGCCGGCTCTCCTTGCGCCGCCGATGAGCGACGACTCGACCCAATTCTTCGTCATAGACCAACTCTAGGCGCCGGCGGCGTTCCCGTTTGCGGTCTTCATCATCATCATCTTCTTCTTCCCACAACTCGGTCTCGGGAACCAGTTCCCACTCCTCTCCAACCCCTGCTCCCTCGACCACGGGAGCAGGTTCAGGCTCCACCACTGCTTCTTCGACGTCCTCTGCCGCTTCGACCTCAACGGCCTCGACAGCAACAGGGGGCGCCGCTTCTTCGATCACCTCTTCGACTGCCGCCAATTCCTCCGCGGCCGGCTCTACCGCTACCTCTGCCGCCTCCGCGACCATCTCCGGTTCCTCAGCCGCAGGCTCGACCAGCTCCTCAGCCGGCTCCAGCTCCTCGACCTCTATCGCGGCTTCGACGGGGGCGCTCTCCTCTGCCTCCACGAGCGCCTCGGGCAACTCCTCTTCAGCAGGAACGGGTTTCTCCTCCAGGCCCAGCGCTTCGACACACTGCTTGATCTCGGTCAGGCTCTTGGGGCCAACACCGTCCAGCTTTAACAGCCCCTCGTCTCCCTCGGCCAGCAAATCCATCACGTCCCCCACGGTCTCTAGCTCTGACCGTTCCAAATGGCCCAGAACGCGAGGGCTCAACCCGATCTCGCCCAATGGGATTTCGTAGGATTGGGAGGGAATGAGGGCGCGAGCGGCCGCAATCTCTGCTCGACGCTCCATCTCGGCAGCCTTGATACTGGCCCGCCGAGCGGCCTCCTCCCGCATCAAGCGGGCCCGTTCGGCGTCACGGAGCGAAACGTAATACCCGCGCACCCCTTCGATCACCTGCCGCATAGTGAGCAGTTCCTCACTGTTATACGGCATCTTTTCCTGCTCGTGCTGTCCCAGAATGCTGGCGACGGTGGGAAGCAGTTCTGCTGCCACTCCCAAGGCCGGTAACACGTCGGGGTCCTGGTTGACCTGCTGCAACGCCCACGTCGCTGCCTCGGTGACTCCCTGGATGTCTATGCGCCAGCCAGTCAGCTTGGCCGCCAAGCGGGCGTTCTGTCCCGCCCGGCCGATAGCCAGCGAAAGCTGATCGTCGGGCACGACCACGTTGGCCGTCTTGCCCTCAAAGGGATCCTCCTCCAATTGCACGCTCAACACCCTGGCCGGGCTGAGAGCCTTGGCGATGAAGGAAGCGGCATTGGGACTCCACTCGATGACGTCAATCTTTTCTCCGCCCAGTTCGTTGACGATGGACTGAATGCGCACACCGCGCATACCCACGCAGGCGCCCACCGGATCCACGCCCGGCTGACGGGCGACCACGGCCACCTTGGAGCGGGAGCCAGCTTCGCGGGCAATGGACTTGATCTCGACGGAGCCGTTGAAAATCTCGGGCACTTCTAGTTCCAACAGTCGGCGCAGCATATTACTGTGACTGCGCGAGACCACGATCTGCGGCCCGCGGCCGGTTTTGCGCACTTCCAACACATAAGCCCGCAGCCGCTGATGCAGGCTGTATCGTTCTCCAGGCACCTGTTGGCTGCGGGGCAGAATGGCATCCGTGCCCTCCATGTGAATCGTCACGGCCTGCTGCTTGACGCTCTGAACCGTGCCGTGAACGATCTCTCCCTCCTGCTGAACATAGTGGGCATACCGGGCATCCCGCTCCGCCTCGCGGATACGCTGCAGGATGATCTGCTTGGCGCTTTGAGCTGCAATGCGACCGAAATCGCTGGGGGTGTCCTCCACCATCACCATGTCCCCCACCTCGACGTTGGTTTGGATGGCGCGCGCCTTCTCCAGTTCAATCTCCAAGGCATTGTCTGTGACTGTCTCCACGACTTGCTTTTCGACAAAGATACGGGGATTGCCAGTCTCTAGATCAATCTGAGCTGTGACGTTCTGATTAACGTCGACATCGGTATCGCGACGATAGGCCGATACCAATGCCATTTCCAAAGCCTCTAGCACGACGTCCCTGGATAGACCCCGGTCGCTACAGATTTGATTGAATGCCAGTAAGAACTCGGACTTCATCCTCTCTCTCCCGCTGACAGGAACTTGCTTCTTCCACCAGCTCGATACATCCTTTCAAAAAGAAAAGTGGGGCTCGCCCACTTCTCATCAACGTACTCTATACTGGTGGAGATTATAACATATACACCCTGAACAGGCAAGTGATTTTCGCGTTCAGGTCAATTTTGTAGCCCTGCCCGGTTGTGCTATAATCATACCATCTTGACTCGCCTTACTCAAGGTCACAGGGGGAGGAATTGATGACCGAAACTGTCAAACAGATTGAAGAAAAATTGACCCTGCGAAACCGCATCCTTGGCTTGCTGCTGCGCAATGCTCGCGAGCAGGCTGAAAAGACCAAGCGCGAATGTGCCGATGCGCTAGGGGTATCTAGCAGTACCATCACTGCCTTTGAGGATGGACGTAAACCTATCTCCCTGCCAGAATTAGAGGTCCTCGCCTACCTGGTTGATACACCCATCCCCTCTTTCTGGGACCCCACGCCAGAACTGGCGCCCCCAGAAGAGCATGCCCAGTTGCAACTAGAGCACATCCTGGCCCTGCGCCATCGCATCATAGGGACACTCCTGCGCCAGGCCCGCCTGGAAGCAAATATGACCCAGAACGACCTGGCAGAGGTGATAGGATGCTCCTCCAGCACCATCTCATCCTACGAATACGGAGAGCGGCCCATCCCCCTGGCGGAATTGGAGGTTTTGGCAGACCGCCTGGATGTCCCCACAGACTACTTTCTCGACCAACAGGATGGATCAATAGGGGCATGGCACCAGCGCCAAAAGACCTGGCGGCAGTTCAACAAACTTGATCCAGACGTACAGAATTTCGTCATCCAACCCATCAACATCAAATATCTCGAAGTGGCTATGAAATTGGCCGAGATGCCCGCCGGCGCGCTGCGCGACATCGCGGCGGGACTGCTGGACATCACGTACTAGCTGCAATACGGCCCAGTTCAGGTTTCGATGGACATGTAAGGCGGATTGGGCAATCCGTCCCATGCTGCTCGACCGTATTGGTGCGAGCCGCAAATCGCAGATCGGGGGTATGACTAGCAATGACAGACGAAACGACTTTTGCACAGACGCTCAAAGATGAAGGACTGCGATTGTTTCAAGAGGGGTTGTACGAAGAAGCCATCGCTAAATTCGAACAGGCTCAAACCGCGTTCACCGACGAGGGGAACGAGCTTGAAGCCGCCGAGATGATCAACAACCGGGGCGTCATTTACCGCATGCAAGGCGAGTGGGACAAGGCTATCGCAGCCCTGGAAAACGCCCGCGCGGCCTTCATACGACTGGACGACCCAAGCCGCGAGGCTCAGGCGCTGGGCAACCTGGGCGGCGTGTACGCCAGCCAGGGCGAACGGGAAAAAGCCCAGACCTCTCTGCAACAGGCCGCCGACATCTTTGCCGAGCTGGGCGACGACCAGCGCCGGGCAGAGACGCTGCAAGCCCTGGGAGTCCAACTGTGGAAGACGGGGGAGCGCAGCAGCGGCCTGGCAGTGTACGAGACCGCTCTGCACACCCTGGAAAAACCGACCGCCAGCCAAAAAGCACTGCGCGGCCTGCTCGGCTTGCGGAACCGACTGCTGGGCAAAGAGGAAGAGGGCAAATAATCGCTTCGCCCTGCGGAGACTAGCTCCGCAGCGTCGCCCCCACTTCCCGTTCCAACCGGCGAACAATCTTGCCCCGTAGCTTGGCCACCTCTCGGTCGGTCAACGTCCGGTCATCTGCCTGATACGTCAGGCGATAGGCCAGGCTCTTTTTACCGCCCCCCACCTGTGCCCCGCGGTACACATCGAACAGCACCACCGAGCGCACCAGGGCGCCGCCCGTCTGGGCGATGAGATCGTGCACGCGCACCGCCGGCACATCCTCCTCCACCACGACCGCCAGGTCCTCGTACACCGGCGGATGGACAGAGAGGGGAGCCATCCTATAGGACACCCCCCAGTCGAACAGCAGCCCATCCAGGTCGAACTCGAGCACACAGACCGACTGTGCGGGCAGATCGAACCCGTCCCGCACCAGGGGATGCAGTTCTCCCATCACCCCCACCCCACGGCCCGCGACGCTCACCCGGGCGCACCGCCCTGGATGGAGGGCCGGGTGCGTCCCCGGCTCAAAAGCCCCATCCAACTTTAGCCCCGCCAGTAACGCCTCTACCACCCCCTTGAGGTCGTAGAAATCCACCAGCGCCCGATCCTGACCCGCCATCCATGAGCGCGCCTCACGTGGACCGGTCATCACGATACACAGCCGCCGCAGCTCGTCCGGCAGCGTCTGGCCCCTCACCGGCAGATAGACCGCGCCGATCTCGAAGAGGAACACCCGGTCAACGAAACGGAGATTATCCCGGACTGTGTGAAGTGCCGAGGGGAGCAGCGTCTGCCGCAGGACGTCCCGCTCCGCCGAGAGGGGATTGAGCACATGCAAATAGTCGTCCGGGTCGGAAGCTGGCCCGCCGAGCCGCAGCTTGCCCTCATCCTCCAGGTTGACCAGCGAATAGGTAATGATCTCGTTCAACCCACACCCCACCAACAGGTCCCGCACACGCTCCGCCCCCTCCAGACGATGATTGGTTCGCTGCGGGGGGAGTTCGTCCCGCATCAACGTCGTCGGGAAGCGATCGTACCCCCAGATGCGCCCCACCTCCTCGACCAAATCCACCGGCCGTTCGACGTCCTGGCGGTGGGAGGGAACCGTCACCTGAAAGATGGGCAAATCGGTCTCCGGATCGGTCGCCGGTTGAACCTGGAATTCCAGCGAGGTGAGAATCCGCGCCATCTCCTCCGTCGGCACCTGGACTCCCAGGATACGCGTGGCATAGGCCGGGTCGAAGGGGATGACCCGCTGCGGCTGCTGACCGGGATAGACATCCCCGACGACCGGGACGACGCTCCCTCCCGCCAACCCGGCCATCAGGTGAGCGGCCCGGGCCGCCGCCTTGACCGTCAGCTCGGGGTCCACCCGCCGCCCAAAGCGCTGGCTGGCGTCACTTGCCAGCCCCAACAGCCGCGAGGTCCGGCGGACGCTGATGAAATCGAAATTCGCCGACTCTAGCAGCACGTCGGTCGTGTCCTCGGTCACCTCGCTCTCCAGTCCGCCCATCACACCGGCCACCGCCACCGGGCCGCCGCCATCGGTAATCAACAGCATCTCCCCATCAAAAGTGCGCAGCGTGCCATCCAGGGTCTCCATCTGCTCGCCGGGCTGGGCGCGGCGCACGATGATCGCCGGCCGGTCCTCGCCCGGCTTGGCCCGCAGGATATAATAGTCGAAGGCGTGCAGAGGTTGCCCCAGTTCCAGCATCACATAGTTGGTGACGTCCACAATATTGTTGATGGGACGCATGCCAGCGCGGCGCAGCCGCATCTGCATCCAGAAAGGCGAGGAGCCCACCTCGATGCCCTGGATCAAGGCCGCCGAGTAGCGGGGGCACAGATCAGGATCGGCGATCTCCAAGGTCAGGAAATCGGGTGCCGGGGTCAGGTCAGATGGATGCCGATCCAGCACCTGGAGCGCGTCCCGTCGCAGGGGCACATTCAGCAGCGCGGCCACCTCCCGGGCGACGCCAAAGACAGACAGCACGTGTCCGAACGGGCCCTTGATGTCGAACTCGAGCACGGCGTCGCCCAGGTACTCGACCAGGGGCGCGCCCACCGGCGCGTCTTCGGGCAGGTAGATGATGTCCCCGTGCCGGTCGGCCAGGCCCAGCTCCTTCTCGGAGCAGACCATACAGCGGGAGGAGACGCCCCGAATGGTGGCCTGCTTGAGCGTTTTGATCTGCCAACCCTCGGCGTATCCGTCGTACAGGGATGTCCCCTCCATCGCAAAGGCGACCTTGAGGTGCACGTCCTCTTGACCTCGGAGGTCCAGCAGGCTGGGCGGCCCCGCGACGACCGTCTCCCGCTCCGCTCCCCCATAGTCCACCTCGGCCAGCACCAACCGGTCGGCGTTGGGGTGAAAATGCACGGCGCGGATCTCGCCCACGACCACCCGCTTCGGATCCCAGGGCAGTTCGGCCTCCGGCTGCCCAATGTACTGGATCGTCTCCACCTCCAGCCCGGCCAGCGTCAGCCGTTCGGCCAGTTCAGAGATGGGAATGGTGATGTCCACATAATCCTTGAGCCACGATAATGGTACCCGCATGAGAATTCTCCTCCTCGTTAGAACTGGCGCAAGAACCGCAAGTCGTTCCCATAGAACAAGCGGATGTCGTCAATCGAGTGCTTGAGCATCGCGGGCCGCTCCACGCCGGGACCGAAGGCAAAACCGCTCCACACGTCGGGGTCGTACCCGCCATTTTGCAGCACGACCGGATGGACCATCCCCGCGCCGGCGATCTCTAGCCAGCCGCTGTACTTGCACACCCGGCATCCCTGTCCCTCGCACAGAATGCAGTCCACGTCCACCTCGATGCTCGGCTCGGTGAAGGGGAAGTAGGAGCCGCGGATGCGCACCCGCCGCTCCGCCCCATAATACCGCCGGGCGAACTCGGTCAGGGTGGTGATCAAATCGGCCATCGTAATGTTCCGGCCCACCGCCAATCCCTCCACCTGGTAGAACTGGTGCTCGGAGCGAGCGGTGATCTGCTCGTACCGATAGCACTTGCCCGGCAGAATGACGCGGATCGGCTCCGGGCAGTATTCGCGCATCGCCCGCATCTGTCCCGGCGAGGTGTGCGTCCGCAGCAGCGCCTCGTCACTGACCCAAAAGGTGTCCCACATGTCGCGGGCCGGGTGGTGAGGGGGCATATTGAGCAGCCCAAAGTTCATCTCGTCGGTCTCGACCTCGGGGGATTCATAGACCTGGAACCCCATCTCGGCGAAAATGGCATAGATGCGGCGCAAGGTCTGAGTGGTGATGTGCAGATGACCGGGTCCGGCTGGTCGGCCTGGCAGTGTGACGTCCAACGTCCCTTGCTCCAATTCCCGCACCATCTCCTCCCGGCGCAGCGCCTCGGCCCGGGCCTCGTAAGCCGCCTCGAGCCTGACCTTGGCCTCGTTGGCGGCCCGGCCAAAGGCCGGGCGCTCCTCCTTGGGCAGATCCCCGACAGCGCGCAGCAGCAGGGTCAGAGCGCCCTTTTTGCCAAGATAGCTCCGGTCCCACTCGGCGAGAGCATCGCTCTCTTTGACGGTCTCCAACGCGGCCAGTGCTTCTCCTTCCAAGCGATTCAATTGATCCAGCATTGACCCCCTCCTCCTCACACAAAACTATTGTCCCAACAAAAACGCCCTCGTCCTCTGGGGACGAGAGCGCGACCTCCCGTGGTACCACCCCTCTTGGCTCCGATCTGCTCAGAGCCCTCTCATTGATCACCGACAGCGTGTCGAACGGAATCGGCTGCCCGGTTAACGCTGGACCTGCGGAGCGGACTACTTGCCGGTTTCCCGGTTTCACCCGTCGGCTCAGGAGCGAACTTGGGCGGGCTTTTTCCGAGCGGGGCTTTCAGTCCACGACCCCGCCTCCCTGGCGGCTTCCCTCCACCTACTCTTCTCCGTCACAGCCTTTACGAGCCTCAATTTACACGGCATTATGCCCCAGAACCTCCCGTTTGTCAAGCCGCGCCGCCCTCTTTTGCTCTCCTCTGCCGCACAATCTCGAACAGGATCACGGCTGTCGCGGCCGCCACGTTGAGCGACTCGACGCCCGGCGCCATCGGGATGGCGACCCGACCCCGCGCCCACGCCCGGGACCGGCTTCCGGCGCCGGCGGCCTCGCCTCCCATCACAAGGGTCGCTGGGCGGGTCCAATCCACGGCGGTGTGGAGCGTCTCGCCGCCAGCGTCCGCCAGCCACACGTCGCTGCCAGCGATCCTCTCGGCAACGTGGTCCCACGCGGCGACGACCAGCGGAAGCCGCAGGTGCGCCCCCATCGCCCCGCGCACGACTTTGGGATTGTACGCATCCACGGTGCCGGGAGGGAGCAACACCCGCTCCACCCCCGCCGCCAACGCCGTGCGCAGGATGGTCCCCAAATTACCCGGGTCTCGCACGCCATCCAGAACGAGGGTCAAAGAGGGATGCTCCGGCTGTGGGAGAACGGGCATGGGTAACACCGCCAGGATCCCCTGGGGGGTCTCGGTGTCGGAGCAGGCATCCATTACCCCGTCTTCCACGAGGTAGCAGGGGACTCGCGATTCCCGCAGCGCCGCTAACAGCGCCCGCCCGCGCCCGTCGTCCATCTCCAGCCCTTCAGTGTGGAACACGTACTCGAAGGGCACGCCCGCTCGCACCGCCTCCTCGACCAGCCGCACCCCCTCGCAGACGAACCGTCGCTCCCGCTGGCGGACGCGCTGGCGAGTCTGTAACGCCCGCACCGATTTCACCTTGTCATTCTGCAAACTGGTGATCATCCGAAATCAAAAAGGGCCATCGGATACCCGAGGCCCTTGAACTCTAGCGGCTCCCCACAGCAGCGATAAAGCTAAGGGATGCGAATGACCTGACCGACGTAGATGGAGGAGGGGTTGGCGATGTTGTTGTACTGCGCCAGGTACAGATAGCTCATATTGTAACGCAACGCGATGCGGAACAGGTTGTCTCCCGGCTGCACGACGTAGGTCGTTCCACCGGCCGGCGGCGGAGTTACCCCAGCCGCGGGGATGGTCAACACCTGGCCGACGTAAATCAGGGCCGGGTTGGCGATCCCGTTGGCCGCGGCGACCTCCTGCACGGTGGTGCCATACCGCAACGCGATGCGGAACAGGTTCTCGCCGCGCTGGACGGTGTGGGTCGTCTGGCCGGTCACGGCGGGCAGCGCCGTCGGCTCTGCCGATTCCGGCTGCGGCGTAAACGTGGGCACAGCCGTGGTGGATGGGGTCGTCGGTTCGGGCTGCGGCGTTGCCGTAGGCGGCGGGGGGGGCGTAGGCGGCACAGGCGTTTCCTCCGCGGATTCGTCGGGCGGCTGGGCTGCCAGGGTTGCGTTTGCGATAGCCGTCGCCATTTGAGCATCAGCCACGGGGGTGGCCTCATCCGTCGGCTGGTCGGCCTGCACATCTCCTGCCACCGTCGGCTCCACGTCGGGCGCGGCCTCTCGATAGCAACCAGTCAGCAAGCTCAACACGACAGCGAGGATCATCACATACAGGGGCAAAGAAAGATGCTTCTTGTCCATCAGCTCATCTCCTCCTTTTGGATGCAACGCATTGTGCCGTTTCCTTCACTCGTGCATACTGTACCACAATTGTCAGGCCACGTCAAGCAGAACAGGAGGTTGATTGACGCTATTCCAACACCTCCACCGCCTCGGAACAGACAATGTCCAACTGTTCCAATTCCCCCAACACCGGCTCATAAATCTCGGGCAGCACGGGAATGTGCACCCCGGTCAAGTCGATCTCACCCTCCAGGATCATCCGGGTGCCGATGGCCGCGGGCAGCCCGACGGTGCGAGCCATGGCGGTGTCCCCTCCTGGAACGCCGTAATCTATCAGGGTCGCGGTGACCCGCTCCTCGTGATCTGGGTAGGCGGCGAGGAACTCGTGCACCAGGACGACCATGTCTCGCTCCCCCGGTCGGTAGGCCATCTTGACCAGCATCTGGTCGGCCAGCACGTCCAACACCGTCGTCTGCGAGACCGGGGTCTCGTCCAGAAGACCCAGCCACTCCAGCGCCATCATGACGCCGGAATTGGGAGCCACGTTCAGAAAGGCCGCCAGGCTGAGTTCGAGATTCCCCACGTCCTGCCCCCCGGCCTCCTGGACCAGCTCGGCCATCACCTGGCGAAAGGTCTTACCTGGCAGGTCTGCCCGCTCGTCCAGGCCAAAGTACCCCAACTCGTTCAGCTTTTGGAGCACGTCACACCAGCCCAGGTTGCGGAGTGTCCCCCGGTACATGGTGTCGGTCTCTGGGATGCCATAGATGTCAATGTAGGGCAGCGAGTTGCGGTTGGGATAGGCCTCCAGATCGCCCAACCCTTCGACCCACATCACGAAATGCGTCGCAAAGAGACGAGCATTCGGCACAGCGATGACGCGCCCGTTCTCCTGGTAGCGGGCGTCATTCCGTCCCGCCAGCACCACGCCCCGGGGACTCCACGAGAACTTGTACCCCAGCGGGTTGTCGTTCGCGTCCGGGGCCGGCAGGCCGCCGCAGTAGGAGCGGAAGGATTTGATCTCTCCCCCAGCGGCGTGCACCCGATCAATCACGCGCATGGCCGACATATGGTCAATGCCGGGGTCCAGGCCAATCTCGTTGAGGAATATCACCCCTGCCTCCCGCGCCGCATCGTCCAGCGCCCGCATGCCATCGCTGACATAGCTGGTGGTGACCAGGTGCTTGCGGTGACGCAGACACTGCTCGGCCACCTGCACGTGGTAGATGTAGGGCAGCAGACTGATGGCCAGATCCGTCTCGGCCATCAAACGGCCCAGGTCGGCCGCGTCCTCCGTAATGTCGAAAGAGATGGCCTTCCCCTGAGGATGGTCGCCGACCAACGATTCGGCCTTGCTGAGGGTGCGGCTGGCGACGGTGACGTGGAAATCGGGCTGATCGAGCAGATAAGCCACCAGCGGACGGGTCACCAGGCCTGCACCAAGAACTAGAACCTGTTTCATCAAGAACCTCCATTCATCATAGATCGAGATATTGGGTCAAATACCGATAGTCGGGTGTCAACTCACCATGATAGACGATAACCGCTCGCTTGATTTCGGGCGGCAGGTCCAGGGCGTCGAAAGGGACCTCATAGTCGGCCTGGGCCATCGCCGGGACATACTCCATCAACACGCCGCTAAAATACTCGGAGGAATCTCTCGGGAGTTCGCTGGGCAGGATGTCTACGGCCAGGATCACTGGCCCCAGCCCCGCGACGCCATCGCGTGCCTGGTCCGCGAACGGGTCGTAGACAAAGACCGGATCGCCCGGCTCGGTGCACTTGACCGTCGCCTCAATCGCCCCTTCGACGTCGCAACTGATGTCCCCGATGACACGCAAGCGTGGCGTCCCATCCCCCTCGTACAACTGCCGCACATCCGCCTTGGTCACCAGGCGAGGGTACTTGGCCTCCCAGTAGATGCAGTTGACCAGCACGGTCAGGTGCGGCAGATAGGTGTGGAACACGGAGCGATACCGTTCAGGATAATCGTAATACTCTTGCAGGTCGAACTCTGTCCCTGGCGACGACGGCTCAACCCTTTCGACCATGTGCTCTTCCTTGAACACCACCTTGTACAGCTCGGAGTGGGCGTCGCCGCCGCCCTGCGCCACGGATGCGACCTGAGCGGGTTGAATCTCGCGCACCGGCAGGAGGTCAACGATCTCGTTCGCCCCCCGGAAGACGTTCCCATACCCAGCGAATCCACAGATCAAGGGGCTGACCTGCTCCGGCAAACCCTCCCTGGCGATGCGCTCGCCCACGGCCGCCACGGCAGCTTGAGCCTCGTTCAAGCTGTCGTACTGCCGGGCCTGGCGCAGCGTATCGAAAGGATTCGGAATCCCCTCCCAGTCCAGCCGCTGTCCCAAGGCCCACAGCGTATCAATCATCCCTGCCAGCCCGGCGTGCCGACCGAAAAAGATCAAGCGGCGGCCCAGGTCGTCGGTCACCTTTTCGTAATCAATCAACGTACACCCCAGCTCCAGCATCCGCTTGAGCATGGGCATATTGTACTCTTGCCCCTTGATGACGTGGGCGAAGAAAACGTAGGCGTGACGGGGCTGGAAAAAATCGGGCGGGATCTCTTTGACGGCCAAGACGACTGAACAGGGGGAGAGATCCTCCGTCACGCGCGCTCCCACCTGCACGTACTCCTCGTCCCGGAAAACCCGGATGTCCGACGGCTGCACCCATACCTCGATACCCTGCTCTGCCTGCAATTGACGGGCGTGCTCCGGGACGATGGGCACGCGGCGCTCCCAGATGCTCTTGTCCTCGCGGCGAATGCCGATCCGCACACTCATATCTTGACCTCCTGGATGTTGTACCCTCGGATTTTCCCCCCAGTATACCCACAATGGGATATTCGGCAAGCCGCTCGCCCCGACGCCGGGGATGATCTTGGCCCAAAAGCGCTAGGGCTGGACCACCACCGGAGTGCCTATGTCAACCCACTCATAGAGAGTGCGCGCATCCAGAGGGTCCAGGACAATGCATCCAAAAGAGGCCGGGCTGCCCAGGTATCCGGCCCACAGCTGCTGTCCGTTGGCGAGAATCGGCAGGGCGTGGATTCCGTTCTGCAGGCCACCGGACCAGTAAATGCCCAGCCAGTAGGGCATCTGCAGGTTCCAGGTGGAGGCGTAAGCATTGGGAATCTTGTTCAGCACGCTAAAGCTACCGGTCTGAGTGGGGCTACCCCGCATACCGGTCGAGGCGACGAAAGCGTAGACGAGCACATCGCCCTGGTAGGCGTAGAGTCGTTGTTCCGAGAGATCAACGACGACCCGCTTCCCACCGCCGGCTACGACCGGTGAACTCGCCGGGGCGCCGCCAGTTCCCGGCACAGTCAGCGCCTGTCCGGGATAGATCAGGGCCGGGTTGACGATTTCGTTGGCGCGGATCAACGCCCACGTCGTGACGTTGTAGCGGGCGGCAATGATGGCCAGCGTCTCGCCCCGCTGCACGATGTGAGTCCGCCCCGCCGCCCCAGCCGGAGAGGGCTGGGAGACCGCCGATGACGCACCGCCGCGACCGGGGATGCGCAGTGTCTGTCCGGCGATGACGCGGTGATAGTTCGAGATGCCATTGAGTTGGGCCAACGTCGACACCGTGGTCCCATACCGCAGGGCGATGCGGTACAGATTCTCCCCCGGCGCGACGATGTGGGTTCCGCCATCGGCCGCTGGACCAGCGACCGGGCTGGTCGTCGCCCCTGGAATGATCAAGCGCTGCCCGGCATAGATGGTGGAGGGATTGATGATCCCGTTCGCCGTGCTGATCGCCTCCACCGACGTGCCGTACCGCCGGGCGATGCTGAACAACGTCTCTCCCGACGCCACCACGTGGACCCCTCCGCTCTGATCCAGGGGAGCGGCGCGCGCCGGCGATGCCATCTGCCCCTCACCCGCCCAGACCGCGCCGATCAGCCCCACGATCAGCATACCGCGCCCGACTCGTCTCAGGAACGCTGCCATATTTCCTCCTGTTCCACCCTTCCGGGGTAAAGGGGGAGTCCGTCGTTCACCTGAACGCCTCGATTCCCTGCGCCACGATGTCGGCCAACTGCTCCAAGCCCGCAGGCTTGAGCAGCCAACCGATCAACGGCGAATCCGGCTCCTGGAATTGCAAGTCCTCCAACTCCCGCTCCAGGGGATGACCGGTCAACAGCACGACCCCGATTCGATATCCTTGAGCTTTCATACTACGCAACAGGGCAATCCCCCCCATACCTGGCATCACCACATCGCTCAGCACCAACCCGATTTCGTCGCCTCGCTGTTCCAGGATATCGAGGGCCTCCCGGCCGTTGACCGCTTCCAGTGTACCATAGTTCAACTCTTCCAGGCTCGCCACCAGGGCTTGGCGCGTAGGCTCGCTGTCCTCCACCACCAGGATAGTCTCTCCCCGTCCCCCCACCAGATCAGGTAGGTTCATGGCCGGCAACTCGGGCTGGTAGATCTGCAATGCTGGCAGGTAAATGACAAACGTCGTGCCACGTCCCACCTGACTATGGATGTCAATGTGTCCCTCGTGCTGCATCACGATGCCGTGCACCTGGGCCAGTCCCAATCCGGTCCCTTCCGCTGGCGACTTGGTAGTAAAGAACGGCTCAAAACCTCCCACCGGGAGAGATTCGACAAGTAACAAACGTGCAGACAGTATCACCCGCCGTTCAGCAGCGAGAAGGGATTATCCTGCTCTGATATGTTGGGTTCTGGCTGCGAATGGAATGGCTGGGCAAGACCTCTTGCGACCGATCGGCACAGACACTGCTCCCCGCGCTTTGGCGCTACCCTGGCGCGCCGAAACTCGGGGAGGGCTGGCTCAATACAAGTGAAGGCTCATTCAGGGCGAGGGTGCCCCCTGCTACATCACGTCAACGTCAGCGAGTCAGCTTGATGCCCAAACTGCCCAGCGCCACGATGAGGCCAGACTGCAAATCGCTGAGAGTCTCGATGCCGCTCCAATCTATGCCCAGGTCCACGATCGTCTCGGCCACCGCGTC
>DSDT01000331.1 GCA_011048615.1 Chloroflexota bacterium | reverse complement strand
GTGGTGGGGTGGGGGAAGCGGCCTGTGGGGCGGTTTGAGCGCCTGGTGAGGCATCCTCGATCAGCATATATGGCGCGCCGCCGACTTGGCAGCCCTGGGCGCAGTTGGCCCCGGGAAGGTTGACGAAATAGTAGCCGTGATCGGGGTAAATGTATCGGCTCGTTCCCCACGGGTCCACCAACAGCGCGCGGGTCGTCCGGGCCGCGAGGATGGCGGTTTGCGGCTCTGGCGTGCGGGCCCAGGCAACCGTTGTCGTCTGCGTGCCGCGGTCTATGGTGACCACCGAAATCTCGTCCCGCCGATCCCATTGGCCGCTGCGAAAGCCCGCCAGGTAGTTGGTGGCGACCTGGTAGGCGGTGAAGGCGAGACGCCGGCCGCCGTCCATGCGCACCAGCCCAAAGGGTTCGGGATCGGCAGCCTGGTCGGTCTGGGTGTCGGTCATCTTGTAGACGGCGATCCGGGCCGCGCCAGCGGCGATCTCCAGACTGAAGGCCTGGATGATAAAGAAGGCCTGTTCTTCCTCCGAGATGCGGGAGAGGTAGCCGTTCGTCTCGGCGATCCAGAACGGTTTGTAGATGCCCCGGTTGTGCATCAGGCGGTAGTAGTGGACGGTGATGTCATAGATTTTTTCCGGTTCGTGGTAGAGGTGGAGGGTTGCCACGTCAAAGTAGTAATTGTTGGCCGCGGCGTGCGGGCCGGCGACGAGGGTGTCGAGGAACTGGCCGAACCAGTGTTCGTTGTGCCAGTGGGTGATGGCTGGCAGGTGAATGACCGCGTTGGGGTTGGTTTCCCGGGCGACGGTGTAAGCGACGCGCAGCAGTTGGACAAAGTCCTCGATGGACCCGCCCCAGGTCATGTCCGGTGAACCGATGGGGATTTCCGGCTCGTTCCAGATCGTCCAATGGTCGATACGTCCGGCGTAGCGAGCGGCGATGGTTCGCACAAAGACGGCCCAGCGGTTGTTGGGATCGTCGGGGGGCAGGTACAGCCCTTGTGGGACGCCAGGGCCGATGCCTACGTCGGTGGCCCAGCCGGGGGTGGTGATGAGCAGGCCGACTACCTGGCGGCCGGCGGCGAGTTCGCTAGCCAGCACTCCGTCCGAGATGGGGACGACGTTCCATTCGTCGGGGCCGTGGGGTTGAATACGGTTCCACTCAAAGGTGACGCGCGTCCATCCGGCGCCGAGGGCGGTAGCGGCGGCAGGGGCGGCGTAAGCCTCGACGACGCCGAATCGGGGGTCCGGCCCGGCGGCGTGCACCGTCGTCGGGAGTGGAGCACTTGATAGGGCCAGCGTCACGAGCACGGCGAGCAGGGTCGAAATTTTTCCAAACTTGTCGCGTTGCATTTTCGGTGTTTTCGTCATACCTCAAGTATACCCCAGATGGACACTTAGGCAAGGGGGAGCAGGGGGCGAAAGCCCGGAGCATGATCGAGGGATGGTAAAAAGCCCCTCGCGACAGCGAGGGGCTTTTTGTTGCTCGTTGGCGAGCTAACGACCGCCTAGCTCTGCCTAGTACATCCCACCACCGGGAGGGCTGGCGGGCACGGGAGGCTCTTCCTCGGGAATATCGGTGATCAGAGCCTCGGTGGAGAGGACCATCGCCGCGATGGAGGCTGCGTTGGAGAGCGCGCCCTTGGTCACCTTGGCTGGGTCGATGATGCCCGCTTCCACCATGTCCAGGAATTCGCCTTGGAGCACATCGTAACCGACCCGGGGGTTCTTCTTTTCCTTTTGAACCCGCCGCACGGTATCGAGGATCACAGCGCCGTCCTCGCCGGCGTTCACAGCGATCTTGCGGATGGGCATTTCTAGCGCCGTGCGCAGGATGTTGACGCCGGTCTGCTCGTCGGGGTAGGTCATCTTGACGTCGTCGAGGACAGGGATGGCGTTGATCAGGGCCACGCCACCGCCGGGTACGATGCCTTCCTCGACTGCCGCGCGGGTGGCGGAGAGGGCGTCCTCGACGCGGTGCTTCTTTTCCTTCAGCTCGGTCTCGGTGGCCGCGCCCACGCGGATGATGGCGACGCCGCCGGCCAGTTTGGCCAACCGTTCTTGCAGTTTCTCCCGGTCATAATCGGAGGTAGACTTGTCGATCTCGACCTTGATCTGCTCCATACGACCCTTGATCTCTGTGTCCTTGCCGTGGCCGCCGACGACGGTGGTGTCGTCCTTGGTGGAGACGACCTTGTCGGCCCGGCCTAGGTCATCCATCGTGGTGCTGTCGAGCTTGCGTCCTTCCTCCTCGGTGATGACGTGTCCACCGGTGAGGACGGCAATGTCCCGCAGCATCGCCTTGCGGCGGTCGCCAAAGCCGGGGGCCTTGATGGCCAGGCAGTTCAACATACCGCGCAGCTTGTTCAGCACCAACGTGGCCAGCGCCTCGCCGTCAATATCTTCAGCGATGACGACCAGGTTGCGCGCGCCGCGCTGGACCAGCTTTTCCAGGATCGGTACCATATCTTGAGCGGCCGAGATCTTTTTGTCGTGGATCAGGATGTAGGGTTCCTCGATGACGGATTCCATCGCCTCGGGGTTGGTGATAAAATAGGGCGAGATGTAGCCGCGGTCAAACTGCATACCCTCGACGTATTCGGTCTCGAATTCCAGCCCTTTGCTCTCCTCGACGGTGATGACACCGTCCTTGCCGACCTTGTCCATCACGTCGGCGATCAGTTCGCCGATCTCGCGGTCCTGGGCCGAGATGGCGGCCACGTTGGCGATCTCCCCCTTGGTTGACAGTTCGATTGCCTGGTCCGCGATGGCTCCCACCACGGCCTCGGCGCCGGCCAGGATGCCGCGCTTGAGCAGCATCGAGTTCGCGCCAGCCGCGACGTTCTTCATCCCCTCGGTGATGATGGTGTGGGCCAACAGCGTGGCGGTGGTCGTTCCATCACCGGCGATGTCATTCGTCTTGGTGGCGGCTTCCTTCAGAAGCTGTGCGCCCATATTCTCGAAAGGATCCTCCAACTCGATCTCTTTCGCTACGGTCACACCATCGTGGGTGATGGTGGGGGCGCCCCATTTTTTATCCAAAGCGACGTTGCGTCCCTTGGGGCCCAGCGTGGTGACGACGGAATTCGCCAGAACGTCAATCCCGCGTTTAAGGGAACGACGGGCATCTTCGCTGAAAACTAGTTGCTTTGCCATATCTTTTCCTCCTCAGAAATAGATCCAGTCTGGTAATAGTCTTATTCTAAAATGGCCAGGATATCCGTCTCTTTTAGGAAGAGAATTTCGGTGCCATCCTTGGTCTTGAACGAGGTGCCGGCATATTTGGCGTACACGACGGTGTCTCCCACTTTGACCTCCAGTGGGATACGCTTGCCGTCTTCGTCGAGACGGCCTGGCCCCACAGCCAGCACCTTGCCCTGTTGAGGCTTTTCTTTGGCGGTATCGGGAAGCACCAATTGACCGCCAGCAAAAGTCGCTTGCTCTTCCTCCAGCGGTTCGACAACTACCCGGTCGCCCAACGGTTTAATGTTTAGCGCCATCTTGTTACCTCCTAAGCTAAGATTTGAAATGAACGGACTCGATTAGCACTCTTGGCATTAGAGTGCTAAGCCGTTCGCAATGATACCACAAAAAATTCCCCGTGTCAAGGGCCGGAGCACGATAATTTCATCATTTCCCACCAACAAACCCGCTGTAACTGTACAGCGGGTTTGCTTGCTCGATCTGTTCTGGCGTGGTGTTCAGTTTGTCACGGTGGGAGGGGAGGGAGCTCCTTCCAGTTTTTCCCGTACTTGGGCCTCGGCCTCGATCAACTCGATGCCCTGGGTAGCTGCGATCTCCCCGGCCAGAAGCAGCATTCCCTCTTCGTACATACGCTTACCCCGCGTCGTCAGGGAACCCTCCTGTTGTTGTCGCCACGTCATATCTCTCATGGCCTCGGCGACTTGTAGAATGTCCCCAGTGCGAAGTTTGTCCTCCAGGATTTGGTAGCGTTCCTTGTGATCGGGGGGCAGGGTTCGGGGGGGGGCGTGCAGCACCCGCCACACCCGGCTCAACTCGGAGGGCAGAATAGCGCGGCGAAGTCCGATGATCTCTGCGTTGGCGATGGGGATCATCAAGCTGGAGCTGGGGTGGCTCAACAGCTTGATCCTGTAGTAGAGGCTCTGTCTACCCTGCCATTGGCGTTTCTCTATGCATTCCACGACGCCAGCCCCGCGAATGGGGTGAACGATTGCTTCACCGGTTTTGAACATGGTTCTGTTTTCCTTTCAGCCCCTGGGCTTCTTGGGTAGATGTCGCCTCATCGCTTGTGCCGATGAGGCGAGGATGTCCATTGTTAGATTTTCTGCACCCTCAGAATTGACGAATCCTGGAATGCGCTCTCTCTTGTCGAGGGAATCATGTCGCTCTGATTGGTTTCTGAGGGTAGCAGTGATCGGGATGGCTGGTCCTTGCAGGACACGAATTCGATAGTTATCAGGCTGTCCCTGAGCAGGGCGTGTAGGGCGGGATATAGATGACCGAAACTGGGGCTATCAATCAACCAACTCGAGCTTTTGAGGAACTGCTTGATGTCGTAGCCGGACATTGGCTGTCGGGCCGGCAAGCCCGAGTGCCGAATGCTTACGGCGCCTGCCACAGTATATTCCGGTATACAGCGAACTAGCACATTATAGCACGGGTTTCGGTATCTGACAATGGATCGGTGCAGACCTGAAGCGCTGCTGGGATACAAAGCTCTATCTGTCGTTGACGGGGGCATAAATAGATGGGATGTACCCTTCCTGAACGTAGCACAACACCTCGTTAACACGCAGTCCTTGTAACCCCATATCCTCCACCGTGCGCCCCTGTTGGTAGTAATTGGTGCCGTGGATCACACAGGCCAACCGAATCATCGCGTCTATGGCCCAGGTGTCCACCCCGAATTGTTTGCCAAGGGAGGTTAGAGGGACCAAGCTGAAAGGGACATCCTCAAAGATGTAGCGATGGCGCAAGTTGCGCGGCGCCTGGATGCCCTGATAGCCTGGATTGGCTTGTATCGCTTCGTACAACGTTTGGCCCTCGGCCGAGTAAGCGTCCTTCAACCACCGGAGAGCGGGTCGGGCGTGCATGCCTAACGCAGCGGCAATCGTCACTCGCTCTCGATCCAGGACCTCCAGCACGTGGGCTGTGGAGCGGGTGACCCCCTCGACGTAGAATTGGAAATCTCCCTTGGTCCGTTCGATCCACCCGGCGTTGAGCAGCGTCAGCGCCGGGTGAAAGATGGCCCCCATGTTGTCCAGGCTGGTGTGGAGTACGTTGGGGACGGGAATAAACTGAGGGTAGGCATCGCAGACCGTTTCCAAGACGTGACCCGTGTGAATTGCCGGTAGAGCGGCCAGGGGGACGGCGTTCTTGCGGCGAAAGATGCAGGCCTGGGCTGGGCCGGTGCTGCGGCTGGCAAAGATAAAGGTGCCTGTCTCCGCCACAACGACGTTGGCCGGGCATTTCTCCTGGTTGAGGATCTGGCGGAATGCCAGTGCGCCGCCGGTGCGACCCGGATTGAGGATCACGATTTGACCATCCCGTAGATGTGGGGCGCAACTCGTGGCGATCGACCGATGTCCCGAGGCCGGTATCACGACCATGATGACGTCGGCATCGTTGAGGGCCTCCTCGATATCGGACGTGACACAGGCGAGAGGGCAGAGACGAGAGACGCCGGTGTCATACTCTAGCTCGATCTCCCCGCGCCACCGGATTTCCTCGATGCGTTCTGGGGTGCGGTTGTAGAGCGTCACGCTAAAGCCTTTGGCAGCCAGGTCTGCCGCCATAGCCTTGCCACCATGGCCGGCGCCGATGATTGTGTATCTTGTGTCGTTGCTCATCCCTCTCCTCTCTCTGTGCCTCTGTCAGTGCATCCTTGTACAGGTTACTCTGTGCCCAAGCGGGCGATGCGCTCTGTCTCGGTGAGCATGTGACCATCCGTTCGATCCACCGCGACACAGGCGCCGCGCGCATCGATCCGAGTGGCGATTCGACCGCGCGCAAAGGGGTTGTTCTGCAGGTGCGGGGCGTCCAGAATCCCGACGGTTACCGCTCGAGCCAGAGTCGACGGGTCGGTGAGCGGGTCGGGCACGGCGGGGCCGGCCAGGCCCTGGATCGCCGCCAGGGTCACTTGGGCCTCTCCGAGCAGTTCCGCTTTACGCTGCTGGATGGCGGGATCGTGGGTCATATCGGGCTGACCGCGGATAGCGTTTTCGATGGCTCGGCGGGCCAGTCCGCACGCCTCGATCACGTCTTGGGCTGTGGCAGCGTGGTGGGCTTCGGTGTGACCGACCACGTGGAGGATGTGTGGACGGAGCGCCATCTGCAGGTAGACGCTGGTCGCCAGGTGAGCACGGGCGCTGTCTGGTTTCAGCGGATAGCTCAACAATCCTGTGCGCGTCTGCCGCCAGATGTGAAATTCTTCTTGCTCTGCTAGCGGCGCGATGATCTCCAGGCATGCCAGCATCTTGGCTAAATCCATCCTGTCGGAGAGACCGGGCGGGCTGTTGAACATCAACTGGGCGATGTAATCCCGCACGCCGCAGGCGCGGGCGTTGTAGGCCGAAAGATAGGCGGCGACGACAAAGATCACGTCGGGCGCGTCTCGCATGCCCCAATGGTGCGGCTCGTTCAGTTCGACGGGGATGCCGCGCTGGCCGTACCACCGCATCACGTTCTGGTGCTCGCGGATGGACCCGCTCAGGTCCCACGGTCCGCGTCCATCCATCTGGTTGAACCAGAAAATGGGAATGGCGCACCACGCGATATGGATGGTGTCCACGTACAGTTGAGCCAGACGGATAAAGTCATCGCTGCCGGAGTAGGTTCGCATGAGGGGAAAATTGCCGCACTGACTGGCGCGATACAGGGCCCGGTAATCGTCGGGACTGCGCACGGCCACCCCGCCGGCACCTCGGCGGCGAGGATCCTGACGTTCAGGGTGGAAAAAGTTCGCCTGAGCGTCCTGATCAATCCCCAGAGAGATGACGTCCAGTGCGTGAGCCCGAGCGATGTGAGCGATGCCATCCTGGGTGGCCTCGACCGTGGGCAAGCCAAAGTGGTGACGGATGATGGGATAGGGGGTTTTCCACTTGATGCGCTCCACGACGGTTTGAGGACAGTCGTCGGCCACGAGATGCCGGTGAGTCTGTCCCTTCAAGTAAGCCAGCACAGCGTCAGCCGGTTCGCCCCCTTCGAACACCCGCTCAAAGAAACCAATAGCTCGGACGCGCTCCGCCACCGGTGGTGTGCCGCCGAAGGCAAAGCGCACCCCGGTGGCGCGCAAGTCGTCCGCTTCTTCGGCGAACTGGGCCAGCAGCCGCTCGCCGGTCTCTGGGGTCAGCCGGTAGGAGACGCCGACCATGTCTGCATGCTCCCGTCGAGCAGCCTCTAGCACGTGTTGAATGGAGGTGGCCGGACCGAGAAAAACGGTTCGCCATCCGGCCGCCTCGGCCAGACGGAGAAAGTTTAATATACCGGCCACGTGGACACACTCTCCCAGTGCTGCGGCTATGACGGTTTTTGTACGTGTCGTCCTTTCCAATGGCATGGGAAAGTCTCCTGAACACTCTCCTGCATTAGCGACAGGATGAACCGCACGATTTGTCCTCGGAATTGATCTGGAGCAGGTATTGGCATGCCTCAACGAGAGATCATGGTATCAGCCTGTCGTCAAGGCAGTATTGACGGTGCGTTAGTTAAAGAAATTGAGAGCGGGGCACAGCCCCTTTCACATTGGGAGGTGACTATGCCCCTGTCACCGCTGCCAGATGTGCCTTATCGAGGTGATGTCTGCTGGGCATCACAGCACAGCAGGGGGCACCACGTATTTCCTGACCCGGTCGCGGACCCGGGCCTCGGCGTTGACCACGTCGGTGCCCTGGGTAGCAGCGATTTCACCGGCCAGCAATTTTATACTTTCCTCATATATGCGTTTTCCCACTGTATTCAGACGGCCCTCTCGTTGCTGCCGCCAGGCCATATCCCGTACGACTTCGGTGACCTGAAAGACATCTCCGGTATGAAGCTTCTCCTTGAGCAGCTTGTAGCGAATTTTGTGATCGTTGGGCAGCTTGGTGGGATCGTCGCTCAACACGCGCCATACTTGGTTCAGTTTCGATTCTGGAATCGCAAGTCGCAGGCCGATCTCTTCTGCAACGTTGATCGGAACCATCAGGCTGGTTGCATGGTGATTCATCAGCCTGATTCTGTAGTACCAGTCGCTCTTTCCACGCCACGGCCGTTCTTCGACGCGCTCCACGATGCCGGCCCCTCGGATGGGGTGGATGATCGCATCTCCTACTTTGAACGTTTCATTCATTTCCCAATTCCACATTCAGTGCTTCTGGCCCTTTTGTCGAGTATCGCGTGTGAAACCGGGCCATTTGCCCTTTTTGTATCTCGTCCTCCCGGGATTCCAGGATTTGCTCTTGATGAAAAAAGATCTCTTTCCCGTCACCGGCGAGGATAAAGCCGTAATGCTTGCGATGATTGAACCATTTCACCGTTCCCCGTTGTTTGGGGAGTGGTCCTTGTTTCAGAAAACAGGTTGGACATAGCACAGGGGCCACGACCTTGATCCCTCGCCGGGTCAACATGCCCATATAATTGGCAGTCAACACAAATCCGCGCCCGCACCGCTGGCACACGACCATTTTGATCTGATCTGACACAGGTTTCCTCCCGCATGGTCGAACCGCTCAGCGTTCTAGTAATACCGTTGTCGCTCGCGTCGCTGGCGTTGCCGTTCCCGACGGATAGCCTTGAGACGGGCACGCCGGCGCTGCGCACTCTTGGAAGTGAAAAAGCGTTTCTTCTTCACGTCGCTCAGAATCCGGCTCTGAGTGACCTTTTTACGAAAACGCCTGAGTAGACTGTCCGGTGATTCGCCTGGTTTTAGTACCACTCTCGCCAATGTCTATACACCTCCTTTCTATTTACTGTCCTGTTCATTCCGAGCACATTGGATGCAGAGTCTGGTATCCGGCAGGACCGCCAGACGGTCGGGATGGATCGGCTCGCCACATTGTTTGCAGATGCCGTAGGCATTCTGATCCGTTTGTGACAGGGTTTGTTCGATGAGCGAAACTCGCTCCCGCAGCCGCTTTACCATCGCCAGGTCGAGTTCCCAGTTTGTGACGGCCGCGGCTCCCGTGCCAAGTCCGTAATCTGGTTTGTGTTCGAGCCCCTTTTCTAGGGTGTTTATTTGTGCTTTTAGATCCTGCAGCTCGCGCTGTAGGGTGTTGGTTGGGTTTTCCATACTGTAATCCTCTGAAAATGTCCGTTTGGACATTCGTTGCCGGATTCTCCGCGCCAGTGAGCGAGTGTTGATGTCTCAGGTGCGCGGCTCGTGCTGCTCGTAGTGAGCGTTCGTACGAAGACGATCTGGGAAGTTGAACCTACAGGAGACTCGATGAGTAACCGTCGGTGTTCGGAATCAACCGATGATCGGACACTGGGGGTTCTATCATTGATGGAAGAGTATTGACAGGGCAATCAGCCCAACCGCCCAGTGTGGTTGGATAGCAATATACCACTTGTTTATATAGCGTTTTGTTATATTGTACCACAATACATGGTTTCTGGCAAAGATGGAGAGGAATATTGGATTGTGGCTCTGGAGGACTTGACAAGAATTGAATTCTATTGTATACTGTACCCCAGTATTGTAATGGAGGTGAGGAGTATGCCAATCTACGAGTACCGATGTGAAGAGTGCGGCGAGCAATTCGAGGTATTTGTGCGTTCACTCGCCAAGATGGTCACGCCTACGTGCCCCAAGTGTGGCGGGCAAAAGGTGGGGAAGAGCGTGTCGCTGTTTGGTACGAGTGGGACCAGCAAGGGCGGAGCTGCTGCCGCGTCTTCTTGTGGACCCGGCCCTGTTTGAGGGATCAGTCGCTAGGAAGCCGTGAGCTTCCGACAGGGGGTATTGACGTGAAACTAGCCGATTTGTCCGCAAAGGCAGACCTGGTGAGGCGGGTGCGGCGCATTGAGGGGCAGGCGCGTGGTGTGGTCAGGATGATCGAGGAGGATCGCGATTGTAGCGAAATCTTGCAGCAACTGTCTGCCGTCCGCTCCGCGGCCCATCAAGCTACTGTGGCGCTGGTACGGACGTATGCAGCCGAGTGCGTCTTATCGGATAGTTCGCCTGAAGAGATCGCCGACGCGCTGGCGGTGGCCCTGTCCCGGCTGGCGTAGAAAAGCTGGCCTACATTTTGAGAAAGGAGAATTAGAATGCCTCTACTGAATGAAGAAATCACAGCACAGGTCAAAGAGCAATTATCAGACTTGGAAGGTCCGGTGCGCTTGGTGATGTTTACCCAAGAATTCGAGTGCCAATTCTGCGCCGAGACCAGACAGTTGGTCGAGGAAATAGCCGCGCTCTCCGATCACGTGACGGCCGAGGTGTACGATTTCGTCGCCGATCAGAACCGGGCCGCGGAGTGGAGCATAGACAAGATTCCCGCTATCGCCGTCATTGGTGCACAGGATGATGGCGTTCGTTTCTATGGCATTCCGTCAGGATACGAGTTTACGTCGTTCCTGCACGCCATCAAGACCGTGTCCAGTGGGCGGGCAGAGTTGAGTACGGAGGGGGTGCAGGCCCTGGCCGAATTGTCCGAGCCGGTTCACATTCAGGTCTTTGTCACGCCAACCTGCCCGTATTGTCCGCCCGCGGTGATGTTGGCCCATCAGATGGCCATCTCCAGCCCGATGGTGCGGGCCGATATGATCGAGGCCACCGAGTTCCCGCACCTGGCGATCAAATACGAGGTTATGGGTGTGCCGCGCACCGTGATCAACGAGACAACCCACGTCGAGGGAGCGGCCCCAGAACCTATGGTGCTGGAAAAGCTGCAAGAAGCGGTACAGGGAGCGTGAATCCGTGTTTGATTTCAAGCTAACCCCGTCATTGCAGGAGACACAACAGGAAACGGAAAAGACGAGGGGCCGGGTCTATGATTTGATCGTTTTGGGTGGGGGGCCGGCTGGTTTGACGGCCGCCATTTACGCTGGACGCGCCCGGGTGGACACGTTGGTCCTAGCAGGCTCTTTGCCTGGGGGACAGCCAGCCAACACGGATGTGGTGGACAATTTCCCTGGTTTTCCGGAAGGGCTAGAAGGGCCAGAGTTAGTGCGACGGTTTCAGAGTCAGGCGGAGCGATTTGGATGCCAAATCGAGCTGGAGGAGGTGGTCGAGGTGGATTTCTTCTCTCGACCTTTTACAGTGCGCACTCACCGGGCGACGTACCAAGCCTTGGCGGTGATCGTCGCCACCGGGGCCTCTCCGCGCCGTTTAGGGGTACCGGGCGAGGACAAGTTCTTTGGGCGCGGGGTCTCGGCCTGCGCGACGTGTGATGGCTTTTTCTACCGGGATAAGCGAGTCGCGGTCGTCGGTGGGGGAGACAGCGCCGTCATCGAGGCCCTGTTTCTGACCCGATTTGCGCGCGAGGTCGTCATCATTCACCGCCGTGACGAGTTGCGGGCGACGCAGATTTATCAAGAGCAGGCATTCGCAAATCCCAAGATACGGGTCGCTTGGGACACGGTGGTGGAGGAGGTTCTTGGGGACCAGACGGTGAGCGGGGTGCGGGTGCGCAACGTCAAAACCGGCGAGATGGAGACGATCGAGGTGGATGGCGTGTTCATCTACGTCGGGATGGATCCGAAGACAGAGTTGTTTGCCGGTCAGTTGGATTTGGACGAGTGGGGGTATATCGTCTCGGATCATCGGCAGCGGACCAATGTGCCGGGGGTTTTCGCAGCGGGCGACGTACAGGATCCTCTGTATCGTCAGGTTGTCGTCGCTGCGGGCACGGGCGCTGTCGCGGCGATGGAGGTGGAAAAGTTCCTGGGCGAGTATCCCAAGTCGCGGATAGACAAGGATGTGAGCACGGCTTGCTGCGAAACAGAGCTGTGACCGACGCCTGCAAACTTGAGGGTTAGGAGAGAGGTCGAGGATGCCCGATCATCCGCCTCCACCCAAGATGCCCCGTGTAGACGGTGTGCGCTGTCAGGCCTGTCGCAAGTGTGTGGCTCGCCAGGTATGTCGCACCAAGGCGATTGTCGCGATTGATCCAGGGGAGCCGCCGTTCATCGATCCCAATCTCTGTTATGGTTGTTTGGTTTGCATGGTGGCCTGTCCGTATCAGGCTATCGTGGGGTGATGGCGCCCCGTTGTAGTGTGCAGCCGGATCACTGGGAGGAATGAGATATGAATCGATGGCGATATCGGATCACGATCTACACGCCGGCCGACGTGCTGGGAGAGCTGCCCAAGCCGGTGGATCAGGTTCCTCCGCAAATATTTTGCGACGACGAGGGAACATGTTACTTTGATGCTGCTCCCAACCCCCTGACCGGGGCGGTGGAGCGTCTGTTGAATCGAGATGGGGCGGAGGGGTGGGAACTGGTACAGCTCGCCTTTCGACCCGACCAGATCATTGGCTTCTGGAAACAGTCGGTCGAAGACTAGTCAAAATCGAGGAGGTCAAGGTGTTACATCGAAACTATTTGGAGGTGCCAGCAGAAGCGGCCGCGGAGGGGATTACCATCCGCTGGATCATTGGGCGTCCGGAGGGAGCGCCCAATTTCGCGCTGCGCGTGATCGAGTTCCAGCCGGGAGCTGTTTTCCATACACATCAGCACCCGTTCGAGCACGAGATTTTCGTCCTGGAGGGAGAGGGAGTGGCCGAGGGCCCGCATGGCGAGGTCGCGATGCGGCCTGGGGTGGCTCTATACATTCCCCCCGATGAGCCTCACGGCTACCGGAACACTGGGGCGGGGGTGCTGCGGTTTATCTGCGTCATCCCGCACGTGGATGACTGACATCAAGGGGCTCGCTGGTATGGCAGCCAGTCCAGAAAAGGCGGTCGAGTTGGAGAGACGCATCGCAGACCTGAAGGCGCGCTTGCCCAAACATTCCGTGCCCCCTGCGATGTTGATCCAGTTGGAAGAGTTGGAGGAGGCATTGGAACGGATCAAGGCCGAGGCCAGCCACGAGAAGGCGCGAGGTGTGACATGACAATAGCTTCTTTCGAGGGCCGGACGCCGGTGATCGGGACAGGCACCTACGTTCACCCCTCGGCCGATGTGTTCGGCGCCGTGACGATTGGCGAGGGATGCTGGATTGGGCCGGGCGCTCGCATCCGGGGTGACTATGGGACCATCCTCATCGGGGATCATTGCAGTGTGGAGGACAACTGTGTCATCCACGCTCGCCCTGGCGAGCAGACGACGCTGGGCAACTGGGTGACTGTCGGGCATGGGGCCATCATCCACTCGCCCAAAATGATCCACGATTACGTCATCGTTGGGATGGGGGCGGTGGTCTCCGATTGGGCGACGCTGGGGGAGTGGGCCGTGGTGGGCGAGGGGGCGGTGGTTCGCCAGGGACAAGAGATCCCGGCGGAGCACGTCGCCGTAGGGGTGCCAGCGCGCGTGTTGGAAAAGACGGTCAACCAGGAGTACAAGGCCGAGTGGATGCACTTTAAGCAGACGTACGTGGATTTGGCGCGCCGGTATCCGGCCGGCTGGGTATCAGAGGAGTAGTCGTGTTGGTCCTGGGTGCTCACGAGTCCATCGCCGGTGGGGTGTACAAAGCCTTCGACCGGGCCGAGTCAGTGGGCTGTGAGGCGGTGCAGATCTTTGTCAAACCGAATCGGGCGTGGGCCGCGAGACCTCTTTCTGAGCGGGAGATCGCCCGTTTCAGGGCCAGAGCGGAGGAGACGGGCATCCGGCCGGTGGTGGGCCACGCCTCCTACCTGCTCAACCTGGCCTCGCCCGACGACGGTCTGTGGGCCAGGTCGCGCGATACGCTGGTCCTAGAATTGGAGCGGTGCGAGGCCCTGGACGTCCCATACCTGGTGCTTCACCCTGGCTCCCACGTGGGCACGGGGGAGGAGGCGGGTCTGGCGCGGGTGGCCCAGGCCCTGGGAGAGGTGCACGCCGCGACGCTGGGCTTTCGCGCTCGGATGCTGCTGGAGAATACGGCCGGGCAGGGCAGCAACCTGGGGTACTGTTTCGAGCAGTTGGGTTGGCTGTTGGCACGCACGCCGGAGGGTCAGCGGCTGGGAGTCTGTCTCGACACCTGTCACGCCTTTGGGGCTGGCTATGACTTGCGCACGCCGGAGGGGTACGCCGCCGCGATGGACACGTTCGATCGGATCGTGGGCCTGGAACGGCTCAAGGCCATCCACTTGAACGATAGCAAGGGCGAGTTGGGCAGCCGCAAGGACCGGCACGAGCACATCGGAAAGGGATGCATCGGGTTGGATGGGTTCAGGAACGTGCTGAACGATCCTCGCCTGGCGGGGCTGCCGGGTCTGTTGGAGACCCCCAAGGGAGAGGATTTGCAGGAGGACCGAGAGAACCTGGCGACGCTGCGCGCGTTGGTTGGTCAGTCGCGGGGCGGTGATGGGGACAATCTTTGACCGGGTTTCCCCGGTATATGATCGGGGCATGCAGCCGCTGGAGTGGTTGATCTTTCGGCGGCTGCGGGAGCGGGTGTTTTCCTCTCTCAATGGGGACGTGCTGGAGCTGGGGGTCGGCACGGGGGTCAATTTGCCACTGTATGGACCGACGGCCCGTGTGACCGGGTGCGACATCAGCACAGAGATGTTGAACTGGGCCGCCCGCCGTGCCACGCGCGCGGCGGTGAGATTGGTCCAGGCCGACGCGCAGGACTTGCCCTTCGATGACGACAGTTTCGACGTGGTGGCGGGATCGTTGGTCTTTTGTTCCGTCACCGATCCGCTGCAGGGTCTGGCCGAGGCGCGGCGGGTGCTGCGATCCCATCCGCGCGGCCAGTTGGTGCTGTTGGAGCACGTGCGGGGGGATGGATTGGGCGCTCTATTGACGGAGGTCCTGCATCCCTTTTGGCATGCCTGGAGCCAGGACTGCCACCTGAATCGTGATACCGTCAAATCCGTGGCGCGGGCTGGCTTTCGAGTGGGGCGGTTGGAGCGGCACGCGCTGGGCGTGGTGCAGGTGATTCGGGCCACGGTATGAGGTCTGTTCAAGGAGAGAGAATTGAAGCGGTTTTGGCGCGAGAACTGGTTGGTGGTCCTCATCATCCTCGTGATGGTGGGAGGGTACGTGATCCTGCGGACGCCGGGCGACGAGCTAGTCTCGACGGCGGCTTTCGATGCGCAGGTGCGGACCGGTCTGCCCACGGTGGTCGAGTTCTACTCGAATACCTGAGCGCCGTGCCTGGTGGCCAAGCCTGTCGTGGACAGGCTGGAGCGGGATTTGGCAGGCCGGGCGCAGGTGCTGCGGCTGAGTGTCATGGATAATGTGGGAGGAGAGCTGGCGCTGCGCTACCGGGTGCGGGGCGTGCCCACTATTCTGGTGTTGGATGGACAGGGCGAGGTGGTGTTGACGCAGTATGGAATCCCGGATCGGGATGCCATCGCGTCGGCCATCGTCGAGTTGGGGGAGCAGCAGTCGCCATAAACCCCGATGAGAATGTAGGACGGATCGCCGTCATCCCCGACGGCCCAAAATTGCCAGCAGGATGCTGGCGGTCCGAGCCGTGGTCCGAGTTGGACTGTTAAGGCAGGTAGAGTTGCGGATCCACCGGGCGGCCCTGATAACGAATCTCAAAGTGCAGGTGCGGGCCCGTGGAGTAGCCGGTGGTCCCGGCACCCCCTAGCAGTTCTCCCTGCATGACCTCTTGTCCCACCTTGACGACGATCTTGGAAAAGTGAGCGTAATAGGTCCGCCATCCGCCGGGGTGCTCGACGATGACCAGGTTGCCATACCCACCGCCCCATTCAGCGAACGCGACGACGCCGCCAGCCGCCGCGACGATGGGGTCCCACATTTCGGCGGCGATGTCGAGGCCGATGTGGCCGGGGTTGCCGGGATCGTGGAACGTCCAGCCAGAGATTCGGCGCCGCGTGGTCGGCCACTGAAACTGTCCCGGCGTGATAGAGACGACCGGACCGCTGGGCGTGGGCGTCCTGCGCGGTTGCGGCTGGGGGGCGCCGGGCGTTCCCGGCTGAGCGGGTTCCGAGAGGGTGAGGAGCAGCGAGTAGCGACCCGGCGCACCCGACGCCGGCAGCACGCGCACATAGTAGAGATCGTCGGCCGGCAGGCTAGATATGCTCAGATAGGGCGGCAGGAAGACCGATCCGCCCTCCTCGACCAGGGTCGCGCCGCCAGTGGTGACCAGGTAGGTGGTCAGTTCGGCCTCCACGCTGGAACCGGAACCGGGGTGGAGCCACATTTCGATAGTGACCGACTGACCAGCGTGGCCTTGAAAGCGCCATTCATCCACCGACGCTGTGCCCAGAGTCCCGTCGGCTGGCTCGCCGGGGGTGAGCCAGTTCACGGTCGTCGAGGTGGGTGTTGGAGTGAGGATCGGGGTTGGGTCTGCGCTGGAGAGGGCCGGCGGCGGCGTGATCCAGCGTTGAGCCAGGCCAGCGCCGACCAGGTAGGCGGCGGCTACCAGGATGGCAGCCAGGAGACTCCACGCCAGTAGAGATAAAGACAGGGGGCTTTTACCGCCCCCTGTGGTACTGTTTGTATGGCTCATCAAGCTCCGATTGAACTATTTCCTATCGAGCCATCACCCGGCCTTGCATATCTGGAGGCACCCCGACCCCCATCAGGTCCAGGATGGTCGGGGCCACGTCCATCAGTTGTAACCCCTCGACGTACTTTCCCCTGTGATTGTGACGAGGATCCCACAAGATGAATACGCCATCCTGGGCGTGGTTGGCATCGTCCGGGCCGAGGTCGTTTTCAAAGGTATAGATGTCGGGCAGGCCAAAGGACCCCACCGAGCGCCAGCGCAGATTGCCAAAGTAGACCATCAGGTCGGGGGCGACGTTGCGCACTTGCCGATACAGGTCTTGCGGTTTGAAGGCCACCGAGTTCATCGGCCGACCGGTGTGATCGGGCAGGGATTCGATCAGCTCTTTGAGATGATCGCGTGTTTTCTCGTACTTGGAGGCGGGAATCTTGCCCTGAGGTTCGCGTCCCTCGACGTTCATAAAGATGCGGGCATAGTAGCCGCCGGCCCCCCACGCGGTGGTCTTTTCCCAGTCCACCTCGACTTTTTCAAAGGGAATGATGCCTTGGTAGCGTGGTTCATCTTTGAGCACCAGCAGTCCCTCGCGGCGCAGCCATTCGTTGATGACGATGCCGCCCTCCATAGCCTGCGCTCCGTGGTCGGACGTGACCAGCACGACTGCGTCGTCGTCCAGCATGCCCAATAGTTCGCCCAACTCCCGGTCCAAGTAGCGGTAATAGTCGGGGATGGCCTCCTGGTAAGGGTTGCCCGGTTCGTGTTTCGGGTGGGCGGGGTCCCAGAACTTCCACATGCCGTGGTGGAGGCGGTCCAGGCCGATCTCGACGAACATGAACAAGTCCCACGGTTTCTCGCGCAGCAGATACTTGATCACTTGGAAGCGTTTCTCGGTCATCTCTTGGATCTGCTGCAAGAGGTGGGATTTGTCGTCGGTGCGGAACTGGGGCACGTCCACGTCATAGTCGCGCCCGTCGAGCACTCGATCAATCTCGAAACGCAGGTCGTTGGGGAAGGTATACTGTCGCTGGGTGCTGGGGGTCAGAAAGCTGCTGATCAGGTGGCCCTTGAGAGGCTGGACGGGATAGGTTTGCGGCACGCCGACGACGATGGACGTTTTGTCCGCCTCGGTCAGAATGTCCCAGACCCGTTTTTCGTGGATAGCATTGGCGGTGGCGATGGTCATACGGTCGTAGGAATGGTCGGCCCGGTTGCGAAAGCCGTAAAAGCCCAGCACCCCAGGGTCCTTGCTCGCCAGCATCGAGGTCCAGGCGGGGACGGTGATGCACGGGATCGAACTGGAGAGGGGGCCATAGATGCCCTCGTCAACGAGGCGGCTCAGGTTGGGCAGGTGGTCCTTCAGCCCCAGACTGTGTTCGGCGCTGGTTTGAAAGAGCACCGGAGGCGGGGCGCAGTCGAGTCCCACGACCAGGACTTGATGCTTCCGTCGTCTAAAAAAATTTAACATAACTCACTTCCCGGTGATGCTGTAGTCTGCTGTGTGAACATCCAGTTCGGTCTAGGTCGTTTCCTTGTGGCGCTGGACGCCTTCCAACAGGACACGGGCGACCTCGGGACGGGTGAACTCTTCGGGCAGCATCTCGCCCCGCTCCAACATCTCGCGCACTTGGGTGCCGCTCAAAAAGAGCCAGTCATCCTTGCCGTGGGGGCAGGTCTTGGCCGATACGATGGCCTCGCATTTCTTGCAGTAGAAGGCGTGCTCGAATCTGAACGGCGTGATGCCAATCTCTTGCGGGGGAAATTGATCAAAGATGTTCTGAGCGTCATAGGTGCCATAGTACTTGCCCACGCCGGCGTGGTCCCGCCCCACGATAAAGTGGGTGCACCCATAGTTCTTGCGGGCGATGGCGTGAAAGATCGCCTCGCGCGGCCCGGCGTAGCGCATGGCGGCCGGAAAGACGCCCAGCAGCACCCGCTCGGCGGGGTAATAGTCGCGCAGGATCGCCTGGTAGGAGGCGATGCGCACGTCGGCCGGGATGTCGTCATCCTTCGTCTCGCCGACCAATGGGTGGAGGAACAGGCCATCCACGATCTCGAGGGCCGTTTTCTGGAGATACTCGTGGGCTCGATGGATGGGGTTGCGGGTCTGAAAACCCACCACGGAGCGCCAGCCCCGCCGGGCGAACATGCGCCGCGTCTCGGCCGGGGTGTGACGCAGTTCGGGAAACTCGGTCTGGACGGCGCTGGGCCAATCAACCAGCCAGATGTCGCCGCCCAGAAGCACCTCTCCCCGACCGTAGAGCCGGGCCACGCCCGGGTGAGCCTCCTCGGTCGTTCGGTAGACCTCGCGGGCCTCCTGTTCTTTGACCTGGCGGGTGTAAGGGTATTTTTCGGCCACTTCCATGACGGCCAGGATGCGATCTCCGTCTTTCTCCCGTTCGCACAGGGCAATTTCTTGGTTTTCCTTGATCTGGTCGGCCACGTCCTGTCCCACGGCCAGGGTCACCGGGATGGACCAGATCAAGCCGTTGGTCAAGCGCATCTCTGTGACACAGCGATGGTAGTCGGCCTGGCGCATAAAGCCGGTCAGGGGGCTGAGGGCGCCAACTCCGATCAACTCCAGATCAGAAAGGCCCATCGGCCGCAACGGAATCTTGATCATGGTCGCGGCGCGCTCTCGCACGGCTGCTCGCACTTCGCCCCGTAGGACTCGGTCTACCAGGACCCCTCCGTGGGGGTGAATAACGTCGTAATAAGGTTCACTCAACGGTTTACTCCTTGCTTGTGGACTGTTAACGGGAGGATTGTACCACGCTAATGGATAGTGTCAAGACTGGGAACCAGTCCCCAAAACCTGGGACGGGTGTGTGGCTTGTCTTTCTACAAGCTTGCAGCTACAATACCCTGGTCAGATTGAATGAATAGGAGAAGGGTGATGAAAGTGATGCTGCTGCGCGAACCCTGCGCGATAGAGGAACGTCCATTGGAATTAGCCGCCTGGCCGCGGCCGAATCCTGGTCCCGGCCAGGTGCGCTTGCAGGTGCGGGCCTGTGGGATCTGTCACACCGATCTGCACACGGTAGAGGGAGACCTGGAGCTGCCCAAGCTCCCCCTGATTCCAGGGCATCAGATCGTGGGGGTGGTGGAAGCCCGGGGAGAGAGCGCGGATCGGTTCGAGGTGGGGCAGCGGGTGGGGGTGCCGTGGCTTTACAGCGCCTGCGGGGCGTGCGAGTTCTGCCGGCGCGGCCAGGAGAATCTGTGCCGGGAGGCCCGGTTCACCGGCCTGCACGCCGATGGCGGGTATGCTGAAGCGATGGTGGTGCCAGAGGCGTTTGCCTATCCCATTCCCGAGTCCTTTTCTGACGTGGAAGCTGCGCCGCTCTTGTGCGCCGGCATCATTGGCTATCGGGCCCTGCGTTTGAGCGAGATCCAGCCCGGGCAGCGGCTGGGACTGTACGGTTTCGGTGCTTCGGCTCACGTCACGATTCAAGTGGCCCGCCATTGGGGATGTTCAGTCTATGTCTTTACCCGCAGCGCTGGACACCGGCAGTTGGCCCGCGAGTTGGGGGCCGAGTGGGTAGGCGGGGCGGAGGATACTCCCCCCCAACGGATGCACGGCAGCATCATCTTTGCCCCAGCGGGCGAACTGGTCCCAGAAGCGCTGCGGGTGCTGGAGCGAGGCGGGACGCTGGCTCTGGCCGGGGTGACGATGTCGCCGGTTCCGGCGCTGGATTACGACGACTTGCTCTATTGGGAGCGGACGGTGCGCAGTGTCGCCAACTTTACCCGGCAGGATGCGCGGGAACTGTTGCAGGTGGCGGCCGAAATCCCCATCCACACCACGGTGGAGACATTTGCCCTGGAACAGGCAAACGAGGCGCTGCTGGCCGTCAAGCGGAGCGAAATTGATGGGGCCGGGGTGCTGATCGTCGAGCCGTAAAAGCGACTACCACCCGCTGGCGGCAAAGGTCTCTTTCAGCAGAGCTTCTCGTTCCTGGGGCGTCATGGGACGGGGACGGGCACAGTCCTCCAGCAAGGCCGTCAGAAGCTCGGTGCTGATGTGTCGCCCGTCGTAAAAGACGTGTCGGTCTATGAATTCTTGGCGCGTCTCCAGGGATTGCATCTGGTCGAAGAACAGGTTGCCCAGCCCATAGTGGATGAAGGCCCCATCCACAAAGTCGAATCCCTGGGGCTGGTGGGCCTGGCTGCCGCTGACGATGACGGCTCCGGCCTCGCTCAGGGCGCGAAAATCAATTCGCTGTTGACCGGTGGGCTCGTAGCTATAGGTCTCTAGATACTGGAGGGTGACGATGGGTATGTGACCGCGCTCCCGCAGGTCGCGAATTTGGGGCCCCAGCTGCTCGGCGATGCGCCCAAAGTTGCAGGGGGCGGAACCGGGCAGTTCCTCTGTGGCCCAATCGGAGGCTGGACCGGCCGGGTTGCAGCCCACGAAGCCAAAGGTGTGCACCCCGTGGCTGAGGGTCAGCGGTCGTTGGGCCTGAGCCAAGTTCCACCCGCCGCCATAGTAGGGGATGCCGCGCGTGTCGTACATGATCAGCGAGAGTTTCATGGCGTCCAGCCCCCAGTCCAGCAAGTGGTTGCCCGTCAGTTCCACCACGTCCACGTCGATGATCTCGAACAGCTCGAAATAGCTGGGATCAGAGCAAAAGACCATGGTGTAATAGTCGCCCGGCGGTGGACAGTTCTCCGCAAAGGAGACCTCGTTGCTGATGTGGGTGATGTCGGCTTCGACCAGCCAGTGATGGATGTCCTCGGCGGGATAGGCCACGCCGTGCCTGTCCATGCGCATGGCCGTGGCTCGGGTCAGGGCAGTCACGCCAGTCATCACGACGACTGACATCTTGGCCGGGTCTCGATTGGTGATGCGGGGCACAAGCTCCTGGAATTTGGCGACGCCGCGTTCGAGACCAGACACGCCGACGCGCAGGACCAGGGCATAGGGCTGCACGTCCAACCGTTGGTTGAGGGCCGAGATGCCATCCACCTGGAGCACCTTCCAGCGCGGTTCGAGTTGGTCGAAGGGGACGATGCCCCAGGCCGGGCGGGTGTCCCAGGCGTGCTGGACGATCTGGTCGGCTGACACGATCTCGACTGCCCCAGGAGCCGGCGTCCCCACGACGGCAGCCAGCGTGGTGGCGGTATCGGCCGTCATCAGCAGCGGTCGCCCGGCGAACGGGCCACCCGGCGTGCCGTTCCAATGGCTGATGACCTGGGTCCAGGATATGCCATCGGTCAAGGTTGGGAACGGGGCTACCAGGGCGTAGGTCCATTCGGCGATCATGTCTGTGCCTGGGGGGGGATTGAGGGTCAGTTGTACGTCGGCAGAGTCGGAGGTGGTGGGGGCAAAGAAGTCGGGATGTTCTGTCAGAGTGGCGTTTAAGGCATCGGTCATCGCAGGAGGCAGGGCGTCGGGCAGGTGGATGGTGACCGGCCAGGCGGGCGTGGGCGTGGGAGTAGGGG
>DSDT01000009.1 GCA_011048615.1 Chloroflexota bacterium | reverse complement strand
TCGTTGGTTAACTGACGACGTCGCCTCGAAGAGATCTCAACCACCCAAATCTGCCGTCGGCTCAGGGCCTCGTCCCGCCGGGCGTAGGCGACCTCCGGCGGCGTGGCAGGGCCGGCACTATAGGCGATGCGCGCTCCGTCGGGCGACCAGGCCGGGTGGATCGGGGCCTGGTCGGTGGCTTCCACCAGCCACCGCACCGTCAGCGTCTCCGGATCGGCGAGGGCTAGCCCCTTGTTGACCCAGGTCTCTCGGCCACCGCCAGCGACGAAGACCAGTTGGCCGGCGGGCGACCAGGCGGCAAAGTCGGGCCATAAGAGCACCTTCTGCTCAAGACAGTGGGGTTGCCCCCCCTGCGCAGGGATCAGGCACAGCGGCAGACCATCGGCTTCTGCCAGGGCCGAGGCCGGGCCGATCCAGGCCAGTAGCCAATGACCGTCGGGGGACCAGCCGGTCAGATGGGGCGTCTGCTCCCATTCCGCCGTCGCGTACAGAGGCAAAAGGCCCCTCCCATCCAGGGTAACCTGGTACAGACCCCGCTCGACCCCATAGGCTTCACAGGCCAGCCGCTGACTGTCGGGAGCCCAGGCGAGATGTGTAAGTGTAGACGCCGTCCCCCCTGTCACCAATGGTCGCCCAACGCGCTCATCGGCTTTCCATCCCACCAGCGCCTCCGCCGCCGAGAGGTAAGCCAGTTGATCCCCTGTCGGTGACCAGGCGAACTCACTGACCGGTGTCTGGCTGACTACCTGTTCTCTCCCTGTGCCGACCTCAATGGCGCAGAGCTGATCCGTCTTCAGGTAGGCGATCCAGCGCCCATCGGCCGACCAGCGCGGGCGACTGTTGCGGCCATCGCGGGTCAGGCGTGTTTGCTGGTTGGTGTCCAGATCCACCACCCACACGTCGCCCCCGGCGATGTAGGCCACTTTCCCCAAAGAGGGTGGTGGGGCAGGCGATTCCGGTTCGATGCGGACCTCCAGCACGCCTCCACAATCGGTCAACCCGGCCAGGCTGAGGATAATCAGCCACAGGAGGATGTGATTGCCCTTGCGCAGCCAGGACTTACTCATAGGCTCGGAAACTGTACACCATACGCTCCAACAGGTTGAGCATCTCCGGTTGCTCGCCCGGCCAGGCCGTCCACAGCAGGATATGATCTCCCAGTGGGTACCAGAGCAACGCATATATGTAGGGACCTCCCAAATCGGGGTCGTCGTTTTCCAGCCGCTGACGCAGCACCGGCACTCCGTTGATCAGGCCCTCTTCCTCCTCGGTGACCTGGCCTGGCCACGGCACGCCGTGCTCGGCGATCCACACCGACAACGAGGCCCGATCCGGGTTCTGGAAGAGGTGAAGGCTGATCCAGCGCGTCGTTTCGCCCAGATCAGGCCTGTCCATCACCCGCACCCCGTCGGCCGGGTCCGGCGTCACGGTCATGGTATACCAGCCGGTAGGATAGTCAAGGGCGAAGCGGCCCAGGGGATCGGCAAAAGTTTGTCCGAGCCTATAGGCGTCATCTTGCACCGTCGGTACAAGTTCCTGTGCTCCAGGGCAGCCCGGATATCTGGGATTCTCGTCACAAATATCAACGATCGCTGTTGTACCCGGCGCCAGGGCAGGTAGTGTCTCGGTGGGCAACGGTATGGTCTGAGGTGACCTGTTGCTTTGCCCGCAACCGCTCAGGCCCATCAATAGGCCCAGAAGAAACATGGGCAGAGGAAAAACAACGTTTGACATTACTTTTCTCACCATCACAATCTCCTTTGACGAGCAGGGTGATAGGAGAGCAAGCCGGACAAGAACCTACCGTCTGGCAAATTCCCGGATGGAATCAAGCGTCCACCCGTTGTTGGTGTAGGCGCTCAGTTGCTTGATCGCACCATCCCATGGGTCATTGATCCAGTAATTACTGGGCTGGCTGCCACTTCCAGACCTTGCCACCACAAAGTGGGTGGAGCTGCCCTTAACCAGTTTCACTATAGGCGGCCTGCCGGCAGAGAGCATACTCTGAAGTTTGCTGTAGGAGAAACTCCACGAACCTACCCAAGTGGCTTTGCTCTCACTACACGAGTTCGCGGCCACGTTCCAGTAGATCGGGCAGGCGTAATTCCCCAGGCAGGTATTCAATTGGCCGGGATTCTTGTTGACCGCACCATAGTACTTGAACACCATCGCCGTTGAGGTCAGGGCACAACCGGCCTGGCCGATGGTTTGGCCACAGGTTTGCATCACGTTGTTCTTCCAGGCTGGGTCGTTTTGGCTGAAGAGCGGCACATCCAGCAGAATCGTGGCATCTGGTACCAGAACATCGGCCTCAGGCCACTCCCGGAGCCTCTGAGGCGTTTCCAGCGGGATTGAGACACCCGGAGCCAGTGGCACCTCCTTGCCGTCCGCCGTTCCCCACACTGTGCCTTCCGGGGCACCAAGGGAATCGGGCGGATAGAGGAATTGCTCTGCTTCCAGCGGAATGTCCACACCGGGGGCGATAGGAACAGGCTCCTGACCCCGGGCAATTGGGCTGCCCACGGCTATGACCAGGAGAGTCAACACCGCAAAGAGAGTCAACCTACGCATGTGCACCTCCATACTGTTTTTGGATTGAGATTGTCCGGCTTGCTCATCCTGGTCACAGTATACACTACCCGTGTTTCAAGCGTATGTCAGCCGTGTAACAGGGTGTAACAGCCGTGTAACGGCGTGTAACGCGAGGTCAGGAGGCGATAGGTAAACCCAGGGTGAAAACCGTTCCCTGACCGACATCCACCCCCGCACCCGCACGCCCGGGTGGATGCGCTCGGCAAGTACACCTCGAACGCTGCCACCGACCCGACGAGCAGGCACAGCGCACTCATCGCCAGAACGCCTAACATCACACGGGCTCTTGCCATCAAGGGTCACTATAGCCGAAGCGGCGAAAAGTGGCAAGTGGGGGAAAAGCGAGCGCCAGGCAGCGGTGGTTGCCGTCACCCGGCGCAGGTATGGCAAATCCGGTTTCTAAGGTGCACCAGTTGACCGGTCCTACTGAAAGAAGCGAATGTGGCTGAGAAACATCTCGAATGCCTTTTCGTCCGCCCCAGCCGCCGAGATGAACAGCGCGTGTGGCCCATCGCCACAGCCGGGGACAATCGCCATCACAACGAACTGGAACTCTGCTTCTGGTGCGAAAGTGGCCCACAAGGCGGGTTGGCCGTCCACAACAAAGTCCTTGACTTCCTGAACGTAGGGGCCTAACGATCCTCGTCTCAACTCGTCCAGGGCCTGCTCCAGCGTAGGAGTTTGCCCCAGGCTAACGCTAGCGATGTTAAACGATGGTTGATCTGCTCCCGATATAGTGAACGAGGCAAAGCCGCCGGACACCCCATCCGTAGTCCAACCTGCAGGAACATCTACGATGAAACAGAGCCAGTTATCTTTGTAGGGAGTGGAAGTTGGTGTAATGCTCGCCGACAGCTGAGACGTGGGCGTAGCGGTGACCACCGTCTCGTCCGCTTCAGTCGGAGTAGGTGCAAACTTCCCTGTAGGTTGAAACATACAAGCCGACAGCAGTAAGATGCTCAGGGTTACCAAGAGGGCTTTCGACATAGCGGGCCTGCAGAGTTAGTAGTTGGGATAGATCGGGTCCGTGCTGGTTTGGTCATCTGTCTGACTACACTCTACGTTCGGGTCATAAGGTGACCCCATATTCAAGTAAGCGTACCGGATGCGCTGCAGCCAGCTGCCGGTTGCATTATGTGTGCGGTTCTGAATAGTGGAATTATATCGCAAGCCGACCAGCTTGTCGGGCCGCCCACTGGGCAGGTTGACCCGCTCGGCGTGGTAGCCATAGGTGGCATCTGTGGCTGAATTCGTCGAGGACTGGCTGCTGTTTGGTAGCCATTGTTCCTGCCCTCCCCGCGAGGTGGGCACGGTACGGTAATAGAGCGTGCTACCTGAGCCCCCCTTATAGTAGTTATTGTTCGGCCAGGGGCTGCCGAGGACAGAGCGGTTCACACGCCAGTACACCCCACTGCGAATGATCACGGCTCCGGCCTTCAAAGTCTCAGCGTCCCAACTGGCTACCCACTCGTTGGGCAGGGTATTCTTGATGTAGCTCTCCTTGCCTGTCTCGTAGTATGCGTAGGTATAGTCAGGCCGGATGTACCTGTGGCGGTGATTGGATGACGGGATCAGAGCCTGGGCAGCGGGAGTCGAGGCAAGAAGCGCCACCAATGCACACCCCAGGGTTATCAAGGTATGGATTCGTCCGTTCTTCATTTGGATCACTCTCCTTCTATATTTGCGGCGGGTTGTACTTTGAGCAGATACCAATCCAGCAATCGTCCATTACCGGGGCGAGCATACAGAATGTGCTGCCCATCCGGCGACCAGTTGGGCAGAAGCCCGCCTTCCACAAGCCGCTGCCGCATCGCGCCATCGGTGGAGACCACCCAGATCGAACGTGGCGTTGAGCGGTCATCCCCTTGCGTAAAGGCCAGATACTTGCCGTCGGGCGACCATGACAAGCCGCTGAGGAGATCAATGGAGTCAAGGCGAACCAGAGTCCTGGCTTGACCAGACGTTACGTCATAGATACGGATCTCGGAACGCTCCGCATGCACCGGGTAGGCGATTTGACCACCATCAGGCGACCAGACCATTTCGATTGCCGAATACTGGCAATTTCTCATCATAGGTGTCACTCTGCCATTTGAGCGGTACAGCACTGTAACAGCGGGCGCAAACTGTCCCTTCCAGGTGTTGGCCCCATAAGCCACGATTGCCTGATCGGCCCGCGGAGAGAGCAGAACATGATCGCTTTCCGCGATTCCAATTTGGCTCAAGGTGGCTGGCGTTTGGCCCCCCTGTATCTCCAGAGGGGCGTGAGGTTGGCGCGGCGCGAAAAGCCGCCCATCTAAGAGAGGCTGGCTGAACAGCAGACCAACACTTGTGTGGGGAACGCTCATGCCAGTGTATCTGGTTGTCTTTGTGTCAAGGTCGAACCTCATCAGATCGGTACCCGCCATATAGTAAATGCCTTGACCATCCGCAGACCACATAGGACGCGCTCCATCAGGAGTGATCTGTTCCCACGTGCCCCAGGCCGGCCAGTAGAGCATCAGCTCGTTTTTGCTTACTGCCACCAGACGGACTTGCTCATCAGAGGGCAATGCGTCGTCATCCAATATATCTCGATGACCATCGGTCGGCGCAACAAATGCCAGTGCATCGCCATGAGGTGACCAGACGGCTCCCAGGTACTCCTTTCCATCATCAGACGTAATTCTGTTGTCCCGGACGATACGGAAGATCTGCTGTTCTGGAGGGAGTATTGGGCTGATATCGGGGACGTAGGTCGCACAATCGAATAGGTTATTTTGAGCCAGGGCAACTTGAACCGTCTCTTCTCTCATGCCGAAGGCCTCGCCCTCGTTCGGAACCGGCCCGGCCGCCTGACTCATTGTTATAGCAGTGCCAGCACCTAACAACGATGCTAGCAGCACAAGAATAGGTAAGAATTCGATCCTACGCATTTTGAACCTCCTGCAACTTGAGATGCTCACCGGCTTCTCCGGTGGCAGCCCCAGTATACCACGCCCGTGTTTCAAGGGTGTTTCAGCCGTGTAACAAGGTGTAACAGCCTTGTAACGGCGTGTAACAGGAAGGCGGAGGGGCAGTGGCAGGCGCGGGTATCCAGCAGGATCAGATCGGCGGAGTGACCAGGGGCCAGGACGCCGCTCTTGGAAAAACCCAACGCCTGTGCGCCTGCGCGCGTCGCCAGCCGCAGAATCTGGGTGCGGGGCAGCGCCTCCGGTTGGCCCAGCGCGTTCTTGTGGTAGAGTCCCGTGATGCGCAGCACTTCGAGCATGTTGAGGTCGCTGTTCGAGGCGGGGCCGTCGCTGCCCAGTGCGACGTTCACGCCGCCCGCCAGCAGCCGGGGCAGCGGAGCCATCCCCATCGCCAGCTTGAGGTAGGTCTTGGGGGTGTGGGCCACGTGCACTTGCCTTTCAGCCAGGATGGCCACGTCCTCGTCGTCAACGGCGATGCAGTGGGCGGCGATGATGGGGACGTCGAATACGCCCAGACTTGCCAGGTGGGCCACGGGGGTCTGGCCGTGAGTGGCCAGGGAGTTGGCAACCTGCTCCTGTGACTCGGCCACGTGCAGGTGGATGCCGACCTCTAGCTCGCGGGCAGCCTCGACCACGCGGGCCAGAAACTCTGGCGGGCACATGTAGGGGGAGTGCGGCCCCAGGACGCAGCGGATGCGGCCATTGCTGGCTCCGTGCCACTCGCGCACGAAGCGGATAGTGTCTTCCAGTACCGCGCCGCCCACCTCGTGCTCGGCCCCGAGGCCGAACTGGCGGCGTTCATTCGCAGTCTGTCTGATGCAGAGCTATCCCAGGCATTGGTTGTCATAGCTGAGCGACTGGTGCGGTAATGGTGTTGAGGACCAGATGCTTCACAGTCGCCAGTTGTCTGCCGGGCTGGCACGGCGATGGGCCTGCTGTATATCAATCTCTGCGATCCGGGCATAACGCCTCACCATATCCAGCGTGCTGTGCCCCAGCAAAGCCTGAAGCGTGAACAAATCCCCGCCAGCGCGCAGGTATGTGATTGCAAAAGTGTGCCGAAACCGATGGGGATAGCAATCCTTGGCTTCAGCCTTCTTGCCCAGTCCTGCGATCAGTTGGCGTAGCCCATTCTTGTTCAGCGGACGGTTGAATATGCCCAAGAACAAGGGCGCATCAGGATCCTCACCATCTTCACGTTCGGCCAGATAGCGCCACAAGACGCGACGAGCCGGCTTGCCTAGAAAGACAACGCGTCCCTTGTTGCCCTTGGCGCCGCCCCTGGGGCCATGTTTCACTTCAATTCTGCCTGTCTTCTGGTCGACATCGCCAACGGTCAATGAGCACAGTTCTGTAGCTCGCAGGCCGGTGTCGAGCAAGGTCAGGATGATGGCGCGATCTCGTCTGGCAGTGGGCCGGCGCATCGTGAAGCGTCTGCGGTCCCTGGTGTTTGCCTCCCGACAGAACTCGCATGCCTTGAGCAGGGCTTCGACGTCCTCTTTGGAGAATGGCTCGACTGGCGCTACCTCGAATCGCGGAGCTGGGACTGCTTCCATGGGGTTGGCCAAGTCGAATTCCACGCTTGCCCAGGTGAAGAAAGATGACAGAGCCACCCAGACGTTGCGAATTGTCTTGGGCGAGAGGGGGTGATCGCCTCCTGCTAGTCGGCACGGTTTGTAGTCGGTGCGCAGCCAGGCGAGGTAAGCGCGCAGATCCTGCGTGGTCACCTGGTCAACTTCGATATCGCCGACGTGGGCAACCCACTTATCGAGGATGCGCCTGTAGCTGTCGAGGGTGGTGGGGCTGAGGCCTTCCGCAGTCTTGTAATGCAGGAAGCCGGTGATGGCTTTAGAAAGCGACAAACCCGGTGATCTTCGGTTCATTCAAAATCCTCCTTCTAACAGGATTCTGCGAACCGGACATCACCGGGTCTACCAGAAAATCGTAGCCCTGTGGTCTACGGTTACACGCAGGTAGCGGGGCCAGGATTCGAACCTGGGACCTCCGGGTTATGAGCCCGACGAGCTGCCTCTGCTCTACCCCGCAACGTGTCCGTATTATACCTTACAAGTGATTTGTCGTCAAGAACACGACCATCTCAACCAGGCACACTCGTTAATCCGATGGAGCAAAAACCGACTCCCACAGTGCGGCCCAGAATGGTCGAGCCGACGAATCGGCCTCAGAAGGGGGGGCGGCCTGAGGACTGACCACCGAGTCGTCAGCGAAAGAATTGGGGAGAATGACGATTACCTCTCCTGACCTCGCCATCTTGGCATCCTTCCGGGCCCACTGCTCGACGTATTCATCTGAACGAACGTACTCCAGTCGCACGACCAGCTCATCATAACGAGCTTGGGCATCGGCCACCTTCTGCTCCAATTGCACTTCTTCCAGCCACATTTGTCGCGCCCGTACTATCTGGCGCCCAAATCCCCAGCTCACCCCTCCCACGGTGATGAGGACAAACAGAGCAAAGACCCCGACGGCGAACTGCCTGCGAGTCAATTGGAAGAGTAGCCGTGGCATACGTTACCTCCTCAATGGAGCTTGGTTGAGCATTCACCAGAGATATAATACACCGATTTCTCTTTACCGTCAAACCGCTGTTCGACGCCGAACAAAAAAAAGAGGCGGAAATCCGCCTGGAATAAAAAGGTGCCGAAGGTGGGAGTTGAACCCACATGGGCATAAAGCCCACTGCGCCCTGAACGCAGCGCGTCTGCCTGTTCCGCCACTTCGGCCTATATAGCTCCTCTAGCTAGAGCTGGCAGTATTTTACACGAATCCCCAGCGTTGTCAAGGCCGCATCCATCTATCCCAGCGTCAAAGACAAGCCCCGCCATCACGGGCCAGCCGCCTCCGATTCGCTCACAAAGACACGTCGGGGAACAATCCACCAATCGGAAATAGTACGAAAGCGATCAGAGGGATACATCAACGGGCCGAGCTGCACGCCATGGATGCGATGGTCCACGCCATACGTGTAAATCGGCACGTAAAGCAGCAAGGCTGGCACCTCTTGAGCAAAAATGTCCTGGAATTCACTGTACAACCGCCGGCGTTTGTCTTGATTGACTGCAATCCGCGCCTGTTCAATCACCTCACTGATGCGGCGATGGGTAAATCCGGCATAGTTTTGCCCCCGCTCAATCTGTGTTTCGTGCCAGAAAGAGTAGGGGTCAGGATCTCCGGGCAAATTCATGTGAATCAGAACCGCCTCGAAATCACGCTGTTCTAGCGCTGCACGCACTCCCAGCCGTGAGGCCGTCTCAACCGTGACGGTGATGCCCAATTGGGACCACTGATCGGCCAGCATCTCGGCCACTTTGACCCGGTCCGGCTCACTCGACGTGAGTAGCGTGAAGGCCAATCGCTGTCCATCCTTGCTGCGCCATCCATCATCCGCCGCCCGCCGAATCCAACCGGTGTTGTTCAACAGCCCATTCGCTCTATCTTGAGCATGCTCGTAACACAACACATCGTCCTTGTAGGCCCAGGTGCCCGGTACGAGAGGGGTGTGAGCGACCACTGCCTGACCATCCAACACCTGGTCAATAATCTGCTGCCGATCCAGAGCATACAACAACGCTCGGCGCACTTCTGTCTCCTGGAAAAAAGCCAGGTCCGGGCGATTGAGGTTCAACAGCACCAACCCATACTCGGCCATAATCGTTGAGTAAAGATCGAGATCAGGTAGAGTCCGCACATGGGGTAGATCTGCCGTCGTCACTCTGGCAACCCCTTCCACCTCGTCAGCCTCGTACGCTTTGAGAGCAGTCTGGTAGCTTCCGTAGAAGCGAAACTGGATTCGGTCCAGGTAAGGATGCACCCCATCATAGCGGGGGAACTGCTCCAGGACCATCGAGACGACGGCATCCCCCTTCACCTCGATCTCTGCTAACCGGAAGGGGCCATTCCCGATCGGGTTGACGTTAAACTCGACCGCCGGCAAATCAACAGCACGAACGTCCGCTAATAGATGAGCGGGTAAAAGACCAACCGTAGTATAGTCGAGAAAGGGCGCATACGCTTCTGACAACGTGAACTGAACGGTTCGATTATCCACCTTCTCAACTTGAACGGTCTGCCACACGCTCGCCCCCAACTCTGATGGCCCAGAAAACTGGGGGTCCTGCAACAAGCCAATGGTAAATACCACATCGTCGGCCGTTACGGGAATGTTGTCATGCCAATACACACCGGAACGCAGGTGAAACGTATAAACCAGGCCATCCAGGGTGACTGTCCATTCTCGGGCCAGGTCAGGCTCCACCTCTCCCCGCTCATTCAAACGGGTCAGGCCTCTAAACATCAGCGCACACAGGTCCCGGTCAACCTCGTTATATCCACTCAGCAGAGGATTCAAATAGTTGGGCAGACCAGCGACGCCCTCGACGTAGGTTCCCCCACGACCGGGACGCAAAACGGTCGTATAGTTGATGGCCAGGTAGGTCAACAGAATGCCCACCAGGAGGACACCGAGGAGAATGAGGAGAATTTGCCAGCGGATGTGACGAGTCACAGTCTAGAGGCCCCTCTCGCATCTCTTGCAACGCCGGAAATCACCGGACAAACCAAAGGTGCTTCGGATAGACGGCGCGTCCGAAGCACCCATTATATCGAGGGATTGCAGGATTAGCCAGTAACAATTACATTGATGATCGTGATGACGAAAAAGGCGACGGATAGACCGATAGTGATGTTGAATAGGGTGCGTTCTACACCCCGCCGGGTCTTGTGGACGGCTGTCTCAGTGCCCCCAAAGACACCTCCCATTCCTCCACTCCGGACTTGCAGTAGGATGATGGCGATCAGCGCCACACTGATAATGATTTGGGCAATGTTCAAATAGACTCCCATACTTTACACTCCTTCCAAGTTACAACCGATTATAGCACGTCCTGCCACTCTCGACAAGGTCAACATAAAAGGCCGGGGCCAAAATGACACATCCCGCTATAAACGGGGAATCGAAAAACGGAGAGCAATCAGTTGACATACTTTAGAGGCGATCTCTTCACATATCAGCGGCGAACAAGTCGCGGGGGGCACCGGGCGGCCAGACCACCTTCAATGCCCGGGGCACGACCCTCAGAGTGACGGGCGTGCGATCAACCGGATCGCCGTCTACCTGCACCGGCACATCCGGCTCCGTCCACATATCAATGCGGCGAACCTGGCGGTGCACCACCTGGGGATCGTGCAGGTAACGCTGACTGATGATTCGCAGCACATGTTTCACGATGTAGGGGAATCCCAACCCCTTGAACACGAACACGTCCAGCAGACCATCGTCAATACAGGCGGTTCGCGCTACCTCGAACACGCCACCGTACTGCCGGATGTTGCTCACCAAAACGAGCAGCACACGCCCACGCACCACCTTGCCATCCAACGAGACTCTGGCCCGCACCCCGCGAAAATCACGGGCGACGATGATGGCAGCGATCAGGTAGGGCAGCGCTCCCAACCGCTTGGTATGCCGCTGGCGCGGCTCCATCTCGGCAACAACTTGAGCGTCCAACCCAATGCCGGCCCAGCACAAAAAGTAGGTCTCTCCAACCTGGCCCACGTCCATGGAACGAATGGTTCCCTCGGTCAGTCCCAGCGCGGCTTCGTGCAGACGAAAGGGATTGACCAGCGTGTACGTCGAGAGTCCTAACTGCTTGGCCCACATATTGCCCGTGCCAACCGGCAGCACCCCCAGGGCGGTCTGAGTGCCCACCAACCCGTTGACCACCTCGTTGATGGTGCCATCTCCTCCGGCGGCTATCGCCACGCCACAGCCCTGAGCGGCGGCCGATTGAGCCAACCGCTTGGCATCCCCCGGCCGCTCTGTCGTCGCCAACTCGACCGTCCACCCCTGACGCTCCAAGATGGCACACACGTGCCTCAAATCCCGCTGCACGTTTCGAGGACCAGCCGTGGGGTTGTAAATCAGTCGCGCCTCCATACCGGTCAGGATTATAGCACGTCTTATCTCTTTGACAATCCTTGCACCTCGTGCTGATTTGGAGTACAATACCCCCTGCTCAATCTCTATCGAGCGAGCCTGAAAACAGTAAATCAACCGAGGGCGTCTATGGAATCCATCTTGCTCAACAATAGATACCGCCTGCTAGAACTGATCGGCTCTGGCGGGATGGCGGTCGTATATCGAGGGCTGGACACCCTGCTACAACGTCAGGTAGCCATCAAAATCCTGCGCCAGGAGTTTGCCAGCGACCCGGCCTTCCTGACCCGTTTCCAGCGCGAAGCTCGCGCCGCCGCCAACCTCGAACATCCCCATATCGTCACAGTACACGATGTGGGCCAGGATGAGGAACGGCACTATATCGTGATGGAATACATAGATGGGCAAGATCTGAAGACGTTGATCCGCCAACAGGGCCGCCTAACGGTGAACCAAGCTCTAGATATCGCCATCCAGATTTCCGCCGGCGTGGGCCACGCTCACAAGGCTGGCATCATCCATTGTGACATCAAGCCCCAAAACGTCCTGGTGACCAGCGATGGGCGCGCCAAGGTCACCGATTTCGGCATCGCGCGGGCGCTCTCCAGCTCTGGCATCACCGAATCGGAAACAGTGTGGGGCAGTCCGCTCTATTTTTCACCTGAGCAGGCCGCCGGCGACCCACCCTCTCCCGCCTCTGACGTGTATAGCATCGGTGTTGTAATCTACGAGATGTTGGCCAGTATCCCTCCCTTCCAGGCCGAGAAACCGGCAGCCCTGGCATTGATGCACATCCGCGAGGAACCATCCCCCCTGGCAGTCCACTGCCCTCACGTACCAGCCCAGTTGGAGTGGATCGTCCGTAAAACCCTGGCCAAAGAACCCTCGGCCCGCTACCGCACAGCCACCCAGTTGGCCCACGTGCTCGAAGAGTACCGCAAACAGAGCGAACAGTTGACCGGTTGGCAGCCAGCTGTCCCACATCCCTTCCCCTCCGCCGTCACTCCCAGCCCTACCCCTGAACCAGAACCGCCTCCGCCTTCATCACTGGACCTCGCCAGATTGACCTGGATCCTGGGAGGCGTCGCTCTTGTCCTGGTAGTGGGTCTGATTCCGTTGTGGGTATGGGTATACCGCGCCTATTCCGCGTCCCCGACGCTTGCTCCCCCCACCGCCACCACCCAGCCGCTGGTCACTCTCACGCCAGAAACCCCCCTGGTATCCGTACCCAACCTGATAGGCCATCCAGTGGAGGAGGCCCAAACGGACGTGGAGCGAGTCGGTCTCCGCCTGGTGCTGCAAGAAGAGCGAGAGGACCCCACCGCCGAAAGGGATACCGTGCTGGAACAGAGTCCTGCCCCTGGCGAACGGGTGCCCCCTGATACCGCCATCTCTGTCATCGTCAACCGACCGGCGCGAGAGTTGACTATGCCGCGGATAGAGGGCTATCCGGTGGACATGGTGAGGAAAGGGCTCGAATCGGACGGCCTTCAGGTCACCATCCACGAGGTCTGGAGCACCGAGGAGGCAGGAAAGGTACTGGCCCAGGCCCCCGAACCAGGCACGTTGGTCTACGCCGGTGATGCGGTGACGCTGACCGTGAGCGGCGGTGTGGACATTCCCATTCCCTTGCAGGTCAACCTGGCCAATCTGATCGTGCTAAAAGACGCCGAACTGCGCCAGAACTCGTTCCGGCCTGGAGGCGTCACCGCCGTCACTCTGCACTGGCACGCGGCCCGTTCCATCAACACTCACTATGTCGTGTTCCTGCACCTGATCGACGCCAACGGCAACCTAGTGGCGCAGCAAGATGTGGAGCCTATCACCCCGACCACCGACTGGATACCAGGCGTGGAGATCACCGACCCGCATCAGATCACGATCCCAGCCGACCAACCGACCGGTTGGTACCAACTGCGCGTCGGGATGTATCCCCAGGGACAACCTGAATACCGGCTGCCCATCGTGGACGTCGGAGCCACGACCCAAGATTCCGGCAGCATCTTGATCACCGAGATCGAAGTAACCCGGTGAGAACAGGATGTTTTCAGGCTGTTCCACCAATTTCTATCATCTTTCTAATCAAATTCTCTTGGTGAGTCCCCAAGAACATGGTATAATGATAAGGGGTGGGTCTTGAAGTCCCATTCCAATATGTCAGACAATATCGAGGCGCTTGGCCTTGACAAGCGCTGATGAAATGGAGGTAGATCGTGCAGAGATCTGGAAGTTCGTTTCTTTACATCGTCATCCTGGTGATTGTCGTGTTCCTGGTGTGGAGTTTCTACTCTCAGCGTACCGAGAGCGTCACCCAGGCATCACTGACAGAAGTAGCAACCCAGATCCAGGAAGGCAATGTGGTCGGCATCCGAGTAGAGGGAGATAGGCTCATCGTCGAACTGAGAAATGGCAGCGAAATCATATCCCACAAGGGATCAGAATCCACCGCCACGGAACAATTGCGGGAATTGGGAATCAGCGCGGAACAACTCAAAAGCATTGACATCACGATGGTGCAACCCCCAGACTGGATGACCCTGTTGAGCGCTGGCGGATCCATTCTGCTGGTAGTAGCCATGTTTGCCATCGGATACTTTATGCTGCGTCAGTTTCAGGGCGCGAACAACCAGGCCATCGCGTTCGGCAAGAGCCGGGCCCGGATGTACACGGGCGACCAGCCCTCCATCACGTTCGAGGACGTCGCGGGCGTGGACGAGGCCCAGGAGGAACTGTGCGAGGTCGTCGAGTTTCTCAAAGAGCCAGAAAAGTTCGTCCAACTGGGAGCGCGCATCCCCAAGGGTGTGCTGCTGATGGGAGCCCCCGGCACCGGCAAAACCCTCCTGGCCAAAGCGGTCAGTGGAGAGGCCGGTGTGCCCTTCTTTTCCATCTCTGGGTCCGAATTTGTCGAAATGTTCGTCGGCGTGGGCGCATCTCGAGTGCGGGACCTGTTCGAACAGGCCAAACGTCACAGTCCATGCATCGTCTTTCTGGACGAGATTGATGCCGTCGGTCGCCACCGAGGCGCAGGCCTGGGCGGTTCTCACGATGAGCGGGAGCAAACGCTCAACCAAATCCTGGTCGAAATGGACGGTTTCGACACCGACACCAACGTGATTATCATGGCCGCGACGAACCGCCCGGACATCCTGGACCCCGCCCTGCTGCGTCCCGGTCGCTTTGACCGCCGTGTCGTGCTGGACCGCCCGGACATCAAGGGCCGCGAGGCCATCCTGGCCATACACATCCGGGGCAAGCCCTTGACCCAAGACATAGACCTCAAGACCATCGCCAAGTCCACACCGGGCTTTGTGGGAGCCGATATTGAAAACCTGGTCAACGAAGCGGCGATCCTGGCCGCTCGCCGCAACATCAAAGTCATTGGCATGGATGAATTTCAAGAATCCATCGAGCGCGTGATCGCCGGGCCGGAACGGAAGAGCCGCCTCATTTCCGACGAGGAAAAACGCATCACCGCCTATCACGAAGCCGGACACGCCGTGGTCGCTCACCTTCTGCCCCATTGTGACCCGGTCCACAAGGTCTCCATCGTAGCCCGCGGCATGGCTGCCGGCTACACAATCTCGCTGCCGGAAGAGGAGCGCCGCCTGGTGAGCAAGGCCAAGCTCGAAAATGACCTATCCTATGCGCTGGGTGGACGAACAGCCGAGGAATTGGTCTTTGGAGACGTGACGACGGGGGCCGCCAATGACCTGGAACGCGTGACCGAGATCGCCCGTTCCATGGTGACGCGGTATGGAATGAGCGAAAAGCTGGGCCCGATGACCTTTGGACAGAAGGAGGAACTCGTCTTTTTGGGCAAAGAGATCGGCGAGCAACGGGACTATAGCGAGGCGGTAGCACAGGAGATTGACAACGAAGTCCGCTACATCATCAACAAAGCCCACGAGCGAGCCACCGACATCCTGACCCGCTACCGGGAACAGTTGGATCGGATCGCGCAGCGACTGATCGAAGTCGAGACGCTGGATGCCAACGAGTTCGTCGCCGTTTTCGAGGGTCACCCCAACGCCAGCCCAGACGCTCCCCAGAGCACACCTTCCATATCTGGCGTCAAACAACCCATCAGAAAGCCCACCCTGGAATCCCCCGCCTCATCTGCGCTGGACAGACCCCCGGCCCCGGCCCCGGCGTAAACGAAATCACGCAGAACCAGAAAAACCAGAGGCGGAGCTTGCAAGCTCCGCCTCACGTCGTTTAGCCGTCAACTGCCGCCTCAGACCGCCCGCCTGCTGCTGGCAGTCACCAACCAGATAACGGCAGTCCAACTTGAGCAAGACCCGTCGTCACTACGCAGCCTGCTTCTTCTGCTCCTCCTCCAGCAACACCCGCCGCAGGATCTTGCCGACCATCGTCTTGGGGAGTTCATCCCGAAACTCGACAAACCGGGGCACTTTGTACGGTGCCAGGTTCTCTTTGCAGAACTCGATGATCTCCTCCTCGGTGGCAGTCACACCCTCTCGAAGCACGACGTATGCCTTGACCCGCTCTCCCTTGCCCTCGACCGGTATCCCCACCGCCGCCGCCTCTACGATTTTGGGATATTCGTACAGCACCTCTTCGACCTCGCGCGGGTAAATGTTGTACCCGCCGGCCCCCAGGATCATGTCCTTTTTGCGATCCACGATCTTGAAATAGCCATCCTCGTCCATCACAGACATATCACCGGTGTGAAGCCAGCGCCCGCCGCCATCCTTATGATCCCGAAGTGAATTGGCCGTCTCGGTGGGCATCTGCCAGTAACCCTTCATCACCTGCGGCCCCCGAATGCAGAGCTCGCCCACTTCACCCAGCGCCAGCTCCTTCTCGCCCGTGTCGGCATCCACAATCTTGACCTCGGTATCCGGCCACGGCAGGCCGATGGTGCCGACGCGATTATCGCCAAAGATGGGATTGGCGTGGGTCACTGGCGAAGCCTCGCTCAGGCCATACCCTTCCACCAGTCGAGCGCCGGTAAGCTCCTGAAACTTTTGCTGGACTTCCACCGGCAGTCCGGCTGCACCGCTGATGCAGGCTTTGATGGAGCTCACGTCGTACTTGCCCAGATCCGGGTAATTGTTGATGGCAACGTACATTGCCGGCACCCCCGGATAGAGGGTTGGGCCGTGCTTGGTGATGCTCTTGAGCACATCCTCCAAGTCACGGGGGTCAGGAATGAGGAGCATAGTGGAGGCGGTCAGCGTGCACAGGTTCATGCACGTCGTCATCGCATAGCTGTGATACAGAGGCAGCGCAGTCATGCAGATTTCCTCTGCATCCTCCATGTTGAGCCAGACTCGACACTGATACGCATTGACCAGAATGTTCTGATGGGTCAGCTGCGCGCCCTTGGAGATGCCAGTCGTCCCACCCGTGTACATCAACACGGCCGTATCCTCCCAGGAAATGTCCACCGGCGTAGGCTTGGCTGGGGCCGCGGATAGGACATCCTGGAACCAATGGGTGTTCCCATCACCGGAAATATCCACCGCGTGCCCCGATTTTTTCTCCAGCAACAGCGTGAAAAGCAATCTGAGGAACGGGGGGAAATAGGACTTGATCTTGGCGACAATGACGTGACGCAGTTGAGTATCCGACCTGATCTGCTTAATGATCGGGTACATGGCGCTGAGGGTGACTATCACCTCGGCGCCCGAATCGCTGACCTGATGGCGCATCTCACGTGCCGTGTAGACTGGGTTACACGGTACAACGATAGCCCCGATTCGCAATGCCGCATAATAAGCTATGGGAAACTGCGGACAATTGGGCAAGTGAATGGCCACACGGTCGCCCTTTTGGACGCCCAATCCCTGCAACGCAGCCGCGAAACGATCCACCATCTGGTTATACTCTTGGAAACTCTGTTTAGCGTCCTTAAAGATGAGCGCTGTATGGTCCGGATGCTTGCGCGCTGTCTCCTCCAGGGCAGCGGGCATAGTGACTTTGGGGTAGTCAATGTGTTCCGGTACATGAGCCTCGTAAAACTTGAGCCAGGGCTTGTCCACTGCAATTCCTCCTTTCATCATAAAAGATAGGTCATTACTGGTTTGCAGAACAATCACTAGTATAGCGAAATCAAACACATTGTCAAGAATGCAAATCCCACATCCTCCACAAAAACGAGCGCTGCCGGGAAAAAACTCCCCGACAGCGCTCCACACAGGAAAAGAACGCGGCTATTGGTCTCGAGTGCGCCGCTGCCACTGATTGATGGGCGTCATCGCTGCCATCGCCAAATCCTGCAACCGCGCCCGAGCGTTCACCTGGGTGCTCCAGACCGCATTGCGCACCCTGGTGACCGGTTGGAACAGGTTCGAAAGCAGCGGCCAGTTCTCCACCAGAATCGGGCCCTCGATCCCCCGCTCCGGCTGCCAGTGCAGCACCGCCGCCGCCCACGTTAGCCCCGCGCCGAACCCGACCAGCACGACGTGACTGCCGGACTGTAAGCGTCCTTGCTCCAACGCGTCACACAGAGCCAATGGGATGGAGGCCGCCGAGGTATTGCCATACCGGTCCACGTTGACCATCACCTTGTCCTCTTCGATGCCCAGGCGGCGAACCGCCAGCTCGATGATGCGCGCGTTAGCCTGATGGGGAATAACCAGATCAATATCGTCCCAACTGAGCCCGCTGGCCTGCACGACGTTGATGACCGAGTCGGTCATCTTGCGCGTGGCAAACTTGAACACCCGGCGACCATCCATGCGCAAAAAGTGATCCCGGTTGCGCAGCACCTCCTCGCTGAACGGCTTGGCGGTGCCATAGCCGGGCGCGATGAGCGCATCCCAATCACGGCCATTGGAACCAAGCTCACAACTCAACAGCCCCGTCGGCTGATCGCTGGCTTCCATCAGAACCGCCGCTCCTCCATCGCCGAACAACACGCAGGTATTACGATCCGTCCAGTCAACCGCCGGTGAGAGCTTCTCCACCCCCACCACCAGCACCTTGTCGTACAGCCCTGTCTCGATAAACTGGCTAGCGGTCACCAGCGCATAGACAAATCCGGTGCACCCAGCCACCAGTGTAAACGCCCCGGCCTTGATCGTCCCCAACTGATCCTCCACCATGCTAGAAACAGGCGGACAAAAATAATCGGGGCTCGAAGTAGCGACAATGATGAGATCAATTTCCTCAGGGCCGACGCCCGCGCGCTCCATCGCCTGTCGGCACGATTCAACCGCCATCGAGGACGTCGTTTCGCCTGCCCCCGCAATACGGCGCTCCCGAATACCCGTGCGCGTGACGATCCACTCGTCAGTCGTGTCCACCATCTGTTCCAGGTCGTGATTGGTGAGTATGCGCTGGGGCACAGATTTTCCCCATCCAGTGATACGTCCATACCGCTTCATATTCTTATCCCCCCTTCGTTGAGCCTTTTCACACGGAGCGTACCAAGAACCAGGTCAGCGGAACGGCGCCTAAAGCGAATGATCAGGAACTTTTTGACAATGGCACATTAGCGTAAAACCACGCTTGTGGCGCAAACGCCCGGCAAAAGTCGCTGGGCTACGGAGCAGCGCCCGATGAATCGGGCTTAGGAGCCCCGTTCACGGGGCGAAAGCTCTGTAGCCGGGGCACTTGGTGCCCCGGCGGGCCTTGCCCGGGAACTAGGCCGCCAAAGTTAGAATGTGCCATTGTCAAGTTAGGGCGGATTGCCAATTGCCCTGCCGATCCATTGGCGCTCTTACTGACCGTACCACGTTCCCAACCCGTGATACCCGTTCAGCTACAATAACACCGCAGGAGGAAAAGAGTTGCGCAGATACGCTCAATTTATCCCGTCCAGGAGTTGAAGCCGATTCAAAGAGAGGTGAACATGTATGAACCGCTGAGCACAAAGCCCCGCTCCCGATAATAGGGCCGTGTGCCCACCGCCGCGATGACCGCCAGCCGTCGGAATCCCTCCCGGCGAGCGATGCGCCGGGCCTCCTCGATCAATTGGGTGCCCAGACCAACGTGCTGCACCGCCCCCTCGCGCCGGGATCCCAGTCCCAACGCTGGCCCATAGACGTGTACCTCGCGGATGACGGCACAGCCATCCAATTCAGGAATAGGTGGAACAACACCAGGGACCGGAAGGGATAGGCGCAGAAACCCCGCCAGGCGGTCGCCCGGCGTGACATAGCTGAGGAAACTCTCACGGGTTGCGTCGGTGTCGTAATCGAGCCGCTCCAGGTTCAGTTGATCGGCATCCACCGCCCGCCCGCGCACCTCGCGGCAGCGAATGCAGCGGCAGGCCATCCCCTCCCGCGCCATCCGCTGTTTGACGATCTGGCGCAGGTTGGTTTTTTTCACTCCCTCCACAATGTTGGGGGACGGAATGTCCCGCATCAACCGATTGATGCGGCAGTATAGGGGAACGAGCGACTTGCAGCGAACCAGCAAATCCACCAGCGTCTCTTCGTCGTAGGGCCGATATTCCCCGTGCTGCCACCGCTCGTACAGAGCTGTGCCGCTCAGGAGCGCCGTGGGATAGAGTTTCAACTCGTCGGGCCGCAGCGCAGGGTCCTCCCACAACCTCCGAAAATCCGCCAGATCGCTCTCCGGCGTGGCGCCCAGCAGATTGGGCATCCAGTGCACGGCGATCTTGAAGCCCGCCAATCGCAGCAAACGCATGGCGCGGCGCGTCTCGGCGACGGTGTGTCCGCGCCGGTTGAGGGCCAGGATCTCGTCATCGAGGCTTTGTACACCGAGTTGAACTTTTGTCGCGCCCAGCCAGCGCAGGCGGCGCACCTCCTCCGGCGTGATGCAGTCGGGCCGCGTCTCCACGACCAGGCCGACGTTGCGGTGATCGCTGCACTCGTTGAGCCGCTGCGCTGCGTCCAGCGTGGGCGCCTCGACGCCGTTCAGCGCGTCCAGGCAGCGGCGCACGAACCATTCCTGATAGTCCGCCGGGTAGGCCGACCACGTACCGCCCAAAATCAGCAGCTCCACCTTGTCCACGTGGTGCCCCAAATCAGCCATGACCTGGACGCGCCCGGCGGTCTGATCGTAGGGATCGAAATCGTGATCGGCGGCCCGCATGGCGCCCGGTTCGTCGGGCAGGTAGCTCTTGGGCATGCCCTCCACCGTGGGGCAAAAGATGCACTCGCCAGGGCAAGCAGCCGGTTCCGTCAACACTGCCACCGGCGCCACGCCGGAAATCGTGCGCATCGGTTTGGCCCGCAGTCGCCGCACTAACGCCGGATTCGACCCCTCCCCCTCCCGTTCGCACCATTGGGCATACCCATTGAGGAGTTGGCTCTTGGAGAGGGTCCGGCCATCCGGCAGCGGATGGCGCCGCAGGATGTGCGTCAACGCTTCCTGCGACCACTCATCCACCCCTCGCACCTCGTCCAGGATGGCCGTCAACACGGCGCCATGCCGCTCCAAGTCGAACGCCGATTTCGGCGTCTGCCCCTGTGTCATACCTTGCACCTTGCTCCTGCCGCCGGTTGCCTCTTGCAACCCCTTCGGCTATAATCCCTTCGATGGACACTCAGACGATGGAAAAACTACTCGCGCTGAACCGCGAGTTTTACGCCGCCTTCGCCCCCCACTTTGCCGCCAGCCGTCCCACCGCCGACCCGGCGCTCACTTGCATTCTACCCTATATCTCCCCAGGTGCAAGAGTGCTCGACATCGGCTGTGGCAACGGCCGACTGGCGCTTCTGCTGGAGCAGGAGCGGCCCGGCGCGACCTACGTGGGATTGGACAGCATACCGGAGCTGGTCGAGATCGCCCGCGCCCAGAGCGCCCACCTCCAGACCATCGCGGCCCAGTTCCACGTGGCCGACATCGCCGGCTCCGGTTGGAGCCGGGACGTCGGACTCTGCTCGTTCGACTGCATCGCCTGCCTGGCGGTGCTCCATCACATCCCCGGCTTCGACCGCCGCGCGGCTGTACTGCACGAGGTCGCGTCGCTGCTGGCGCCGGGCGGCCGGCTGATCGTTTCGACCTGGCAGTTCCTCTCCAACGCCCGTATGCGGCGCAAAATCGTGCCCTGGGACAAGGTAGACATCTCGACGGACAAACTGGAAGCGGGGGATTACCTGCTCGACTGGAAACGCGGCGGGCGCGGTCTGCGCTACTGCCACCTGGTGGACGAGGCCGAGATGGCGCGATTGGCGGCCGCCAGCGGCCTGCGCATTCGCGAGACGTTCCGCGCCGGTGGGCGGGAGGGGGACCTGAGCCTGTTTGCTGTGTTGGACGTTTGTCAGCCTCCTGTCTGTGAAGTATAATGGATTCAGAGCAAGCGGTTTCTGAAAGCGAGGTGTCGAAATGGACGCGCCAACTGTACAGACCTATCCCCAAACACGGCAAGGGTTGCGTTTGCGGCGGCCACGACGTCCGGAAGCGCCTCCGTTGAACCCTGGCGACCGGTTGTCCCGCGCCGAGTTCGAGCGACGCTACGAAGCCCACCCCGAGATCACGAAGGCCGAGCTCATCGAAGGAGTCGTTTATATGCCAACACCAACACACTTTGAGGGACACGGTGAACCTCACGGTCAAATAATAACTTGGTTGGGGGTCTACACAGCCGCGACTCCTGGCGTGCGCCTGGGCGATAATACCACCGTGCGCCTCGATTTCGAGAACGAGGTGCAACCGGACGCGCTATTGCGGCTCGATCCGGCGTTGGGGGGACGGTCGCGCATCACGGAAGATGACTACCTCGAAGGGCCGCCGGAACTGATCGTCGAGATCGCCGCCAGCAGCGCCTCCTACGACGTGCACGTCAAGCGCCGCGTCTACGCCCGCAGCGGCGTGCAGGAGTATCTGGCCGTGCAGATGTACGAGCGGCGCATAGATTGGTTCGTCCTGTGCGAGGGGGTCTACGAGACGCTGGCGCCGGGTGAGGATGGCGTGCTGCGCAGCGAGGCCTTCCCGGGGCTGTGGTTGCACAGCGACGCCTTCTGGGCCGGAGACCTGGCGGCCATACTGGACACGCTGCGGCAGGGAGTGGAATCGCCCACGTGGGCCGAGTTCTCCGCCCGGCTGAAGGCGGCCCAGGAATGACGAAAGCATGTGCACCGGTCTGAAGAGCTGGTGTTGGGATTTCGCGTCGGGCGAAGGTCCCAGCATGGTCCGCTTGCGGTGCGG
>DSDT01000378.1 GCA_011048615.1 Chloroflexota bacterium | reverse complement strand
CGGCAACGTGGGCGTGGCTGGCGGTGGCGTCAACCCGCTGCGTGGCCAGAACAACGTCCAGGGCGCGTGCGATCTGGGTGCGCTGGTCAACGTCTATCCAGGTTACCAGAGTGTCACTTCTCCCGAGATCCAGGAGAAGTTCAAGAAGGCCTGGGGCAGCACATCGGACCTGAATGTGGGCCTGACGGTGACGGAGATGATCAACGCAGCCGGCGATGGCCGCGTGCGGGCGATGTACGTCATGGGCGAAAATCCCATGGTCGCCGACCCCGACATCAACCACGCCCGTCACTGCCTGGAGCAGATCGAGTTCCTGGTGGTGCAGGACGTCTTTCCGAGCGAAACGGCGCAACTGGCACACGTTGTGCTGCCGGGTGCATCCTTCGTCGAGCAGGACGGGACGTTCACCGGCACCGACCGGCGTGTCCAGCGGGTGCGGAAGGCGATCGAGCCCATCGGCGACGCCAAGGCAGACTGGGAGATCATCTGCCTGTTGGCCCAAAAGATGGGGGCCAGCGGCTTTGACTTTGCGTCGCCCCAGGAGGTGATGGAAGAGATGGTCAAGCTGACGCCTATCTATGGCGGCGTGAGCTACGAGCGGTTGGAGGAACTAGGCTCTCTGCAGTGGCCGTGCCCAGCGCCCGATCATCCCGGCACGCCCTACCTGCACAAGGGCAAGTTCTCGCGCGGCCTGGGTCACTTCCACGCCATCGAGTTCAAAGAGCCGGCCGAGCTGCCCGACGCCGAGTACCCGTTCACACTGACGACGGGACGGCTCATGTTCCACTGGCACACAGGGACGATGACGCGCCGGTCGGAGAAGCTGCACCAAGAGGTGCCGGAGGCTTACGTCGAGATCCATCCCAACGACGCGGTGCAGATCGGCCTGAACGGTGGACGGCGCGTGCGGGTCAGCAGCCGACGCGGCGAGATCGAACTGGAGGCGCGGATCACCAAGCGCATCAAGCCGGGCATCGTCTTCATCCCCTTCCACTTTGCCGAGGCCGCGGCCAATGCGCTGACCCACGCGGCCCTCGATCCGGTCGCCAAGATCCCGGAATACAAGATCTGCGCTGTCAAGTTGGAACCGATCACTTGATTCAATAGAAAGGGGGAAATCTGCTATGGATATATCCGCAAAATATACACCTATGCGCTGCAGCGGGAACACGAGGGCAAACAGTTCTTTGAGCAGAACGCCGAGCGGATGAGCCACGCGGCGGCGGTGGGTGCCTTCAAGCGGCTGGCTGAGGAAGAACAAAAGCACATCGAGTTCATCCAGGCCCAGATAGATGCTTTGGATGGAGATGTGGCGCCAGAGATCGAGCTCGACCTGGACAAGGAGGGCTTTTTCGCCGAGCGCGCGGCCGCCGAGTTGCTCGACCAGTCCGTGGTGGAGGCGATGGTGCCGGATCTGTCCGTGTTGCGCACGGCCTATCTGATCGAGCGCGACTTTTCCGAGTTTTACGAGATGGTGGCGAGCAAAGCCGAGGGCCAGGCCAAACAGGTGTTAGAGATGCTGGCCCGGTGGGAGCGGAGCCACGAAGCGCTGTTCAAACAGATGCACGATCGGGCCTTTGAGGAATACGCCCAGATGCCGTGGGGTGGATAGGTGCGCGTCTGGCTGACGGGCGGCGTGCGTGCACGCCGCCCGCCAGCGAAATGCGCCATCGAAAGGAGGTGATTGAGCCGCTCTGTCACCCACGTGGGATCAGCCGAGCGGACAAAAGATAATCTCAAGAACACGATTCACTACAGTATAGCCGTATCCAAACAAATCAATTTTCATTTACTGAGGAGGAGGTACACAACCATGTCGTTCAAATCACCAAAAGATACCGCTCGCGCCATTGAGGAAGTGGGTTGCGCCAAGGCCAGTCTGCCCTGGGACAAGCTGCTCGTCCTGGGCTTTCTGGCTGGGGCATTCATCGCCTTCGGAGGGCTGCTGGCGATCATCGTGGCTGGCCCGGGAGTCAATGAAGGGTTGGGAGGCGGCCTGCGGCGCTTTGCCTTCGGCGGCGTCTTCCCTGTCGGCCTCATGTTGGTCGTTATCGCCGGCGCCGAACTCTTTACCGGAAACACCGCCTGCACCATCCCGGCCGTGATGTCTGGAAAGGCCTCCTGGAGCGGGTTGCTCCGCAACTGGGCACTGGCCTACACCGGCAACTTTATCGGCTCGCTGTTCGTGGCGCTCTTCCTGGCGACCCTGAGCGGGCTCGTGACTGGAGAGCCTTACCTCAGCTCGGTCCGCGCGATTGCGGAGGGCAAGGTCAATATGAGCTGGATGGCCGTCTTCTGGCGCGGCATCGGGTGTAACTGGCTGGTCTGCCTGGCGGTCTGGCTGGCCGTCGCCTCCGACGACATCACCGGCAAGATCTGGGGCATCTGGTTCCCCATCATGGCCTTTGTAGCGTTGGGATTCGAGCACAGCATCGCCAACATGTTCTTTGTCCCGACGGGTATTTTCAACGGGGCCAACGTGACCTGGGGGCAGTTCATCTTCAACAACCTGATTCCCGCTACCCTCGGCAACATCGTCGGCGGGGCCTTTTTCGTCGGCTTTATTTACTGGTGGCTCTACGGCAATCGCGCAGAGGCCGGTAAGTAGGGTTTCATCGTTATACTTGGAGCGGGCTGGACCGCGCGATTCTGCTCAAACGACGAGCGCGGGCGCGTCCAGCCCGAACTCCATTCCTCTTTTGCGCTGTCCAGACGATGCTGATCGAGTTGTGATTCAATATGAAACTACAAACCAAGTTCAACTTGGGGACGATCATCGTCTTTGCGACGCTGGCCATCAGCATTGCCTTCATCAGTGTGTATTACACAGGCCAGACCATCATCCTGGAGGCCGAGAACCGGATCAAAATCTATACCCGGGCCGCGTGGGAGATTCACAACGCCAAGACCGCGCGTATCAACGCGGCGCTGGAAATCCTGGCCCAGGATCAGGTGGTCAGAATGTTGCTGCTGGATCCAAAGAACCCGGCGTTGGCGGCCTCGACGCAGAAATATCTGGAGGCAGTCCGTCGGGAGCAGGAGATGGACATTCTGAACCTGATGACTCCTGGAGGAACGGTCATCCTGCGCTCCCGTTTCCCTTACAATTCGGGGGATAGTTTGCTGGGCGACCCGATGGTCCGCTGCGTGATGTCCAGCCAGCAGAGCTGTACCGGGAGCATTATCATCGAGCTGGAGCGGCTGGACACCGAGGGGGATGGATTGACCGAGCGCTGCCTGGCGGTCGGCGGCGAGCCGCGGGGCATGTGGTCCGGCGCAGCGGTGCCTGTCTTCGAAGATGGGCGTCTGATCGGCATCCTCCAGATGGGCAGCCTGTTGAACGGGGCGGCCGAAAAAGTGGATCGCATCCGAGACGCGGTCTTTGCCGACGAGTATTACAAGGGCAAGCCGGTTGGCACAGCGACCATCTTTATGGGGGATATGCGGATTTCGACCAACGTGCTGGATACGCAGGGCCGTCGGGCGGTCGGCACCCGCGTCTCGAAAGAGGTGGCCGACCAGGTGTTGAAGGAAGGATATTCGTGGACTGGCCGGGCCTACGTGGTGGATCGGTGGTATCTCTCCCAGTACGATCCCATTCAAGATCCGGACGGCAACATTATCGGGATGCTCTATGTGGGCGAGTTGGAGCAAAAGTACCTTGACATGCGCACGCGGGCCGTGGTGCTCTATATCTCGATCACTCTGTTAGGCATGGCGTTTGCTTACGTGGTCTATTACTTTATGATTCGAGGTGTATTGAGGCCGCTTCATCAACTGTCTGAAGCGACGAAACAGCTTTCCAGCGGGGACCTGGCTCACCGGGTTGCGGTCAGGGGCAAGGACGAGGTGGCCGATCTGTCTGTTTCGTTCAACGATATGGCGGAACAGTTGGAAAATCAGCATCGAGAGCTTGAGCAGCGGCAGCAAGAGCTGCAAGACTTGAGCAACGAGCTGCGCGTCATCAATCGGAATTATATCGAGATGTTGGGCTTTGTCACCCACGAGCTAAAAAACCCCCTCACTTCCGCCATGATGAGCCTGTACACGGTCAAAGACGGGTATCTGGGAGAGCTGGGCCCGGCCCAGAAAAAGAGTCTCGAATCTGTGGCGCAGAGCCTGGACTATTTTGAGGATATGATCAAGAATTATCTCGATCTTTCCCGTCTGGAGAAGGGGGAACTGGACGTCAGAAAAGGCCAGGTGGCGCTGCACAGGGAGGTCATCCAGCCGGTCGTTGAAAGCCTGGGCCGCGAGATGCAGGCCCGCCAGATGAGGGTGGTAGATCACATCGCCGATGATGCCGAGGTGTACGCCGACGGCAATCTCTTGCGCATCGTGTACGACAATCTATTGTCTAACGCGGTCAAGTACGGTCGGGAGGGGGGGCAAATCATTCTGGATGCCCACGTCAGCAACGGCCAGGTGGTGCTGAGTGTGCAGAACGATAGCGACGGCATTCCACCTGAAAAGATGGGCCTGTTGTTCAAAAAGTTCAGCCGCCTGGATAGCCCTCGATACGCGACCAAGAGAGGAACCGGGTTGGGATTGTATATTTGTAAAGAGATCATTGAAAAACACGGAGGAGAGATATGGGCTGACTCCAAAGTGGGCGAGTGGGTCAAGTTCAGCTTTAGTTTGTCCAAGTCGGTGCCAAGCAAGTCTTTAGACCAAACAGCTACATTCAATTAGGAGGTCATACAATGTCCGAGAAGCAAACTATTTTGGTTGTTGACGACGATGTCCAACTGGTGGACACGGTCAAGACCCTGTTGGAGAGCGTAGGCTACGAGGTAGCGTATGCCTATCAGACAGAGAAGGGGATGGATCTGGCCGAGGAAATCAGACCAGACCTGATCCTGTTGGACGTCATGTTCGCTGGCCCTCCGGGGCCGGATGGGATCGAGGTCTCGCGGCGGCTGCACGAGAACCCTGTCCTGCGGGATACGCCGGTCATCATTCTCTCTGGGGTCAAAAAGGTGATAGATTTTTCCTTCGACTATAGCCCCGACCCAACGTGGATGCCAGTCAAGGCGTTTCTAGAAAAGCCTATCAAGCCCGACGAATTGCTGGGCGAGATCAAAAAAGCTTTGGCAGGCGAGTCGTAGGAGACCCTGATGCATCTTTATCGCCTTGGCAGTGTGCCCTGGCAGGATTCCCAACTCCTCTACCACGCGTTACCGCGCCTGGGACGAGAGGGCTTGATCCTGCTTTCTCCCAGTTCTCCCTATGTGTGCATTGGGTACCATCAGGACGCCCAGCAAGAAGTGGACATAGCGTACTGCCGCGAGCACGACATTCCCGTCTTTCGGCGTGAGGTGGGCGGCGGGGCGGTCTATTTGGATGGCGCGCAGCTCTTTTGGCAGCTCATCATTCACAAGGACAACCCGCTGGTTCCAGTAGGCAAAACGGCGTTCACCCGCCAGTTTCTCCAGCCCCCCATCGAGGCCTACCGGGCGTTGGGCATCCCGGCCGAGTACAAACCGGTCAACGACATTGTGGCGAACAACCGCAAAGTCTCTGGCACCGGCGTGGGCGAGATCGGGGAGTATATTGTCTTTGTCGGCAACCTGATCGTGGACTTTGATTACGAGATGATGGCCCGTGTGCTCAAGGTGCCCGACGAAAAGTTCCGGGACAAGGTCTACAAGACGATTTACGAGAACCTTTCTACCATCAAGCGCGAGATTGGCGACGCGCCGCCGACAGACGAGTTGTGGACTCTGATGGCGGAGAAATTCGCCCAGACGGTGGGCCCGCTGGAGGAACACACGGCGGTAGACGACGAGTGGCGCGCCAAGACGGACGAACTGGCGGCCCAGTTCCTCACCGACGAGTGGTTGTTCCGCGGCCGGCCGCAGCGGGAAGAGCGCAAAGTCAAAATCCGCGAGGGGGTCGAGGTCCGGCACAAGATGTACAAAGCAGCGGGAGGCTTGATCCGGGCCGTCGTCCAGGTCGAGGAAGGCATCATTCGCCACGTGGAACTTTCTGGCGATTTCTTCCTCTACCCGGCGGAGCGGCTGGCGGACCTCGAGACGGCGCTGGTGGGCGTGCCGTTGGAGGAGACGGAACAGAGAGTGACCCAATTCTACGAGACGCACGGCATCGAAAGCCCAGGCGTCACTCCAGCCGATTTCGCCCACGTGTTGAATTAGATTGGAAAGCAAGAGCCCGGTCCAGGGCATCCGCCCCGGACCGGGCTCTTTTCTGTACCCGCTTCCAATCTGCTACTACTTCCAGAGCACAACGACCATGGTACGGGTACTGCACGGATCGTGGCCGAACCCATTGTTCGGGCTGGGCTGCCCCTGGCCCATAATCGTCTCTTGCAGGCAGACCGTGATACTGCCATTGCCACCCCCGTGGGCGACGCCGCCCGGGGGCACGATCACCCCCGCGAATCCGACCACGTGGTAATAGGCGGGGGTTTGACCACCACTACAAGCTTCGTCCCCCCTTGGACCGGGATAGGGATCCTCCGGGTAGGGAGCTACGATATCGAGGGGCTTTCCCTTGTCGGGGCAGTCCGGGACTGCGTCGTAGATGGGCACGTAGAAGAGCTCGTCTATCGGCGTGGCCCAGAACACACTCTGGGTCTGGCCGGGTTTGGCGTCCACGTAATCCCCGCTGTAACAGCCCTCGCTCCACATGCAGTCGGCGTAGAGGGTGCCGTCCCAGCCATTCTCCATCCAATCGGCCAGCACGTTGGCGTTGGTAGTGTTATCGAGGGCGCGCGGCCAGCCCGAGTATTCGCGGTGTTGCCAGATAAAGTCAAAGTTCATCCAGCCCCGGTGGGCAGAGCTATGCCCGTCAATGTACTCTACGGTACAATCGTCGTCGTTCTTGCAGTTGGCTCGAAAGTTCAGGGTGAAGCAGCTGTCGGCGCCCGAGTTGACCGGGACGGTGCTCGCCAGTTCATTCGGCACGCCAAAGGGCCGCAGACCACCCATCATCAGGGGTGGACCCGTCACGGCGGTGGCCGGGGCGGCAGCGCCGGCTTCGTGGATGCCGACCAGCGTCATAAAGTAGGTCGAGCGGGTGACGGTGGCGGTGACGGCGACGCCGGCGGCCCCGTTAGGAACCACGCCGCTGCCTACCAGCACGCGCGGGCTGAACTGGACCACGTTTCTACCCTCGAAACGGACATAGCTGGCCTCGAACCCGCCGGCGTGATTCCGGTCAATGACGTATTCACTGACTGCGTCAAAGACGGCGGCGTCGGTGGCGGCGGCCGATTCCTCGCCGCAAATAGATTGAGCCAACTGCCGCGTTCCGGCCAAAGCCCCGGCATCGGCCGCGTTCTGCATGCGCCGGCGCTCGAGAAAGACGGTCCCCCCGTCAATCGCCAACCCGGCGATGACCAGCAGCAGGATCAGCCCAAAAACCATGATGACCAACACCTGGCCCTGTTCTTGATTCGATTTCATTTCTGTCTTCATATCACACCTCCTAGCTCCTTACGGCCCCGGTGGGAATCATCCCCCGGTGCCAGATAGAATGGCCCCCGTAGCGGTGGCATTTAGAATGATCTCTCCATCCGGTATAAAAATGTGGGCAAAGGGAGCGGCCACGGTAAAGGTATAGCCGACCGTCACAGTGACGGGGTTTCCAGACGCCACGTTCGGACAGTCGACCTGGATCAGGCTGGGGTCAATCACCACCAGGCCGCCGCTGGCCTCTTGAACGCGCTGAGTCAGTTCGGTCCGATGAGCGGGATCGGGAAAGACGGCGGCATAATTCGCTCCTTCACCGGCCGCGTCGCTGACCGCGACGTACACATAGTACAGCCGCCCGACTTCGAGCACGCCCGCCAGAATGATGAGCATAATGGGCAGAACCAACGCCATCTCGACCAGGCTTTGTCCCTTCTCTTTTTCTTGCCGTGTGTGCTGTCGTTTATGTTTCATCTCGTACCTCCATAATTAGCCAAGCGCTAGAGGATAGAACTTGCATCGTCTCAGTGTCTATCAGCAGCGAGTACACACTCTTGTCCTGCGGGTCCAGAGCGACGATGCTCCAGACCGTTCGCCCCGTCTCGTGTTTCCCCAGGTGGAGATTGACGATGGATTGGGGATGTTCGCCGAGAAATGCGCGCCCACTGTAGGCCAGGAATACCAACAGTGCGTCGTTAGGGCCGGAACGCCAACCTCCCACCGGCATCACGCGGGGAGAGGCTCTTAATTCTACCTCGTTCACGACCTGGGTCTTTTTTCCGTTCACAACGATATCAAATGAATGATGGCTGGATGGAGAGTAAAACACGAACGACCAGGTTGGGGTTCCATCGAGCAGCACGTTTTCGTCCACTTCCTGCCACTGAGTGGCAGCGGATACGAGGGTGGCATCCTCGGCCTGCTTGCGGGCTGCCAGGAGGGCCTCGCCGTAGGCATTCCACAGTTCGACGCTCACCTGCGTTGGTGTGGCGGGTGGAGGTGCAACGACCGTGGTGAGGGTGGGCGAATTCGATTTGTTCCATAACAAGTAGACGACATATCCCATCAAGAGCAGGTCTATGACCACTCCCACCACCAACAGCGCCTGCCAGCGGGTCCACCTGCCCTGCGCTTGGTTTCGCTCGACAGGTTGCCCGGCCTGCGGCTCGCCACCCCGCTCGGGGTTCAGCTCGCCGTCGTATTGACCGTCTTGCCTTCCCTTTCCCAACATCGTCCCTAACTCCAGTTCTTTACTACCAGCGGCATAAACACGGTGTAGTACGCGTAGGCGTGGTAAATCTCGTAATTGCGGGTGATGCTGCCGCCGACGTGTTCCTGCCACACACTGTGCAGTTGTCCTTGCGCGTCAAAGGCGATGGCTGGCGCGATGGATATATCGTCCTCGCCTGTTGTGCGCGAGACGTTCACCGGCGCCGACCAGGTCTGCCCCCGGTCGGTGGAACAGCTCAACAGGACCTCTTCCGCCAGCGCCGTTGCCCCCTCTCGAAACCCGTACCAAACCACGCACGCCCTCGTCATTTGGCTCTCTTCCCGCAGGGCCAAACGGGGGATGATGTCGGTGGGCAGCAGTTCGTTGACCGTGACAGGATCAGCGTCAATCGCCTGACCCTGGATGGTCCACGAGCCGGCAGCGGCGTCACGGTAGGCATATCGCACGTATGCCCCCTCGGTTCCCTTCTCTCCCCAGACGACGTACAGATTGTCCTGGCTGTCGCTGGCAATGTCGGGCCAGAAGGAGAGCGTCCCGCCTGTCGAAAGCTGAGTGGGAGTGGTCCAGTTTACCCCCTCACCACTCAGTTCGCCGTTCATATACATAATGCTCCGCAAGTTGGACGAGGCGCGCTCTTCCCACACCATGTGCAGAACGGTCTCGTCGGGGCTGATGACCAGCCTCGGATTCGCCGATCCCAACAGGGCAGTGTGCGTAAAGGCCACCGTGGCCGTGGGCCAGGTCGTCGCCGTCAAGGGCCGGGCCGCGTAGAGAATGTCCGGTACATTATAGGTCCCGGCGTTAAAGACGACGTGCAGATGGCCGGCGCCATAGACCACGTCCGAGTGCGTGTTGATCAGGGAAGCCGGGCTGGGAATCCCGCGCCTCTCCCACGTGTCGGGCGCGATTCTCTCGGCCTCGTAGAGTGCGGAGGGCGGCGCGCCGTCCACCCAGACGACAAAGATTCGCTCCTGGACGGCGATCAGGTTGGGCGCAAAAGAGTTCTCCGCAGTCGCCGCGACGGTCATCGGGGCAGTCGTCCAGGTTCGCCCGTCGTCGTCCGAGGCGATCACGTAAATGTTCCGCGGCTCATCCCCCGACTCTGCTCCCAACCGTTGATCGCTCCACGCCACGACCATCTCCCCGGACGCGGTGGTCGCAATGTTCGGCTGCCAGGCCAGGTCCAGCGGGCTTGAGGAAATGTTCTTCGGCGCCGACGCCAGCCAATCGGGGTCGGAGCCGGCGGCTGCCAGAGACGTGCCGACCACCAGTCCTCCCACCAGCAGGGCCAGCAGCACGCCCATCCACCGGCGGACCGATGTCCTCTTTTGATCTCTTCCCACTAAGGGGGCTGGTGATCCTAAACTCTGTCTCATCCCAATCCTCATCCGTCTTGACAAGTCGCTAATTCATAATCACGATCGCTACCGTGGTCTGGTCTTCGAGGACGGCGACGTTGGCGACGGCGCCCGAGTAGCGAATGCCATCAATCCAGGTCTCGGCCAGCACGGTGTAGACACCGACCGGCAGGTCGGTCAGTTCGTACCAGCCCGTGGCGTCCGAGGTGGTCGAGGCGACCTGCTCGCCAGCGTCGTCCACGCACCACACCGTGGCTCGCCCGTGGGGCACCGGGTTGCCGGTCAGCGAGACCCACGTCTCGCCGGCGATGGTGCCGACGGTGGTGGTGATGGTGGACGTGGGCGGCGGTGTCCCGATCTCGGTCACGTTCACCGTGATGGGGCCAGCGCTGTTATCCCCCTCGTCCAACTCGATCACCTGGTTCCAGGAATCGGCCAGCCCCCAGACCTGGTAAGTGTCAACAGCGTCGAACCCATCCGAGAGGGTGACGATCAGCGTGGTGCTTTCTCCAACCCCCAGGCTGCTCACGGCGGCCCAGGCGATGCCGGTCTGATCCGGCGCCGGCTCTGCGTCGTACAGGTCCACCCAGAACAGGTTATTGACCGGGCGGGTGCCGGTGTTGACCACCGTCACGCTAAAGTCCAGCGGTTGGTAGGTTGAGATCGGCTCCGTCGTCACCAGGCTCAAATCAGTGATCACCAGGTTCGGTTTGGGGCACGGGGAGATAAAGGTCATCTCGTACCAATTCTCCACACCTTGCTTATCGTACACAACCTCGGCCCGAACGGTGTGCAATCCCTCCGTCACGTCCACCGTGATGTCGGTGCTGAAACTCGCGTTGGTGGAGGGGAAACTCTGCTTCAAGGCGCCATCCCAATAGAGCTTGAGGGTGCGCTTGTTCGGATGGGTGGGCCAGTTGAACCCATCAATGTGGATGGTCACGTCCGGGGCGGCGTCGCCGCACTGGGGGGCGATGACGATGTACGGGTTGGTGGTGCAGCTCCCAACGATGACCGATGCGCTCTCACCATATCCACTCACCCCGACGGCCTGCCCCTCCTGGAGCATCTGGCCAGCCGGCAGAGTGAACAGAAAATCCCCATTCGCCTCCACCGTGGCGCTGTCCTGGTAGCCGGTAGCGGTGATGATGAGGGTGACCTGCTGGCCCGGCTCGGCGCTGCCCTCAATGATCTGATCGGCGTGGCAGAGCGGCTCTTGAATGATGATGGGGTCAAAGCTGCCGCCGATGGCGCGCACGGTAGCCGAATCCCACTTCCCATACCCCTCCACCACGATGACGTGACCAGCCACCAGGGGCGGCAGATTCGTGAACTCGAACGTTCCATCCACCTGGACGTTGACGCTGAGAGAGGGAAAAGTGTCGCTCATCAGATCGCGGATTCTGACAGTCTGCCCGGCCTGGGCCGTCCCGGCCACCACGGTGTCCCCTTCGTACAACGTGCCCTGAATGACGATGGGATCCATATCCGTGACGACGTAGACGGTGGCATTGTCCTCGTCGCTCATCGTGCCGCCCAGCGGATCGGTGCCGGTTGCGACAACATAGTTGGTGGTGGTGGTGAAAATCTGGTAGGGCACTCGCCAGAACACGGTCTGACCGGTCCCCAGGTTCTGGGTGTTGAGGGTGGTGCCAAAGCCGTCCACGACGCTGACAGTGGTAAAGTCGGTGTCGCCGGTGTTCTCGACGGTGTACGTAAAGACCACCTGATCGCCGGGAGAGATGAGCTGCGGCCTGACCTCGACGGTCAGGTTCAGGGCCGGACCGAGGACGGTTACGGTAGCGCTGTCGGAATCGCTGACCGTCCCCCCCAGGGGATCTTCGCCGCTGGCAGTAGCGGTGTTGGTCATGGTCGCGTCCACGCTCTCGGTCACGTTCTGAGAGACCACGTCGCCGGCCGCCATCGCGCCGATGATGATGGTGTTGCCCAGGCTGTCCACGACGGTCACGTTCGTCAGTTCCACCGCGCCGACGTTGGTGACGACGTAGGTGAACTGCACCGCATCGCCCGGATAGACCGACTCGGGATTGACGGTGACGCCGATCTGGAGGGCGGCGTTGTTGGTGTCGCACGCATCCCCGACCCCATCCCCATCCGTATCGGTCTGATCGGGGTTGACGACGGTGACGCAGTTATCGCACGCATCCCCGACGCCATCCCCGTCCATATCGGCCTGGTCGGGGTTAAAGACAAAGGGACAGTTATCCTCACCATCCGGTATCCCATCGCCGTCACTATCGCCCGGGGTGCCGCCTCCGCCACCCCCGCCACCTCCCCCACCAGTGGGGGAAGGAGGCCCCCAGGCGGACAGTTCACCCAGCGTGGTAATAGTCCGCGCGGCCTCCGTCTCTACGCGCAGGGTGGAGGCGATAGGCTGAATGACCGGCGTGATGGTGGGCAGATCATAATCAATGTGCACGATGACGCGATCCCCGATTTGGACGTTGGTAGTGCTGGTGAATACCCCAGAGCCGGGACCCCGGTCATAAGATATCGTGATATTCACGGCGTTGGGGTCAACGAAAAAGACCTTGTCCCGGGCCTGTCCAATGATCCCAACCACGTCCTGAGGATTGACGATCCCATACCTGGCCCCCTCTCGAGCGGCGTTGAACAGCCCACTGTAGACGGCAAAGACGTATCCAAACTCGATGGTGCCCAGCATCACCAACAACAGGACGGGCAGAATCAAGGCGAATTCCAACATCCCTTGACCTTGGCTGCGCCCTTCTCGGCGGAGCAGGCATGACCCAATTCGCTGAAAGCAATGACGTAACTCGAGTATCGTCGGGCGATTCGAGAATGGATTGCGATTGGTTTTCATGTCACTTTACCTCACCATTTCCTGGGTTCAAGCTTCCCTCATCCATCGAGACAGACAATCACTTCTATCTAGATTTTACCAGAGAGCACGAGCCATGTCTGTCGGGAGAGTTTGACTGTTGGTGTAAGGCAAATTAGACACTCGGCGCCTCTTGCCAAGAATCTCGTAAAGAACGGCTGGGGATTCCAATGTAGCGCGGAATGGTATTCCGCGTCCCTGGCGGATTGCCAACCCGCCCTACATACGATTCTAGTTGTGCGATTGGGGGCTGGGGGTCAAACCTGACGAAACGTCAAAGCCTCCCGCCAGCTGCATCGGGAGTGATGCGCCCGCGGGAGGCAAGTTCTGATACGTGACGGTGTTCGACGGCGATCAACCGTTTCTCATCACCAGGGGAAGGAAAATCGTCCCCCCACCCCGGACGCGCGTGACGACCGGCGCGCCGGCGGCGAACACCCCCTCTGCGCACGTGACGGCGTAATCACGGTTGACGACCTCTTGTACGTTGCCGACGAGTACCTGGAAGCTGAACTGACGGCTCTCGCCCGGCCCCAGCGCCGAGGACTGCCAGCGGATATAGTTCCCCACCAACTTGCCGCCGGCGACGTAGGTGGTGTTGGCCGGCAGCACATCGGTGATGACCAGGTTAGTCGCTTGCTGACCCAGATTGGTCACGCGAATCGTGTACCCCAGTTCCGCGCCCTGGTCCACCGGGTCAGGCGAGGCAGACTTGGTGATTTGCAGCACCGGCTCGTCGGTGATGTAGGCGACCGCATCGACGAGCACAGCCTCCAACAGGTCGGGGTGGCTGATAACGGCGGTGTTGGTGATGAGGCCGCGATAGTCCGCGTCCACCAGCACGGTGAACGTCACCACCTGCGCCGAGAAGGCTGGCACGTCCCCCTCCCACTGGATGCTGACGATGTCGCTGACGATCTGCCCGGCGCTGGCGACCGCGTCCCGCTGGTAGGTGCTGGACTGCCAGGGCAGCCAGTCGTAGACCGTGACGCCGGTCAGCGAGAGCGGGCCAGAGTTGACGATGTGCAGCGTATAGGTCAGGACGTTGCCCGGCCCGGGGGACGCGACGGTCGGCGTGACCAACTTGTAGGAATCCACCAATCCGATCTCTTTGACGGTCGTCGTGACGGGGCCGCCGGCGTTCGTCTTCCAACCGACGTACGTGGGGTCGTTCTCGTACCAGTTCACGGTATACCACTGGTTGACGATCTGGGTGCCACTCACCAGGCCGTCGTTCACGCGCACGGCAAAGGTGCGCGGTTCTTCCAGCCGCGCGCCGGTTCCCAGGGCAGGCAGCGTCCACGAGATGACCTGCATCGTTCCCAACGTGCCGCTCACGGTCCTGACCGTCCCCCCGTGGCTGATACTGGAGGTGATGAGTTGGACGTTCAGCGGCACAAAGTCCAGCAGGTAGGGATTGGGGGCGTCGGTGGCCATGGCGCTGTTCCAGACGTCAATGCTATAGGTCATCACCTGGCCGCGCCCGATGACCGGCGGCGCGGTCTTGCGCAAGTTGAGGTTCGCCAGGTGGGTGATCTTGCCGATGGCCGTGCCGGTGATGGGCGAGGTGGTCGCAGTGCTCAACTCGTCGGTGACGATCAGGGTGGCCGTGATGGTACTGCCCTCCTCGCCGCCGATGGTGGTCTGCGGCTCGACCGTCGTAAACGTGATGGTCTCTCCATGCCCCAGGTCGCCGATCCAACTGTAGCACTTGTCGTAACTCGCGCTGGGGCAGGTCGCCCGGGGGAACGGCCACGCACTGGGGGGAATCGTGCGCAGATCTCCCCCCTGCGCCACGCTAATGTCCCCGAATGCCAGCAGCGCGTAAACATCCAGGGCATTGCCCGGCCCCAGATTGCGCAGCACCAGCGTGGGGGTGACCGACGTGCCGGGCCCGCCGCCCGGTTTCTTGGCGATGGGGTCCAGGAAAGCACGCACCTGGAAGGTCGGCCCCCTGACGGTGCTGGTGACCCTCTCGCCGGGTTTACACACCTCCTCAGCGCTGCACACCCAGTAATCGGCGTTGACGATGGACACCCCCATCACGTCGCTGATGTAGACGGTGTAGGTGAATTGAGCGGCCTGCCCGGTATCCAGACGGGGGTAGGTCCAGGAGACGACGCCGTCCGACTCGCTCCCTCCCCGCACGTAGGTGACGCCAGCCGGCACCCGGTCGGTGATGACGAGGCTCTCGGCCAGGGATCCCACGTTGACCAACGTCAGGATGTAGGTCATCTCCCGGTTGGAGCCGGGAGGATCGGGCCACGTCTCTTTGGAGAGCAAAAAGATCGGGGCGACGATGGTGACGGTATACGGCTCCCCGGCCGTCACGCCGGTCTCTGGGCTGGCGACTCGATACTCGTCGTTAGCGATCACCGTGCCGCTGGGCACATCCCCCACCGTGACGCTAAAGGTGAAGGGGAGGGTGTCCCCCAGGTCCAGCGAGACCGTCCGGGTCCAGGTGACGACGCTGCCATCGGTCGTGCCTCCCCCGCCAACGGCGAGCACGGTCGTGCTGGCCGGCACCCGGTCGGTGACGGTGATAGGCAGGTTGACCGCCGGCTGGCCCATGTTGGCGACGACGAGGGTGTAGATAAGGGGCTTGTCGGCCCCTGGCTTGGCGGGGGCCGAGCTTTTCTCGATGGTCAAGATGGGATGATCGGTGACCACCGTCTCGGCCGTCGCGGCGACGGGATGGGGAATGAGGGGATGGCTGATGACAGCCATGTTGCGCACTGTGCCGCTCAAGGTTGGGTCCACGGAAAGGCTAAAGCTGACGACGACGGTGGCGTCAAAGCCCACGTCGCCGACCCAGGTCAGCGTGTCGCTGGTGACGGTGACGGTCGGAACGCTGGAGGAGGCATCTCCATTGTAGGTAGTGCCGGCGGGGAAGATGTCGGTGAGAGTAGCGTCAAAGGCAGTGTAGGCGCCCGTGTTCTGAATCTGGATGGTATAGTAGAGCGTCACGCCGCCCGTGGCGGCCAGCGTGGGCGTCACGGTCTTGACCGACAGGCTGAGCTTGGGGTATCCTCCTGGCGGCTCAATCGGGTCGGCGCGGGCTACTGGGGGAGTGGCGCTCATAGTCACGATCACGAGCAGCACAGCCGCCAGCAGTGCCAGGCCGCCCAGGACAGAGAGCCCCAGATGACCCCTTCGTCCTACAGTCGAATGTTCTAGGTAAGCCATTTTCGATTCTCCTTTCTTGCTTGCTGAAAAACACGAGAGTCGCCCACGAAGAAACCAGTCCTGGGCATCCGTTCTGCCCATGAACCATCGCCCCTTTTTTCAGGGGAGTTGTACTATTATACCATAAAACTGCCCCTTCGTCTGTCAGGAGAGTCAAGGATGTGATGTAAGAAAAGCTGGACTCTTTGCCCCCCACTCACTCCAGGGGGGTCAGCCCGTGCTGGATGGCGAACTTGATCAGAGTGGGCAGATCATTGATGCCCAGCTTTTGCATCAAGCGGCTGCGGTACGTGCCGACCGTCTTGGGAGAGAGGTACAGGATGTCGGCGATCTCGGCGCTCGACTTGCCCTCGACGACCAATTGCAGGATCTCGCGCTCCCGAGAGCTGAGACTGGCCAGAGGACTCTGCACCTCGCGCTGACGGACGTAATCCTCGATCATCACGTCCGAGATCTCCTGGCTCATGTAGCGCCGCCCGGCCGCCACAGTGCGCACCGCCTCGGCCACCTCGAGGCCGGCCGACTCCTTCACCAAGTATCCCCGCGCCCCGGCCTGCAAGGCCCGAAAAATGTGCTCGCTGGAAGAGTGCATCGAGAGGATGATGACCCGTGCCGGCGGATACAGCTCCGAGATCTGCGCCGCGGCGTCAATGCCGTTCAATTCGGGCATGGCGATATCCAGGATCACAACGTCGGGTTCGAGTTCCAGGACTCGCTGCACGGCCTCCCGACCATTGGATGCGTCGCCGATCACCTCGATATCCGGTTGTGCGTCCAGCAGGAACCGCAGCCCATCCCGCACCACGGCGTGGTCATCGGCCAGAAACACAGTGATAGTCATCACGTCACCTCCACCACGATTTGTGTGCCCCGTCCAGGAGTGGATTGGATGTCGAATGAGCCGCCCATCGCCTCGGCACGCTCGGCCATGGTGAGCAGCCCCCATCCGTGGCGTTCGCCAGGGGCGGAGACGCGGGCGAGATCGAACCCGATCCCGTCGTCGGTGATGACCAGGCGCGCCCCCTGGCCCTCCATCTCCACGGTGATGGTAGCCTGATTAGCCTGCGCGTGTTTCGCCACGTTGGTCAACGCCTCCTGGGCGATACGGAACAGGACGTTCTCGACGGGAGCGGACAATCTGAGCTCGGTCTCCTCCCCCTCGACGGTGACAGGGATCCCCATCCGCGAGGCGAACTGGGCGCCGTACCAGCGCAGCGCGGCCACCAACCCGTAATCCTCCAGCACCGGCGGTTGCAAGTCGGCCATCACGTTGCGGACCCGCTGGGTTGTCTGTTTGACCAAAGCCAGCGAGTCATGTAGTCGGCTGTACGCCGCCTCGGCCGTCTCGTCCGGGATGTGGGATTGCAAAATGGTCAGATTGATGCCCAGGGCGGTCAGATTTTGTCCGATCTGATCGTGCAGTTCCCGGGCCAACCGTTTTCGCTCTGTCTCCTCGGTCTCGGTCAACCGGGTGGCCAGGGCGCGCAACCGCTCGTGCTGCTGGGTCACCGCCTGGTACAGCCGGGCATTTTCGATGGCGATGGACACCTGGGTGGCCAGGGTGGAAAAGATGCGCTGATCTCCCGGATCGAAAGCATCTCGCCGCCAGCTTTCGACGTGGAGGGCGCCGATGATGCGCTCCTCGAGCCGGAGGGGTACACATAGCACCGTCAGACTCCCCAGGTTGTCATCTACGTAGCGCGGGTCGATCCGCGTGTCGGGCAGGTAGATCGCCTCCCCCGTGCGGACTACTGACACGACGAGTCCCTGGCCATCCTCCAGGGAGAGCGACTGGGTCGGGGGTGGAGAGTCAGCGGTCCAGACGGCCCGCCGGACCAGATTCGTTCCCTCCTTGTCCACCAGCCACAACCCACACACATGGCATTGCAACAAAAGTCGAGCGGCGTCCACTGCTACCTGGGCTACCGCCTGCTCGACCCTGGCCAACACCAACTCTTGACCCAGGGTATAGACGGCGGCCACTCGCTCCTCCAACCGGCGCTGGGCCGTGACGTCACGATGGACCCCCCGGTAGCCTATCAAGTTGCCCTGCGCATCTACCATCGGCAGTCCGCTGGTCTCTAGAACGACCAGGTGACCGTCCTTGTGGATGTGCTCGCTGACGAGCCTGAGAAACGATTTCTGCCCATGTCGGAACTCTTGTGATAGCAGTCCGAGTTCTTCCCGCTCCTCATCGCGCAGCGAATCGTAAATGTAACGGCCCTCCATCTCCTCCGGTGTGTACCCAAGCACCTGTTCAACCATCGGGCTGGTGTAGGTATAACGGGCCTGGGCATCCACCTCCCAAATCCAATCGCCGGCAGTGCGGGCCACGTCTCGGAAGCGCTGTTCTGATTTCCGCAGGGCCTGCTCCATGCGCTTGAGCGCGGTGATGTCTCGCCCCACCCCCACAACCCCGGCGATGGTTCCATCAGGGGACAGGAGCGGCGACAGGGAAGTCTGAAAGCACCTGACGTCCTCCGGTCCCCCAGCCGACCATTCGTAGACGACATTTTTCCCCTCCAAGGCCTGAAGGTTGGCCGCTTCGTGCAGACTGGCGTTCTCCGGCGCTATGATGCCAGGAGCCGATCTTCCCAGAAACATCTCGGCCGACATGCCGCCGCGCTCAATCCAATGGCCAAAAACTCCCGTGTAGCGCTGCTGGCGGTCCAGGGTGAACACAATATCGTCCATAGATTCGACCAGGCTGCGGAACCGTTCCTCGCTCTCTTGCAACTCCCGTTCCGCCCGTTTGCGCTCGGCGATCTCTTGCTGGGCCTGCTCGTACAGCCGGGCATTCTCGATGGCGACCGCGGCTTGAGCGGCCAGACTCTCGGCCAGCCGCACTTCGACCAGTGTATAGTCGCGGGGACGCACGTCGTCTATCAGCTCCACCAGGCCCACAACTTGATCCCGGGCGACGAGAGGGAGCATAAGCAGGGTGAAGGCCTCCCACTCTTTTAGCAGAGCCTTTTCCGCCTCGTCAGACTGGGGATCGTCGTGCTGGATCAAGGCATGTTCGCCCTGCTCCAGTACGTGGCGCGTGATGGGATAGTCGGCCAGTTTGTAGATGGTGCCCGGAGGCTCCGTCTCGCCAGGCCAGGCAATACTGTAATCCACCAACGTCTCGATCACATCCGCCTCGCGATGCCAGAGAGAGAGCGCGCACCCGCTCGAGTTCAGGGCGTGGGTCATCTGCTCGGCCACGGTTCGCAGCACGACGGTCAAGGAGAGGTTGGAACTGATGGCGGCGGTCGCTTCGTAGAGAGTAGTCAGCTCGCGGTTGCGCCGCTTCAGCGCCTCTTCCGCCTGTTTCCGTTCGGTGATATCACGGGCGATAGCCAGCACCGCCAGATGAGCACCGAAATTGAACAGATGAGCGTTCAGCTCAACGGGGATCTTGGTGCCGTCCCGGGCCACAACCATCATCTCGAAGAGCACCTGCCCTGCATTCAAGAGATCGTGGGCCAGCGTGGGAAAGTCGTTCCAGTTCTCAGAGGCCGTCAAATCCAGGATAAGCATGTTCAACAGCTCATCCCTGGTGTATCCCAGCCGCTGGCACGCGACATCGTTGACCTCGACGAGCCTGCCAGGCTGGTTTTGAGGAGTTATGCCACCGACGAATATCATGTCACTGCCGCTGTTGAACAGCAGGCGGTACCGTTCCTCGCTCTCGCGTAGATTGCGCTGGGACTGCTCCAATGCAGCCAGCATATCGTTGATCGAAGCGGCCAGGCTGGCCAGTTCGTCGCTGCCCACCACCGCCAGGCGAGCGGAGGGGTCGCCGCTGGCCCCGACCTGCCCGACATCAGCGTTGAGCCGCGTCACGGGGGACAGGACGATCTTTTCCAGCAGTCCCATGGTCATCAGGCCGAACACCAGGCTGACCCCCAAAATCGCCGACATCAAATAGACCGTTTGAAGCTGGCCCTGGCGATAAATATCCCTGGCCGATCTCACTTTGAGTATCAGAGCGGGCCGGCCATAGATGTCTTCGATCAATGCGTACCCGGCGATGAATTCCGAACTTTGAATAAAGGTGGGACTCTCCAGCGATAGGGACGCGCGAGCGGTCTGAAAATCCGAGGGGAGGGGTGCACCGCCCTCGATCTGCTGTAGGCTGAGGGATAGATGCATCGCCCGGGCCAGCAGGTCTATCTCTGCGTCATCCACGTAGCGCCCGATAACCAGCGTTCCACGGATGGGCCCCGCTCGCTCACTGTCCAAGATCGGTCGAGAGGCGACGATCATGGGCCCCCGAGCAAGAGAAAGCAGCCCGGTGACCTGGCTCTCCGGATGATCGTGTTGTAGGAGCAGGTCATCACCGTCCAGGTGACCCTGCAAACTGGCGGGAATGGTCACCTGCTCGAGACTGTCCAGATCGAACGCTCTGCCATAGACCATCTCGCCGCTGGAATCGAAAAACAACATCAGATTGAGGCCCATGTTGGCAAAAGCTTCAGCCGTGAGATTCGACTGAACGTACGCATCGGAGGGATGGGCGACGAAATCGTACGTCTCGTCCCGGGCAGCCCAGCCATCCGCCAGGGCGCCCCAGTCCTGGATCTCGGCGGACAATGCGCCGAGAACCTGGTCAATCTTTTGCGCGACGAGCTGCTTTTCCAACACGACAAAACTGTTCAGAAAGAGGGTTTGTGAGGTGACGTACAGGATCAGAATCAAGCTAAAGGTCGTCACGCTGATAATGACAAGAGTTTTCATACGTAGAGTCATAAGCTGCCCTCCAACGGCTCGACTCGCCCGGATATACTCAGTGTATCACTTCTGTTTTCAATAGTCAACCATCTGCCTCATCCCGACGAGGGCTCTAGCGTCGGGCAGGCCGGAGCGCCATGATCCTGACGGCCTGGCCTGTCAGCAAGATAGTGATGGTCCGAGACGCCTCAACGGGACCAATTTCCCATAGACAGATTATCGCATCTAGGGTAAAATTGTAATAGGGAAGGTTCATCAGTAAACCGCTGGGTCGAATAATAATTTTTTAAGAATAATTTGACCCAGTGTTCACCCATCTCTTACAGCAACCGTTTACTATGAGTAAGAGACGGCATCTTCTCAAGTAGGAAAACCGAGGTCTGTGCGGACGATTGCACCGCCCGCACACACCAAATTGATCGAGATGATAGCGAGAATCTTTAGGCGGTGCAATGACAGATACGAAACGTTTGATGGATCGTGTTGGCCGTATCGGACTGGTGTTGAGCCTAGGGCTGGCATTGGTTCCGTTGTGGCCTGGACCGGGGGCGAACGCCGCTCTCCCCTTGCGCATCATCATCAAACTGCGCGCTGAACTGTCCAGTCCATCAACTCCCACTGGTCACCCCTCCTTGGACGCTACGTTGGCCCACGTGGGTGTGCAAGACATGGCGCCGCTGTTCGATCTGAGCAGCGGCGACGCTGCGTTGAAGCAGAGTCTGGGACTTGAGCACATCTATCTGCTGACGCTGCCGGCGTCCAGTGACCTGGAGACGGCGCTGGCAACGTTGGCCGCGAATCCGCTGGTGGCATACGCCGAGCCGGATTACATCGGGTATGGCGCCGGCGCGCCCAACGATCAGTGGTTCCCTTATCAGTGGAGTTTGCACAACACGGGGCAGAGCGGCGGCGAAGTGGGAGCCGATGTGGACATCCTCGCAGCTTGGGAGGTGACCACCGGCCTCACGTCCACCTTGCTGGCGGTCATTGACACGGGCGTGGATCTGGATCACCCGGACCTGGCGACCAAGGTGGTGGCGGGGTATGATTTCGCCAACAGTGACGCCGACCCCCAGGACGATCACGGCCACGGGACTCACGTCTCTGGCATCGCGGGAGCGATCACCAACAACGGCGTTGGCATGGCCAGCGTCTGCCCGGCGTGCCGCCTCATGCCTCTCAAGGCGCTGAACAGCGACAATTGGGGATACTATAGCTGGTGGATCGCGGCCATCGAGTACGCGGTGGACAACGGCGCCCACGTGATCAACATGAGCATGGGAGGGAGCGACTATTCCCAGCCACTGCGCGACGCCGTGCGCTACGCCTACAACGCCGATGTGCCCATCGTGGTCTCGATGATGAACGACGGGAATGACACCATGTACTATCCGGCCGCGTATACCGAGACCATCGCCGTCGGCGCTACGGACCGGTACGACGACCGGTGGAGTTTTTCGAATTATGGGTCCCACATCGACCTGGTGGCTCCAGGGGCCGCCATACTGAGCACCAAGTGGGACGATACGTACGTCATTTGGGACGGAACCTCGATGGCGGCCCCTCACGTCGCCGGCGTCCTGGGCCTGGTTCACGGTCTGCGGCCTGGCTTTACCGTCAAAGAGTTGCGTGCCGTGTTAAAGGTCACCTCGGAGGATCAGGTAGGCCCGGCAAACGAGGACAAGAAAGGGTGGGATCAATACTTTGGCTGGGGACGGTTGAACGCGGCCCAGGCCGTTCGATACGTCGTGCCGCCGGCCGGGGTGACCTTGAATGGGCCGACGACAGGGCTGGCTTCGTCGGATTACACCTTTGTCGCTACGGTCAGCCCCACCACGGCAACCCAGCCCCTCACCTACACGTGGCAGGCTTCGGGCCAAGCGCCGGTGGTCCACTCCGGCGGCCTGAGTGATACCGTCACGTTCAACTGGGCTGTCTCTGACACCCACACCGTCACCGTCAGCGCCGTCAACTTTGGCGGCGCCGTCTCGGGCAGCCACACCATCGCCGTCTGGGCGCCGACGCCAGGCGCCGTCATCACCGTCTGCCGCTCCGGCGGCTGCCACTTTGATACCATCCAGGATGCGGTAGATTTCGCCGTTGATGGCGTCATCATTCGGGTGGCGACCGGCGTCTACACCGACGTCAACACGCAGGGAGGGCTGGCCCAGGTGGTGTACGTGGACAAGAGCGTCGTCATCCAGGGAGGGTACGATCTCGATTTCGCCGCCCCACTCAACCCCGACGCCCATCCCACGACGCTGGACGCGCAGGGGGCCGGAAGGGCGTTATACATCACCGGGAACGTCAGCCCCACGATAGAGGGATTGAACATCACCGGGGGGGACGCGGCGGGATTAAAGGGCGGGCTGGGT
>DSDT01000055.1 GCA_011048615.1 Chloroflexota bacterium | reverse complement strand
CCCTGCACGAACCGGGCGGCATTGGCCCCGGCTATCCAGCCACTGCCCACGCTGCCCACGTACCCCTCCACCCCGGTGATTTGCCCGGCAAAAAACAGTCCCGGCTGTCCGCGAAACCCCATCGTCGCGTCCAACAGCAGCGGGGCGTTGATAAATGTGTTACGATGCATCTGTCCGTAGCGTACGAATTCGGCCCGCTCCAACCCAGGAATCAACCGGAACACCCGCTCCTGCTCGCCATAACGCAGGTTGGTCTGAAAACCCACCATGTTGTACAGCGTCCCGGCCCGGTTATCCTGGCGCAGCTGCACCACGGCATAGGGCCGTGCTCCGGTACGCGGATCGGTCAGCCCCACCGGGCGGAGCGGGCCAAAGGCCAGGGTGTCCCGTCCCCGCGTCGCCATCACCTCGACCGCCAGGCAGCCCTCGAAGAAGCGAGCCTCTTCTTGCTCGAACTCGCGCAGCGGAATGCGCTCCGCTCCCACCAGCGCCTCGACGAAACGCCCATACTCTGCTTCGGTCATAGGGCAGTTGATGTAATCAGCATCTCCGTGGTCGTAGCGAGAGGCCCGGAAGGCGACCGCCATATCAATCGAGTCGGCTGCTACGATGGGCGCCAGGGCGTCGTAGAAATAGAGGTGTTCCTCCCCGGTCAGGGCGGCAATAGAGCGGGCCAGCGGCTCGGATGTGAGAGGGCCGGTGGCGACGACCACCGGGCCGCCCGGTACCGTCGTCACCTCCTCACGGATCACCCGGACGTGGGGATGAGATGTGACGCGGCGGGTTACCTCGGCGGCGAACAGTTCCCGGTCCACCGCCAGCGCGCCGCCCGCCGGGACGCGGGTCACGTCAGCGCAGGCTAGCACCAGGGAACCCAGGGCGCGCAGTTCGTTCTTCAGCAGTCCTGCCGCCCGGTCGGGCAGATCGGAGCCCAGGCTGTTGGAACAGACCAGTTCGGCAAACCGGTCGCCGACGTGGGCCGGGGTCATCTTGCCGGGGCGCATCTCGTAGAGCGCCACCTCCACGCCTCGCTCGGCCGCCTGCCAAGCCGCCTCGCTCCCCGCCAGCCCTCCACCGATTACCACGATCACAGGAAAAGCATCCAATACCATCAGCTGTTTATTTTACCACAGAAGCGAGGAATGTTCCATCGATTCATCATCTCGCCTCTACTGTGGTAATGAGTCACTTGTCAGCATAACGCGGTCCCTCAGGCTGCCGCGTTTTCCTCTCGCAGGGACTCGATCAATGACTGCTTGAGGTCCCACAACCGTTGTGTGAGGGAGACGTGATAGATGTGAGGGTGCATAATCCGCCGCACACCGGGATCCAAAGACTCTAGATCCGCCTGGCGACGCTCGCGCATCTCGGCTATCGTTGGGACATCATAAACCCACGCCCCATCTCTCAACACGTCCACGAGAAGCGGCTCGATCTCTTCAAGTTCCCGCTGCGTGAACACGCGGTACGCGGTGTGATCTGTCGGATGGCGCAGGACCAAGCGATCCATCTCCCGGGGCGACTCGTCATCGAGGCTCAAGAGATCAGCCGTGGCCCGCCTGCGCCGGTCATACACCCGCCAGACGCGCTTATGCCCGGGATTGGGCACCTTCTCCAACGTCTCCGAGAGCTTGATGGCCGGTATCCACCGACCCTCATCTCGCACGGCCACCAGCTTGTACACGCCATCCAGAGCCGAGGCCCCTTGAGAGGTGATCAGCCGCGTGCCCACGCCGTAGACGAGACGATTGATCAGATGGTCGGGGTCGACGCCGTAACGCGGGGACTCCTTCTCGATCTGAGTGACGATCTGCCAGATGACCAGCTCATCCAGTTGATTCGACAACACAATCACCACGTCGGGAAACCCGGCATCGTCCAGCATCTTGGCCGTCCGAATACTGAGATAAGCCAGGTCTCCCGAATCCAAGCGCACTCCCACCGGTTCGTGTCCCTTGCTCCGCAGTTCCTCGAAAACTCGAATTGCATTCGGGATACCGCTCTCCAACGTATCCACCGTGTCAACCAGCAACAGGCAGTCGTCTGGATACACGTCGGCATAGGCGCGGAATGCATCCAATTCACCCTCGCCCAGAGCCATAAAGACCTGCACCATGCTGTGAGCGTGCGTGCCCTTGGGCGGATACCCCAACACGTGAGAGATCCCCACGTTGGAGGTGAAATCCGCTCCCCCGATCAGGGCCGCCCGAGCGCCGGCGTTGGCTCCTCGCTCCTGAGCCCGCCGCAAACCGAACTCGAGCAGCAATCGCCCCCGGCCACTTTCGTGGATTCGCGCCGCTTTTGTAGCGATGAGGGTCTGATAGTTCAGATGATTGAGGAGCGAGGTCTCCAAAAGTTGAGCCGCCACCAGCGGCCCCTGGACGACCGACAACGGGACGTTGGGATGCACCACCCGGCCCTCCGGAATCGCCCGCAGCGTGAGACAGTCGAACCTGCCATGCGCCTGTAACCAGGCCAAAAAATCGGCGGCGAACAGGGGTTTGCCCGTGCGACCCGTTTGGCCGCGCAAGTACGAAATATCCTCATCACGGAAATGGGCGTCCGCCATCCAATCCAGCAGCCACTCCAGACCGGCGTTAATACAGTATCCGGCCTTGTGACTGCCGTAATCGGGATAACTGCGAAAAAAGTGATCGAACTGGGCATACGTCTCGTGCAGCCCCATGCGATAATAGAGCTGCGCCATTGTGAGTTGGTACTCGTCCGTAAAGAGAATTCCTTCAGCCATCCGGCGATCCATTTGCTTCATCCCCATCTCCTCGGTATACTATCCCACAGCACCCGGCATACGCCCCCACTATTCTAGCATAACGCCAGCAGAACGCCAGCAGAACGCCAACAGAACGCCAACAGAACGAAAGAATCTGTGACCAATTTCCCATTCTACTTTACAGTACCCACAGCACTGAGCAGCCAACAGCACTGACAGGCGGACTAGACAGAGCGCGCCGCGCGCGCCAACATCATCTTGCTCATCAAGCGACGCGCCCCCACCCTACTGACATCCAGCCTTGACATACCTGGCATCCAGTGTATAATTAGCCAGCTAATTATTAGTCGGCTAAACAAGTAGTGAAAGGGGGTTGAATGGCATCTCTGCGTCGTATGGGGCGGTTCATCCGTCCCTATTGGGGCGCCAGTCTGCTGGCGCTGGCGCTGCTGGTCGGCATGGTCGTATCGGACGTGCTCATCCCCCGCCTCACTCAGCGAGTGATTGACGAGGGCATCGCCCGGCAAGACGTGGGCACGATCATCACCACTTCGTTGATCATGTTGGGCGCGGCGGCCATCAGTGCCCTGTGCGCCGTTGCCAACACCGCCCTCTCGGTGCGGGTGGGGCAGAACGTGGGCGCCGATCTGCGCAGTGCCTTGGTCCGCCAGGTGCAGACGTTTTCCTTCGGCAACCTCGATCGCATTCAGACCGGTCAACTGCTGGTGCGCGCCACCAGCGACGTGACCCAAGTTCAGGCCATCGTGATGATGTCGTTGCGCATGCTGAGCCGGGCCCCGTTGTGGATGCTGGGCAGCATTGTGATGCTGATTCTGACCAGCCCTCAACTGGCGCTGGTCATGGTGATGCTGTCGCCGCTGATCCTGGCGCTGATCTGGTTTGTCGCTGTCCGGGCCCGTCCGCTCTTCCTGCGGGTGCAGGACAAGTTGGACCAACTCAACCAGGTACTGCAGGAAAACCTGGCCGGCGTGCGCGTGGTCAAGGCGTTCGTCCGCTCCGAGCACGAGAACACGCGCTTTGAGCGCACCAACGCCGATCTGACGCAGCAGACCGTCGGCGTGATGCAGTTGTTGACGACGCTGCTGCCCACGATGATCCTGGTCATCAACCTAGGCATCGTCGGTGTAATCTGGTTCGGCGGCAACCTCGCCAGCGGCGGCGATCTGACGATGGGCAAAATCGTCGCCAGCATCAATTACCTGTCCTATTCCCTACTCCCTATGCTGATGTTGGGCATGATGATCGGCCCGCTGTCGGCGGCCGACGCATCGGCGGCCCGCATTTGGGAGGTGCTGGACAGCCCGGCCGATGTACAGAACCACCCGCAGGCGCCGCCTCTGCCTGGCGCACAGGGACGGGTGGCGTTCGAGAATGTCCGCTTCAGCTACAACGGGCATGCCAGCGAGTCTGTGCTGCAGGGCATCAACCTGGTGGCCAAACCAGGACAGGAGGTGGCGATCCTGGGAGCGACCGGCTCGGGCAAATCCAGCCTGATCCACCTGATCCCCCGCTTCTACGACGTGACCGAGGGACGGGTGACGCTGGACGGCGTGGACGTGCGTGACATCCCATTGCAGACGCTGCGCGCTCAGGTCGGCGTGGCGTTGCAAGAAACTGTCCTGTTCAGCGGCACGATCCGCGACAACATCCGCTATGGCCGCCCTGATGCGACAGACGAGAAGGTCGTCGCGGCCGCCCGGGCGGCCCAGGCCCACGACTTTATCTCGGCCCTACCGGCCGGTTACGACACGCCGGTCGGCCAGCGCGGCGTCAACCTGTCGGGCGGGCAGAAGCAGCGCATCGCCATCGCCCGGGCGCTGCTGGTGCAACCCCGAGTGCTGATCCTGGACGACAGCACCAGCGCTGTGGACGTCGAGACCGAGGCCAGAATCCAGGAGGCGCTGGACGAGCTGATGGTCGGGCGGACGAGTTTCGTGATCGCCCAACGCATCAGCACGGTGCTCGACGCCGACAAGATCGTGGTGCTCGATCGAGGGCAGATCGCCGCCGAGGGCACGCACGCCGAGCTGATGGCGTCCAGCCCGATCTATCGAGAAATCTACCAATCGCAGCTGGGGAACGGAGGTGGGCGTAATGAGTGACACATCGTCGGCGCGGGAATCTCGCCCGCCTCTGGTCGTTGGGCCAGGGCCGGGCAACCGTGGCCCGGCCGCCCGGATCGAAAAGGCCAGGAATGTACGCGGGACGCTAAGACGACTGCTGGCCTATCTGAAGCCGTACAAGTGGACGCTGGCAGGAGTGTTCGCCCTCGTGATCGTCAGCTCGACCCTCGATCTGCTGGGGCCGTATCTGATGGGGCTGGCGATTGACCGCTTCGTCGCGGGCCGAGACGTCGCCGGACTGCTGCGCATCGCCCTGGGGATGTTGGGGGTATATCTGCTCGCCTGGCTGTCTGAGGTGATTCAAAATGCCGTCATGGTGAAGACGGCCCAACGGGCGGTGCAGACCCTGCGCCGCGAACTCTTCGAGCACCTGCAGACCCTCTCGCTCCGCTTCTTCGACCAGCATCCGCATGGCGATCTGATGAGCCGGCTGACCAACGATCTGACCGCCATCAGCAGCCTGCTCTCTCAGAACGTGACGCAGCTCCTCTCTGGCTTGTTCAGCCTGGCTGGAATCGTGGTGATGATGTTTGCGATCAACTTTTGGCTGGCCCTGGCTTCGATGATCGTGCTGCCGCTGATGTTGGGCGTGGTCGGGTTCGTCGGAAAGCGCACCCGGCGCGGTTTCCGGGAGTACCAGATGCGTCTCGGTCAGTTGAACGGTCAGTTGGAGGAGATGTTCAGTGGGCAGCGGATCATCATCGCCTTTGGGCAGGAAGCGGGCACGCTGGCCGATTTCGACCAGATCAACGAGGCGGTGCGCGCCGTCGGCATCAAGGCGCAGACCTATGGGACGTTGGTCCCGCCGCTGATGGGCATATTGAGCAACGCCAACATCGCCGTCATCGCCGGGCTGGGCGGTTGGATGGCGCTCCGAGGGCTTGTCAGCGTCGGCGCTATCGCATCGTTCTACACCTATTCGCGCAACTTTGCCCGCCCGCTGCGCCAGTTGGGCGATCTGTACAACCAGATCCAGGCTGCGCTGGCCGGCGCGGAGCGGGTCTTTGAGTTGATTGACGAACAGCCGGAGCTGACCGACGCGCCCGATGCGGTCGGGTTGGAGGATGTCGCCGGCGAGGTTGTCTTCGACCATGTGGACTTTGCCTACACACCGGGCGTGCCCGTCATCAAGGATATGAGCCTGCGGGCCGCGCCCGGTCAGACGGTCGCGCTGGTCGGCCCGACGGGCGCGGGCAAGACGACGATGATCAACCTGCTGACCCGCTTCTACGACATCGAAGACGGCGCCATCACCGTGGACGGGCGCGACATCCGCGCTGTGCAGAAGGCGAGCCTGCGCCGGCAACTGGGGATCGTGCTGCAGGATACGTTCCTGTTTTCCACCACAGTGATGGAGAACATTCGCTACGGGCGGCTGGACGCCACGGACGAGGAGGTCATCGCGGCGGCCAAAATGGCCAACGCCGACCAGTTCATCCGCCGGCTGCCGCAGGGCTACCAGACCGAACTGTCGGAGCGAGGCAGCAATCTGAGCCAGGGGCAGCGGCAGTTGCTGGCGATTGCCCGCGCCGTGCTGGCCGATCCCGGCATCCTGATCCTCGACGAGGCGACCAGCAGCGTGGACACGCGCACCGAGGTGCAGATTCAAGAGGCGCTGCTGCGGCTGATGACCGGACGGACGAGTTTCGTCATCGCCCACCGGCTGAGCACCATCCGCGGCGCGGACCAGATCCTCGTGATCAACGATGGGGAGATCATCGAGCGCGGCGACCACGCGGCGCTGCTGGCGCAGGGTGGGTTCTATCACGACCTGTACATGAGCCAGTTTCGCCGCCGGCCGGAGGGTGCAACCGATTCACCGTCCTCATCCTGAGCGAGGTGGACGAGAGGCTGTTGCTCTGGACACTTGTCTCACTCCCTCGTCCACAGTGCCAGCAGGCGGCGCAGCAGGCGCCGCACCCACGAGCGCAATCCAGCGTAGACGTAGTTGATCCTGTACCACATTTGCGTCCACCGCGAGGGGGGCTCTTGGGGTAGAGGCACACTCCACCGAATCGCTGCCGCTCCCCACGTCAGTCCTGCCCCAAAACCAACACACACCACCACGTCATTCCGGTGGACAAGTCCCTGCTCCACCGCCTCGCACAGGGCAACAGGAATAGAAGCGGCCGAGGTATTGCCGTATCGTTCCAAATTGCTAAAGACCATCCCAGGCGAAACGCCCAGAGCGCGAGTAGCAGTGTCCATGATACGCTGATTGGCCTGGTGTGGAATGATGAGATTCACATCCGATATATCCAAACCAGCCCGTTCCAGCACCTGGCGCGTGGCTTGGGGCATTATCCGCGCGGCAAAGCGAAAAACCTCGCGTCCTTTCATCTGGATATAGTGCCGTCCTTCCGTCACGGTACGGTGAGATGCCGGTTCACGACTGCCACCGGCCGGGAGGCACAATAGTTCGCCTCCCGATCCGTCGGCGCCAAGCACGGAGGAGAGGACTCCCCCATCACCCCCATTGGCTTGAAGCACCAGAGCCCCCGCTCCATCTCCAAAAAGCACGCAAGTCGCTCGATCGCCCCAATTCGTAATGCGAGAAAGAGTCTCAGCGCCGATGACCAAAACGTTCTCGTATGCCCCGCAAGCGATCAGGTCGGCCGCCACACTGAGCGCATAAATGAAGCCCGAGCAGCCCGCCGACAGGTCGAAAGCCGCCGCGTGAGCGGCGCCCAGGGCGTCCTGCACCAGGCAAGCGGTAGCAGGAAAACTGTGGTCCGGCGTGGCTGTAGCTACGACGATCAAGTCCAATTGAATGGGGTTCAATCCGGCTATCCCCAGGGCCTGTCGAGCCGCTCGGGTCGCCATACTCGCCGTCGTCTCACCGTCAACGGCCACCCGGCGCTCGGCGATGCCAGTGCGCGTGCGAATCCAGTCGTCCGAGGTGTCCACCATGCTCGCCAAGTCCTCGTTGGTCAACACGCGCACTGGCACGTACTTGCCCCAACCGATCACGTGCGCCGCAGCAGTCATTTGGCTCCGCCATCCCAACGCCGAAAGATCAAGCACCCATTGTGCCCACCAAAGCCAAAGGAGTTGGACAGGACCACTTCTGGCTCCAATCGGCGGGCTTGATGGGGAACATAGTCCAGGTCACACTCCGGGTCCGGATGCTCATAGTTGATGGTGGGATGCACCCATCCCGTTTCCAGGCTTTTTACGCACACGATGGCCTCGACCGCGCCGGCCGCCCCCATCAAGTGGCCGATCATAGATTTACTGGAGCTGACAGCCAACCGATCGGCGTGCCGACCGAAAACTGCTCGGATAGCCTGGGTCTCGATGCGATCGTTGAGCAGCGTGCTGGTGCCGTGAGCGTTGATATAGTCCACAGCCTCGGGCGTCAATCCGGCATGTTGGAGCGCCATCTCCATCGCTCGAGCTGCCCCTACTCCTTCCTCATCAGGAGCGGTGATGTGAAACGCATCGGCCGTCGCTCCATACCCGACGAGTGCGGCGTAAATGCGCGCTCCACGCCGACGAGCGTGCTCCAAGCTCTCCAACACCACCACTCCGGCCCCCTCCCCCATCACGAAACCATCTCGCTCGGCGTCGAAAGGACGAGAGGCGCGCTGCGGCTCGTCGTTGCGGGTAGAGACAGCTCCCATACTCTTGAACCCGGCCAGCGCCAATCGGGCGATGACCGCCTCACTTCCTCCAGCGATCATGACATCCGCATGTCCCCGTCGAATGATCTCTGCCGCCTCACCGATAGCGTGAGATCCCGTAGCACACGCCGAGGCTAGCGAAAGATTGGGTCCCTGCAGACCATACACAATCGCGACGGTTCCAGAGGCTGCGTTGGGCATCATCATCGGCACCATAAATGGACTGACCCGGCGCGGCCCAGACTCGGCCAGCACGTCGTAATTCTCCAACAGGGTCAGAATACCACCAATCGCGCTTCCAATCAGCACGCCGGTGGTTCGCCCTAGTCCATCATCGAACGCCAGGTTTGCATCGGCAATGGCCTGGCGGGCTGCTTCCAGAGCAAAAAGAGTGAAGCGATCATTGCGGCGGGCCTCACGGCGGCCGAAAATGCTCACCGGATCAAAGCCCTTCACCTCGGCCGCAATTTTCACATCCAAATCAATGGTGTCGAAACACGTGATGGGACCAACACCACTGCGTCCGGCTATCAGTGCCGTCCACATCGCCGGCACGTCGTTTCCCACGGGACAAATCACACCCAGACCGGTGACGACCACTTGCTTTTTCATACCTGGACCTCCTACACATACAATAACACCAAAGCCGAAAAAACGTCACGCTGGAATTGAGCCGAACTCGAGGAAAACAAAAGACCAGCCAATGGCTGGTCTCTACTTGTGCAAAACCCACACGGAGCCGTGTCTGATCTCTTACACAGATTCTCCGGTCCGCGCAGCTTTCAACAGCCGTCCAACCAGTTGACTGCCCAAGATGGCCAGCCCGTCGGTGGGCATGTAGTGAGCTGCCGTATCTTCGAACAACACTCGCGCCTGAGAGGGGAACTCGTCATCCCCCTGCCAATAGACCACGGCCAGGTGAACCCGCGGCAGCACGGTAAACACATACCCGACATCTCCAAGCTCCAACGGCTCCCCGCCCAGGGCTTGAGCGGCCCGCCGCAGAGCCTCGAGGCCGCCCTCCAACTCGCGCACCAATCGCCCGCCTGTGTACCCCTGAAACGCCTGCACGTAAAACATCCCGTCAGGCAGTTCTCGAAACCCGATCCATCGGCTGGAGGGGGTCGTACCGTCAGCTACCGCCAGATATGTGAGGATCAGACTGCAAGTAAAGGACGAGACCTCTTGCCCCGTATCCGCCTGTCGAACGGTAAACTCTCCGCCCGAAATGATATACTCCTGCCAGAAAAACGAGAGGCGAAAATTGCCGTCCTCGTCCTGCTCACACCCACTCCACAGCGCCAATTTTCCCGGCTTGCGTGCTTGCAGTGTCGCTCGCGCCTCCTCGACCACCAACGCCAGCCGGTCAAACCACTGGGCGAGTTGCGGGGTCGCCTCACCCTTCTGAAGCATGCAGCGCGTCTCCCATCAGGTCCAGAAACTCGTCCCACTCCTCTTGAAAAAGATGGACCGTGACAGGCCCAAATTCCAGGTGGTACGTCATCTCACCGTCCGGCTCCTCGGCCCGCCATAGACTAAAATTCTCGCTCTCGGATAGAATATCAATCATAGAGTCTTCCATATCGCCTCCAATCTCGCTATTTGTTTCGACGTAACTGGTTCAGAATCGCTGCCAGGTCCGGCGGCAGAGGAGCCTCGTACTCGACCTCCTCGCTCGTGACCGGGTGGGTGAAGCGCAGCCCGGCAGCGTGAAGAAAATGCCGATCCTCCAACAGGTGTTGACGCCGTCGCCCATAGACCGCATCTCCCACCACGGGATACCCCAACCAGGCCAGGTGGACGCGGATTTGATGGGTGCGCCCGGTGTGGGGACGCACCTCTAGAAGAGTATAGTGCGAAAAATACTCGCTGACCCGGTACATCGTGCGGGCTGGTCGGCCGCTCCGCACCACAGCCATCTTTTTGCGCTGGCGCTTGTCCCGCCCGATGGGCGCCTCGATGACCCCCTCACGCGGCTGGACTTGGTCCTCGACCAACGCCAGGTACGTCTTGACTACCTGCCGCCGCTTGAACTGGCGTTGGAGAGCCACGCAAACCTCATCCTCCTTGGCAATCAGGATCAACCCGGACGTATCCTTGTCCAGCCGGTGGACGATTCCCGCCCGGTCTGCCCCCCCCACTTCTGCGATACCGGGAGAGTGGGCCAGCACCGCGTTGACCAGGGTGCCGCCAGAATGCCCCAGCGCAGGATGGACCACCATCCCGGCCGGCTTGTTGACCACCAACAGAGCGTCGTCCTCGTAGATAATGTCCAGGGGAATGGCTTCGGGCAGCACCGGCTCCGGCATCTCGATGGGAACGTGGACCACGATCTCTTCTCCCATCTGCACCCGGTAACTCGGTTTGCTGAGCTGCCCATCAACGGTCACCTCACCATCCTTGATGAGTCGCTGGGCCACCGCCCGGCTGAGATCTTTGACGTGCAGGGGAATCACCTTGTCCAACCGCTCGCCCTGCTGCTCCTGCTCCACGTCCAGCACGACGACGATCTGTTCTGCGTTCAGCCCTTCACTCACGTTCGGCCGCTCTCGACACGTCCAGCACCCGCCGCTCTTCCCGGCCGCGCCACTCCTCCCACACCATCAACAACGCCAAGAGGGCCACGCCCGAGACGATGGCACCATCTGCCAGATTAAAGATCGCCCAATCCTGCAGCGGCCAAAAGTTCAAATCAATGAAATCTGTCACAAATCCCTGTCGCAACCGGTCAATCAAATTGCCGAGGGTGCCACCCAGTTGCAAGCCCAGAGCGGTCCGCAGCACCCACTCCCCCTCCGGCAGATGGCAGTAGTAAACGACGATCACGATCGCAACCACCACCCCGACACCAATAAACAGGCCTCCCAAACCGGGGAATAGACCAAAGACTACACCCGTGTTGGTCACATGGGTAATATGCAAGATAGGGGCCAGCCAGGGCGCGATGACCCAAGACTGGCCCACTTCCAACCGCAGTGCTACGAGATACTTGCTGATTTGGTCAACCAGCACGACCAGCATCGCCACGGCTGGCAAGACCAGAGCGTCTTGCCTCGATTGTCTCAACGAGAAACCGCCTTGACCTTGTATTCCTTGAGCGACTGGCAATCCATACAATACTTGGCACGTGGCAGAGCCTCCAGACGGGCACGGTCTATTCTGGCTCCACACGCTTCACACAATCCGTACGTTCCATTCTCCAACCTGGCCAACGCCCGGTCTACTTCCTCCAACGTGGTCTCAAACTTGCGTCGCAGCGCCACATCCACAGCCTGCTCAAAGGCATCGGTCGCATCGTCGGCCATGTGATTGCTGTAACCGACACTGTCGTACTCGACCGCCTCCAGCCGTTTCAACTGCTCCCGCAGTTTAGCCTGCTCCTCCAACAACTCCCGCCTGACTCGTTCGTAAGAAAAAGGCATGTCGTCCCCTCCTACTCTGATGCGTACCGTGTATTCTACCCTACTCGGCCCGAATTGACAAGAACACTCCGGTTCCCATCACACCCTACGGATCCCCAGCCGGATGGAATGCTCATCTATGCGCTCCTCACCCACGGTAGATCCCTCATCCGGCGGGCCAGCCTTCAACTCCACGCTCAGAGTCTCGGCCATGATGAAATCACGCCACGCCTCCATCGCCTCGCCCAATTCTCCCTCCGCCTGGTAGGTCGTGACGATGCGGTCATCCAGGTTGAAATCAGCCTCCTTGCGCAAATTCTGCACCCGGCGCACCACTTCACGCGCCATCCCCTCGGCAGCCAACTCGGGCGTCACGACGACGTCCACCGCAACGGTCACCCCTCGCTCCGAGGCCACCGCCAGGCCCTCCCCGGCCTCCTCCTGCACCAACACCTCCTCAGGAGACAGCTCTACCTCCTCCCCCTCGACCTCTAACTGTAGCGGCAGGCCCGCTCGCAGCCGTCTCACCGCCGCCGACGCATCCAACGCCGCCAGCGCCGCTCGAACGGCCGGAAACTGCCGCCCAAACCGGGGTCCCAGCAGCTTGTTATCGGGCAGCAGACGATAAGCCAACAGCGCCCCCACCTCCTCGGCGAACGAGACCTGCTTGACGTTCAGCTCGTCCTGCACCAACGCGACCAGTTCGTCGTCCAGTTCCTCGCTGCCCGGATCCAAGTGAATGCGGGCGTCGGCCAGGGGTTGCCGGAGTTTGATATTCTGGCTGTTGCGAGCCGAATGCCCCAGCGCGACCACCTGTCGGGCCAATGCCATCCGATCCAAGAGTTCCTGATCCAACACTGTCACATCGGCCACGGGCCAGGCGGTGTGATGCACGCTTTCGAGAGCGTCCGCATCCACCGAACGGACCAGGTTCTGATACATCACCTCCGTGACGAACGGCACGATCGGGGCCAGCAGGCGACACAGGGTCGTCAGGACGTGGTACAGGGTGCTGTAAGCCGCCTCCTTGTCCGCGTCCTGCTCACTCTTCCAGAACCGCCGCCGGCTGCGCCGCACGTACCAGTTGGTCAGATCCTCCAAAAACGGCTCGATCGCCAGCGTCGCTGCGTAGGCATCATAGTTCTCCAATCGGTCAGTCACCCGCGCCACCACTTGGCTCAACCGGGCCAGCACCCAGCGGTCCAGCAGCGATACCTGGTCCACGGCCGGGGTCTGGAATCCCGCCCCCCCCTCCCACTTGTCAATAGTGGCATAAGTGACGAAAAAGGTATAGACGTTCCAGAGCGGGAGCAGGAACTGGCGACGCACCTCGTTCGCCCGGCCATAACCAAAGATCAAGTTGTTCTCCGGCTTGTGGGCACAGTAGAGCCAGCGCATCACATCCACTCCCATTTGGTCGGCCGCCTCGTTGAACTCGATGGCGTTCCCCCGCGACTTGTGCATTTCCTCCCCATCCTCGGCCAGGAGCAGGGCATACCCAAAGCAGGCCAGGAAAGGCGGCGAGTTCTCCAGCACCGTGGCCATCGCCAGGAGACTGTAGAACCAGTTGCGGAATTGGCCAGGGAACGATTCGCTGATCCAGTCGGCCGGGTACCACTGCCGCCAATACTCGCGATCGGTCCGGTACTGCAAGGTGCTAAAGCTGACGATGCCCGCATCGAGCCAGGGATTTCCCACGTCGGCGATGCGGCTCACCTCTGCCCCGCACTCTGGGCAGGCGATGCGAACGGCGTCCACCCAGGGCCGGTGCGGCGTATGTCCCACGAATGCATCCCATCCGGCGACCGCCCGCTCCTCCAGCTCGGCCTCGTCACCGATGACCACAAAGTGCCCGCATGCCTGGCATTCCCAGATGGGCAGCGCCAGCCCCCAATACCGCTTCTTGCTGATCATCCAATCGTGCATGTTGCGCAGCCAGTCCAACTCCCGTTCCTTCCCAAAGGACGGAATCCAGCGAATCTTGCTGGTCACCTCCATCATATCGTGCCGCAGTTCATCCATCGAGATGAACCATTCGTCCACCAGGCGGAAGACCAGCTCGGTGCTGCACCGCCAGCAGACCGGGTACCGGTGTGTATAATCCTCCACCTGGTAGAGAATTCCCTTCTCCCGCAGGCTGTCAAAGACCCGCTCGGCACTCTCCGAGACGTGGGTGTCGGTCAGCGGCCCAAAGCCGGCCAAGAAGAATCCCTCCTCGCTCAACGGGGCGATGGCCGGCAAGCCATGCTCCCGGCCCAGCGCAAAGTCCTCCGCGCCACACCCCGGTGCGATATGGACGATGCCGGTCCCCTCCACCTCTCCTACCTCATCCCACAGGATCACGCGATGGGCGCGAGGAGCAGCCGCCTCCTGCTGGACCTCCAACTCGTCGAAGGGCCCCTCATAGGTCCAGCCTTCCAGGGTCTGGCCCGGCATCTCCTCCAACACCTGGTAGCCGCCCTTCAGAATGGGCAGCGTTCCCTTGGAGAGGTACAGGACCTCGTCACCTTGCCGCACTTTGACATAGGTCAGTTCCGGCCCGACCGCCACCGCCACGTTGCTGGTCAACGTCCATGGCGTGGTGGTCCAGACCAACAGGCTCTCCCCCACTCGCTCCCGCAGGGGAAAGCGCACCACGACACTTGGATGCGTGAGCTCCTGGTATCCCTCAGTGACGATTTCGTGCTGACTGATCCCGGTGGCGCAGCGAGGGCACCAGGGCATCACATCCCGCCCCTTGTAGAGCCAACCTCGCTCCCAGCAGCGCTTGAGAAACGTCCAAATCATATAGTTGTTTTCGGTGGAAAATGTGAAATAGGACCCACCCAACTCGGGCAGGCCAAGCCGCCCTATCATCTGTTCCACGGAAGCGGTCACCGGCCCCTCCGGCCCCTCCACCGTGATGATCTCTTCGGGAGCCTGGGCCAGCCTGTCGGCCAGGTCACGCAGCATGTTGGGATCGTTCCAGTCCATCCAATATCCCAGCCGCTGGGACTGTTCCGTCTGAACAGCGGCGTAGCGCAGGACGCGCTCCTTGCACTTGTGCACAAAGTCAGCGATGCCATACGCCTCGATATCTCGCTTGGAGCGAAAGCCCTGTGCTTTTTCCACCTCGACCTCGACCCACAGCCCTTGACAATCAAAACCGTTTTGGTAACGAGTGCGGTATCCCCGCATCGCCCAGAAGCGGTGATAGAGGTCTTTGTACGCACGCCCCCAGCCGTGATGGACGCCCATCGGATTGTTAGCCGTGATAGGTCCATCAATGAATGACCACCGCGGGCTGTCCTTTCGCAATTCGACCAGTTTCTCAAAGGCTCTCGAGGTCTCCCAAAAATCGAGCACATGGTGTTCTTGTTCCACAAAATCTATATTCGAAGGTACCGGCTTGAACATTGTCGTCTCCTCCAGGCGATTATTCTTTCTCTACTGATGTCAAGCGCCCACGACGCCCTCCACAGTTGACACTTTCCTCCCGTACCATCCCCACCATTGGCAGCACGATTGGACCAAGATGCTCAGTTCACAAAAAAAGCTCCCGTCCCTGAAGGGACGGGAGCTGAACGCTCACGCGGTACCACCCTTCTTGCCCCACTCACGTGGAGCCTCTCCGTCGGCAACACACGATTGCCGCGTCCAGTTAACGGGGGACGTTTCCGGCTGAATCTACTGGGAGCGATATCCGCCCTGTTCGGTCAGCAGCTCCGGAGGGATTTTCGGTTCGGATCCCGTACCTGGATTCCACCCATCCCAGGCTCTCTGGTCGGTACCCCGCACCTACTCGTCTCCATCATCGCCATTGGCAAACAAAAGCATCCGTATTATGCCACAATCGTGCCGGATGTCAAGGAGGGGAGGAACTCTATATCCCCTGATGACGCCCGCTGCTTGACCGATCAGCAGTCTTGACGTCGTACAAGTACAGCAGGTTTGCTACATGAATCTGCTGCACGAGTCCATTCAATGGAATACGAGACAGTCCACACGATTCGATGCTGTTTCGCATCAGCCTCTCTCGATCCTTGTCCCTACCCTTGCTCCGGTTGATGACCTCGACCACCTTTTGCTCCATAGCGTCCAGGTAGGCTAGACTGATATTTACAATGTCGTTTACCTCACCGCGCAGGATGATCTCGCCATGTCCCTGGACCATGTTTTCCACAGCTAGTTCCGTCACCTTTCGCAAAGAGGCCCTCAACTCGTCAATATCACCATCCACGATAGAAGGCACCGGCAGCACTGTGTCGGCCGCGAACAGCACCCGATCATCCTCCACGTACACCATCACCGAATCCGCCGTGTGACCCGGCACATGGATCAGGTTCATCACCTTATCCCCCAACCGGAGACTGAGTTGCCCATCCTCAAACGTGATATCCGGCAGGCGCAAGCTCACCTCCTCAAGCTCTGGTTCGGCGGCTTGAGCGGCCTCCAACGCAGGAACACCCACATCGAGCAGTAACGTCTTGCACAATGCATGGGTTACGACGTCAGCCCGTGGGAACAGGTAGGCCCCATAGGTATGGTCAGCATGATAATGAGTCAGAATAATGTATCGCACACCAGGAAGAGACACGCGCTCGACAAACAGCTTCATTTCTCGCGCTTCAGACGGAAAGGGCAGTGTATCTACCAGCACCACTCCGTCACGAGTGACAATCGCTCCGGCCGTCACTTGAGCGTACAGATCACTGGTGAACACATAGATGTCATCGGAAACTCGTTCTCGCAACACGGCCACCTCGCACAGAATAGGGTCTCGTAAGGAGTCAAGTCATCCCAGAGCATCGAGAGCATCAAAGCAATGCCTTGACCCCAACAAAACAGTCCTTGGTGCTTGCGGCGAACTCGCAATAAGACTGTGACAAATCGAGGATATACGCAAACGCCACCTACTGGTGGCGTTTGCAACCCAACATCAGACCGGGCCCCGCCGTGCCGTGTGCCGATGTGTTTTGAACCTGCTCTCGCAGGTGGGGGCTTGCTCAGCGGTCTGCCTTGCCCGAAGGCTATCGCATTCCTCTCTGAAGAGACAGCCCCCGTTTTTATAGGTGTTGGCTCAAAACGCAAAAACGGCAAGCACGCACACAGCAGGGTTACCAAGAATATACCACGCCTGCGCAAAAAGCGCAAGTCCCGTCAGTCGCGCCGCACACTCACATACCATCACGCCGATCTACTTTTTGTCTTTCTTCTTTTTCTTTTTCTTGCTGTCCTTCTTGCTTTCATCTGTTTTCTTTGCCATCGCACTCTCTCCTTTCTTGTCTTTTGTGGAGCCTGCCACTGGCGGCTCCGTCGGCTGATAATCGAGCTCTTGACTCAGCAATTCAACAAGGGTCCGCAGGGTCTTGACTCGGGCGAACCACTTGTCATTGCCCTCTACGATGGTCCAGGGCGCGGTAATCGTGCTGGTCCGCAGCAGCATATCCTCCACTGCTTCCTCATATTGATCCCACCTTTGCCGATTACGCCAATCCTCGTCCGTCAGCTTCCACGCTTTGTACGGGGTATCTTGCCGGTCCGTAAAGCGCTGCAGCTGTTCCTCCGAACTGATGTGAATCCAGAACTTGGCCAGTATCATGCCGTGATCCGCCAACTGACGCTCGAATTCGTTGATCTCCCGGTATGCCCGTTTCCATTCCTCCTCGGTGCAAAAGCCCTCGATCCGCTCTACCATGACCCGCCCATACCAACTCCGATCAAAGATGAGGATTTGCTTTTCGTCCGGCGGTTTGAACCGCCGCCAAAAGCGCCACAAATAGTGATGCGTGCCATCCTCCCCCGCCGGTGCTGCAATGGGAAACACCTCGTACCCTCGAGGATCCAATTTCTCCGTCACGCGCTTGATGTTTCCCCCCTTGCCGCCAGCGTCCCAGCCCTCGTACACCACGACTAGCGTGCGCTTTTGGACGTACAGTTGATAAGCCAGCTCTCGCAGCTGCAACTGATAACGCAGCAGCCCCTGCATATACTCTGCCCGCGTCAAGCTCTGGCTCAGATCAATCGTCTCTAACATAACTCTTCCTCCTCGCCCTCACCCCCTGCACTCGGCTGTGACTCGTCCAGCGATGCGAGACGCTGCTTGATCTCGGCCAGACTCTTGAGGCCGATGCCGTCCAGTTCGAGCATCCCCTCGTCTCCTGCGGCCAACCGCTTCACCACGCCCCCCACCGTCGTCACCTGGGCTTGCTGCAAGGCTTTCACCACCCGCGGTGTGAGGCCTAGCTCAGCCAACGACATCTCGGTCAGGGCGCCATCCGCTCGCTCCTCGTCCTGTGCGGGATCAAACTGCTCCGCCTCAGGCTCAACCGTCTCCTCATCACTCGGCGGCTCGGCCGGCAGGTCCAGCCCGCGCGCCTGCAAAGCCTCCTCCAATCGCTGAATGATGGTCTCAAATATCTTGGCCCGCGCCCAAAAGCGATTGGTCGCTTCGACGATGGTCCACGGGCCCCATTCGGTATCAGTCCTTTCCAACATCTCTTCGATGGCGAGCACGTACTGCTCATACTTGCGGTGATGCTCCCAATCCTCCGGCTGGACATGCCAACTCTCCAGCGGGTCCTTTTCCAGCTTTTTGAATCGCCTCTGCTGCTCCTTTTTGCTAATGTGCAGCCAGAACTTGATCACCACGTAGCCATCGTCGGCAATCGTGCGCTCGAAATTGATAATATCCCGGTATCCCTTGCGCCATTCCTCCTCTGGCGTGAGGCTCTCGACCCGTTCAACCAGCACCCGCCCGTACCAACTCCGATCGAAAATGGCCATCTCTCCATAGTTGGGCAGCTTTTGCCAGAACCGCCACAGCCAGGGCATGTGCGTCTCGTAGGTGCGAGGCGCTTGAACCGCATGCAGCTTGAACCCACGCGGGTCGAGCCGCTGGCTCAATACATTGATCGAGGTGCCCTTGCCAGCAGCGTCCCAACCCTCAAAGATAATCACGCTGGGAATGCTCGCGTCCCAGCAGGCCTTTTGTAGATCATACAACCGGCGGCGCAGTTGGGGCATTCTAACCTTGTAATCCGATTTGGAAAGCTTTTTGGTCAAGTCCACTTTTTCCAGCATGCGATTGCTCCTCCTTGCCTCTCCACCACCTAGGAATCGCCGACTACAGTGCGTAAATCCTCCGTCACCGCATCAATGGACTGATCCCCGTCCACTTCTACCAGCACTCCCCGCTGACGATAATATTCAATCAATGGGCTCGTCTGTTCCCAGTACACTCTGAGCCGCTGCCGGACCGTCTCCGGCTGATCGTCGTCCCGTTGGTACAGTCCGCCCCCGTCCCTGTCGCATATCCCCGCCTGCTGCGGGGGATTGAACTTGACGTGGTACGACTCCCCACACACCCGACACAGCCGCCGTCCACTCACCCGCTCGATCAGCACCTCGTCAGGCACGGCGATGCAAGGGACCAGGCTGATCTCGTGTCCCCTCTCGGTCAGCGCCTCATCCAGGGCTTCAGCCTGAGCGATGGTGCGAGGAAAGCCATCGAGCAGCGCCCCATCGGCACAGTCCGGCCGGCCCAGCCGGTCCATCACCATCGCGATGGTGATCCCGTCGGGCACCAGCTCCCCCCGGTCCATGTATTCCTTGGCCTTTAACCCCAAGTCCGTCTCATTCTTGAGATTCTCCCGGAAGAGGTCTCCACTGGCAACGTGCGGCAGATCGAGCATCTCCCGCAGTCTGGCCGCTTGCGTCCCCTTGCCAGAAGCCGGCGGCCCCAGTAAAACGATAAATCTCGGTTCCGTCGTCATCCTTATCCCCTTTCGCTAAACCCAATCTCCTCGCAAGGTCGCTAACACGTCTCCCACCGAGCGGGTAAATTCGGGAGAGTAAATCCGATCCCAGACCCGGGGAAACGTATCCAGCAGGTGCTGCAACTCTAACTGCCGACCCGCCAGATAAGCAGCGACGCCCGGCGCGACGATGGGCTCCGTCGGCCTGGACACCGGCTCACCCTCGTCCCAGACCGCCCCCCAGGTTCCCCAAGTCAAAAAATCCCGCAGCAAATTGCTGGCTACCACCGCATCCTGTAGATCCCCCAGATGATCCTGCAGGCCCTTAATCTCGTCAACGAGCTGCTTGGCCTCTGGGCCGAGAACCTCGCGAAAATATTCGACCGTGTACCGCAATCCCTTGGCCGCGATACGAAGCTGATGCAGACGCTCCAACGGCACATTCGGGCGTGTGACCCACTCATCGTAGGCCTGCACCACTGCCAGGCTTTGATAGATCACCACCGGCACCACATGACGCAGCCGATGAGGAAGCGGCTGCCCACTCTCCAAAGTCACCGGCAGTGCTCCCGCCCCCGGCGTCTCCAAGAAGCGGCTGAACCGCTCCTTGAAACGCGCATACCGCCCACTGTCCAGATAGGTCAACATCTCCTCCCGTGCCAATTCTCGTTCCGCCTCCCACGCTTCCCGTAGCGGGTCCAACCCACCCTGCTGCTCCGGCGCCAGAGTCTCCAAGTACCGCTCCGTCTTTTCCCAGAACACGTCCAGATCGCGCACCGCTCCCAGGACACGCCCTGTCTGGCGCAGACCCTTGAGCAGCGGCCTCATGTACTCCAGATCCAGATACTCGCCGAACACGCGCAACGCGGCCCGCATCCGCCGCGTCGCCACTCGCATATCGTGCAGCGCCTCGATATCCTCCCCCAGGCGCGTGCCAGGCTCGTGATGCAGCATCCGCGCAAAGTGAAACGCCAGCGTCTTGCGGGCCGCCTCGGCCATCGAGTCGTCCGCCTCCAGGCCCGGACCTTCCGGCAGTGGGAGGGTGCTCAGCTCGGCCAATTGCTCCGCTTCCGGGGAATGGAGCGCCAGCGCAGTCACAAAACGCACATCCACCTCGAATAGTAACCGCCACAAATCGCTCTTCTTGCGCGCCCGCGCCGCATCCAGCGCCGCAACTGGCCCCTGGACCTCGACTTCGATGACGCTTCTCCAATGACGAACCGGTCCAATCCGGCTGCTGCCGGTCTGGGAAAAGTCCAGTCCGTCCGCTATGCGAAGCAGGGATGCCAGAACCAGCGTCTCTTGCTGCAGCGAGGCCGGTAAATCGGCGTACAGAGACCTGCCAGCCAGCCGCTCCAACTTGGCGCCCGTCACCCGTTTACGGTGCAAAAAGACCATTAGCGCGACCATCCGGTTCTCGGTCTCGTCCAGCCCTACCAGCGGATGAGAGAGCAAAATATCCCGGCCCACGACGTGATGCCGTTCTGCGTCGGTCTCCAGACCCACGTTGTGCACCAACGCCGCTGTCTCTAGCAGGGCGCGCCGCTCAGTTGACAGACCGTGCACGGGAGCGAACTGCTCGAACAGGTTCAGCGCGTGGTCGGCCACCACCCGCGCGTGAACGAGATCTATGTGGTAGGTCTCCACGAGCGCATCCAGGGACCACGGCTCGAGCGGGGCCTCCACATCCTCCACCGCGTCGTTTTGAGATACGGGGGTCGGAACCGGAATCTCCTCCAGGACCGAGACCGGAAAGACCTCCAATCGCCTGGCCCGAAATGCGGCCAGCCAATAGCGCACCGTGCGGTCCGATCTGCCGGCCCGTTCGCCCGCCGTCTTCTGGGATGCGCCCTCGTCCAATGCCAGTAGCGCTCGCGCCTGCCGGCCGTACTTGTCGTCCCGGATGGCAACGCGCTCACAGGCACGCCGCTCGTCCAGCGTCAGCAGCTCGCCGGCCGGCTGTCCATCCAACGGCTGGGACGCCCCCTCCCACAAAGCCAGCCCCCGCTCGAATTTGGAACGCGGTTCTGGCCGCAGGTCCCAATCATCCCGCAGGCTGTTCACCAGCACCGCCAAGTCGCCCTCGTCGCCTTCGGCGTCCAATTCCACCTCCAACTCGAAATAGGTCCGTTCCTCCTCTCCGACGGCGACGCGCACCTGGTCCAGGCTTAGCTCCCCGACCATGCGCTCGCCCTGCCCCACCAAGCGGACGTGGCGGACCTGATGCAGGTCGAACAGCGGCGCCAAAGGGGCGTCTCCAACCCACTGGAGCGTCCAGTCGCGCACTGGGCTGTCCGGCCATCCAGCCGGCACGAGGGCCTGGTCGGCCAGCAGCGAGACCTCCCATTCCTCCCGCCGATGCACGGCCCCCTCGGCCCCACCCAGACCTTTCAACGTGATCTTGACTTGCTGGCCCTGCTCCCGCCGCCGGCAGGCATAACCAGCCGCCAGGATGCGCCGATCCTCCGTGTCCAGGTAGACATCGTGCACATGTTCGACCTGGCTCGCTGCCAGATCGAACCCCGCCAGAGCGTCGAGGGCTTGCAAACGGTGAAAGGTCTCCAGGTCCGGAATCGAGAATTTGGCTTCAATTTCCATTACACGTCTTTCTGCCAGAATAGCCAACGAGTGGGAAAAACATCCACAAGTATATACCACCTGGCCCGATTGTCAAAATCGGATAGCCCATCTTTAAACCGGGAAGAGGTGAGGATTGCCAGCCTCTTGCTGGCTTGTGGGCCGTCACCCCAATACTGAAAAGATACAAATCACCCTTGGGCTTCACTATACCGCCGCACCAGGGCCAGCACGGCCTCACCGTACTGCTCCAGCTTGCGCGGCCCCACCCCTTTCACTCCCGACAACACATCCAGCGTGACGGGGCGATGAGCAGCGATAGACCGCAGGTGACTGTCGTGAAAGATCACATAGGGCGGCACCCCCTGGGAGCGGGCCTGCTCCAACCGCCACGCGCGCAGCAACTCGAACAGCTCCTCGTCCACCCCCAGATCGGCCTCCTCTTGCGCGCCCTGTCCGGTTCCAGCCGAGGGCCGTGATGACGGCGGGCTGACGGCGGGCGAAACGACCAGGCCATCCAGGGCCGCCGGATTCTGGAGCGCCGTCTGACCCTGCGCCGTCAGGTCGAGCACGACGCCGCCATGCTCCAGCGACCTCGCCTGCAGGAACCCACCGCTCTCCAACCGCTCCAGCATCCGATCAACGGCCGTCCGCGAGCGAAACGCCAGTGCCCCGAACTCGGGGCTCTCGTTCGCCTGCCGATGGAGCGAGTGACCGCCGGGCCGCACCCGGTCGCTGCCGCGCAGAATGCGCGCCAGGCTGTCCCGTCCCCAACTCCATGGCGCTTCCGCGACGCAGCGCAGAATGGTCAACAACTGCTCCCGCTCGTCGGGCAAGCCCGTCTCCGGCAGTGTCTTCACCCCGACGCAGTTGTCACAGGCTGAGCACCGCTCGATGGCGCGCCCTCCCAGGTAGGCGTTGAGATAGCCGTGCCGACAGCGGGCGGTCTGGGCGTAGGCCGAGACCTCGTCCACCCGCTGGGCTTGAACGGTCTCGTACCCCTCCAACAGCGTCTCGATCCGCCGGGCGGCGTCCGGCGGCGGTGGCAGCAGATCCAGCAGCAAATCCCGGCCGGCTGGCACATAACTTACCCAGCCGGCGTCCGCCCACTCTAACACGCCCAGCTCGATATCTCCCAGGGACAGGCCCGCTTGACGGGCGGTCTCGACCAGATCGACGGCGAGGGGCTGGCCTGTGCGCAGGCGGGCCGCGCGGCAGAAATCGGCCACATCCGGCGGCAGGTTGGCGTCCTGACTCACGTTCAAGCAGACGACGGCCGCCCGGGGCAGGTCGGGGCCGCGCTG
>DSDT01000056.1 GCA_011048615.1 Chloroflexota bacterium | reverse complement strand
TCGTAGACCGTGATCTCGCGGGCTTTGACATCGACGTCATACAATATACGTAGCCCGTGCTTGCCCTTGGTCAGCATGTACCGGTAGGAGCAGTGGAACGGACCCTTCAGATGCGTGATGTGTACAGGATCATCAGATGGGAACGGCCCACTACAAATGTGCTCCAGCGCCTCTTCAAACTCCACCAGGACACGCTTCTCGCACCGCTTCAAGTAGCGAGCCACCCGCGAGTGAACTGTTTTGATCGTGAAGCGAGGCGTCTTCACCGCTCGTCACTGTCCAGGTAAGCGCGCATCTCGCCCCGTGCTGGGTGGTCTGCATCACGACTACTTCTGGCAAACCGCAGACAGTGCTGGGCAGGCAGCGCACCAGCCCTCGAGCTGTCTCCACTAACTGCTCACACTGCCTGACATTCCCCTCTCTATCTCCGGCATCTTCTCTCCACAGACCGGATCGATGGCGCGCGCCAGGTCTCGACTATTCGATGCCGGCTTCTGCTCCCTGCCATCTCGAAAGCCCCCTCGATCGGTCTCCAACTCGCCGAATTGAGGCAATACCTTCCTGATCGACCAACACGACCCACCCACTCTCTGCTTCCCACACCGTCTGAGACACGCGATTCTCAATCCATTGGGGCTGGCTTCGGAACGGATGCGCTTTTCGGCCAGGACAGGGCTTTGCACACGTTTGACGTACAATTTGTCAAGGTGTTTTCGGCCCTATTTCAGGGTTTCGTGAACCATGCCCAAATTTCCGACAGCGCCTTGCCTTTTGAGAGCAACAAGGTACAATGTAATCAGTCAAAGGACAACCGTCGTGGAGGCAGTCTTGGTGGCTATTAACGAGTTTCACAGGCTAGTGCTCGATGGAAAATACTTTTTCTATACACACGCACTGACCGAGGCAAAGAAGGATGGCGTTACACCAGAAGATGTCGTCCACGCGATTCTAACCGGTGAGGTAATCGAGGAGTACCTGATCGTCAGCGAATCTTGATATTCGCCACGATTTCTCAGGGTCTGCCGTTGCACGTCGTTTGTGACCATTCGCAGACTGGTGTGCTCCTGATCGTCACGGTCTACATTCCAGACGATCGGCTGTGGATTGGTTTCAAGATTCGTAGGTAAGGAAAATGCAAATGGATATATCCTTCAAATGCCCAGAATGTGGACAACAGGTGAAAGATGGTCTAATAGAGATGATCTTTGATCTGCGCGATACCCGTGTCACGGTGGGTAATGTCCCTGCCAAAGTCTGTCCCAATTGCGGGCAGGAATTTGTAGACGGATACGTTGCGGAAAACGTCAACCGGTTGGTAGACCGTGTCACCGAGGACGTGGAAAGCTATGCCAAAAAGGTCTTGCGACCGGCAACTGTATCACGCCAAATCGCCATTACTGTGTAAAAAAGCATCCCGGCTTGACGCCACTTTTACAGCGCGAGCACCTGTTACCATTGCCCTCCCCAACAACAAGAGAACCACGTGTCAAGAGCTGGACATAAAACCCCACAATGCCGCCCTAAACGCCGGTGCTCCCGCTTTCTCGACGAGAGCACTATCATCGTGTATTTTTCGATCTGCAGTCCTTACTCCCGTGACCCAACCTGCCGCCGCAACTGCGACCCACCGACGGCACCGAATCTCACCGGACGACGAGCTGTAGTGACCCCCAAATGATACCATTCCAGCTTGGAAAGGACAATATCTTTAGCACTGGCGACGAAAAAGCTGTATTCGGGATCATCGCTCAACACATACGACTGGCGACGGGCCAGTTGAGAGCGATCAAACGGGCGCGATTTTGCCACAAACACATCCACCTTGAACATCGTCGCCAGATGAACGAGATTGAAGGAGCTGGTACGACGTATGGTATCGCGCATCATCTCTATGTCGGCGTAAAAATCATCCTCCAACGCCTGGGCCAAGGGCGCAGCGTGTTCCAGGCACAGGTCGGCTACCAGGTCGGCGTCCATCGTGGCCCGCATCACGCCATGCAGAGCGCTGGCAAAAACGATCTCCCAATGGCGTAAGGTACCTCCAGTGCATCCAGAACATCGGTGACCATCTTGGTCACCTCGATCTGTTCACCAAACACATCGTTCGTCCTGCTATCTCCACCTCGTAGGGCGCGTTTCCATACGCGCCGTTTCCCAACAGAGCGTCGGTTGTGGAAAACCGGCCTACCACTCCACCACAATGCGGACCTTGTTCACGTCCTGCCCCTCGGTCTGCTCCTCGACAAAGGCCTGGAAACGGCCCAGTAACTCCTGGACCGTGCACGGCGACCCGCTCCAACCCGCTCAGCGCCTCCCTCACCGTCTGGACGAAATCGTAGCTCACCTTTGGGGGCAGCGTCTCCGTCTCCAGGAACCCCTGGACGAGCTTTCGCTGGTCGGGCGTCATCAATTCGTTGGCCTGGGTCGTCTCCTGGCGCAGGTTCGTCAGCAGGGCGTTTGTCCAATCGGCGTGCAGCTCAGCCAGTCGACCCACCAATTCGTCCAGCTCGGCAGCAATGGCGCGATCCCGTGGCTCCTCCACCGGGCGGTAGCCGCAGCGGGAACAGAGCGGATGCTCCTGCAGCTCCGACGCCCCCACCGCATAGCAAGGGTAGAGTTCGGCCAGATCCTGCTGCTCCCATTTCCTCAGCTTGGCCACTGGCAAAAAGTCGATGCCGGACAGCGCCGTCAGCCGACCGTGGCGTGGGTCGGCCATCAACCCCTTCTTCCGGTCGTCCTCGATGGCGTTCAGCCGCGCCCGCCGGTGCAGCCCCATGAGGGCCGTCTCCAGCGCCAGCACATCGTTGACGCAGTACTTGAGCGGGGGAAGGCAGGGTCCACGTACCGGTTCACGCCAACCAACAGCGCCCAGCGGTTCTGGATCGGGCCGGGCGGCGCCTGGGAGACGGCGGGGGGAGAGAGGCCGCCGCGTTGCGCGGCGTCGGTATCGAACTCGCCGCATTGCGGGAGGGTGTCTCGGTAACAGTTGTGGGGTTCGGTGGATCGTTCGAACATGGTGGCTCCTCAAGATGAGAATGATCTCGCGGGGGTCTTTTACCGCCGCCACTCACACTCGCAGGCAAAGTCGTCGCCGTCGTGGTACATCAAGGTGAAAATCAGGCGGTCGCCTGCCGGCGTAATCGCTCCGGCGCCGCTCACCTCGTCCATCTCGTCCATCCCCTCGAAACTGAACAGGACGCGCCCGTCGGCCTCCAGTCGGCCATCTATATCCCCCGATTGCAAGCCGATGTGATACTCGCCTTCGATGCGCTCCCCCACCCGACGGAGCGTGACGTAGGGCGATACTTCCATCCGCAGGTAATCGTCGTCGAAATCGGGGCTGGATACAACGTCCCAGATGCCTATGATTTCCACCTTGTTCCTCCTCGATTGTCTGTGTAACACGTGTGTGGCGCTTAATTGTGCGGATAATGATAGCAAATTGTCCTGGGTTATCAAACATTCGAATTGCACACGCGGGGCCGTGCGTTTAACCATCTACTCGTAGCATCACGCCCAGCCGCAAAGACGCCAAGGTCCTGCAAAAGTTCAAGGGCACAGCCCAGGTGCTACTTCAAATCGAACGTGTAGGATCGCAATACCCGCTCGGTGTTGTCCCGAACAAAAAGTACCACTTGACCTTTCGCCTGGGCCTCTTGGTACTGTTGTGTCAGCAGAGCTCGAGAGCGTTGGGTCAAGCTGGCTTTGTACTCTTTGTACGGATAAGCGTATATCTTGAGGCTGGGCAGTTCGAGCAGCATCACCGGCCGCTTGTCCGCGAACAGCTTGTGCATCATCATAATCTTGTCCCAGTGCTCATCAATGATTTCCAGATAGGGATCGTCCACATCGGTCTCCTCGTTAACGACGGTTACAGCAGTTCCATCTGCCGCTCGTCGCCCTGCTTTTTGCGCCCGCCCGCGCAGGTCGCGCTCGAACTTGCAGTTTGCGCACCGCCCCGGCCTCGTCCTCAGCCAACTGCTCGAATACAAGTCCCGCGATTGACGTGGCAGCCAGCCACAGCAAAACTGGCTCTCCCACCAACAGATGATTCCATCGGTTGTCCACGACCCTCATCTGACCACCAAAGGAAGAAAGACATACGTAGGAGCGGATAGATGGCTCCAGTACAGTCCCGAGCCATAGCTGCCGACGACCAACAGTGGGGGATCCTCCTCTGTAATCGCTAACGAATAGAGCAGCGGGTAAAAGATGCCGCTGCTGTAATCGTGCCAGTTCTCACCGCCGTCGAACGAGCGCAGCACGCCATATCCCTCGGTGGCGGCATAGACCCAGCGCGGGTCGCGGGGATCGTAGACCAGGTCCTGCACAAAGGCGATGCCCGATATTTTCTCCCAAGTCCCGCCACCGTCGGTGGATTTGTAGATGCTTCCCTCCCAGAATCCACCCCCGGCCAAAATCTCGGCGCTGTTGGCGGGATTGATCGCGATGGCCTCGATAAAGTTCGTCTCGGTAAGCCCCATCACCTGCCAATGGTCGCCGCCGTCGGTGGACCGGGCGATGCCACCGCCGTATTGCATGCCCACCCACACAGTATCGGGGTTGTCGGGATCAACGGCGATGGAGAGGACTGGGCAAGTAGAACTGCCAAACACGGGCAGCGTCTCGGTGATTTGATCCCAAGTCGAGCCGCCATCAACGCTGCGATAGACCCCGTGATCAAGACCACCTCCCACATAGACCTGGGTCGAGGAATTTTTGATAGAGACAGCCATACAGTTGGGGCTTGTTAGCGCTTCGATTTTTTCCAAGACCGCGCCATAATTCGTGGACGTAAACAAACCGGAAGAACCGACCAGATAGATTTTGTGCGAATCCAGCGGGTCCACCGCGAGGTCTTTGACGGCCCCGAAATTGTACAACGGTTTGTAGCTCTCGTAGAGCCCCCTCTCCCAAGTGATGCCACCGTCCTGCGTGCGGAAAAAATGCCCGTTGCCCGTCCCGGCGTACATGCGATCACTGTCCTGAGGATCAACGACGACGCTTTGGACCGCTTGAGCCATTACCCCTGGATAGGCCTCCGACCAAGTTTCTCCCTGGTCATCCGATTTGTACACCCCGCCTATCTCGTTAAAATCTCCTCTATGCACGCCGTATAGCGTGTCGGGGAACAGGGTGTGAAACGCGACGTCAAAGATACCCGCTCTAAAATGCTCCCAATTGACGCCGCCATCGGCGCTCTTTGAAAAGCCGTGCAGCCTGTTAGGACAGTAAAGGATAGCAGGATCAGCAGGGTGAAAGTAGAGATGAGACTCTGAACTCAACGTGTCGTCGGAAACCTTTTCCCAGCCATTGATGTCATCCCACACGTGATACTTGCCGCCAGCGATTGCCGCCACGCGATTACCGTGATGTGGGTCGATAGCCAGGGAGCTGACTTCTCGGAACCAATCGGGGTACGATAGGTAGGGCAAGCCCTCGGAGATGGGCGTCCACGCCTCGCCGCCGTCCGTGGTCACGAACGCGCCGTCGAAAACCGTCCCGGCATAGAGCCGCGCGGGATCGTCGGGGTCCAGCGCCAGGGTGAGAATACCGTTGGTGTACGAGCTCGTTTCCGAAGAACGGGGCAAGCCCGCATCCTTGATCGTCCAGGTCGCGCCGCCATCCTCCGAGTTGTAGATGTTGCCAATGGCCAGGGCCACGCCGCCGGCCAATCCGGCGTAAAGCGTGTCGGTGTCCTGCGGGTCAATTTCGATGTCAAAGACGATCAAGCCCCTGTCGAGTCCACTGCCCGACTCGAACCAGGTGTCGCCGCCATCGGTGGATTTCCAGATGCCGTCATAGTCGGTCCCGGCGTACAGGACGTGCGGGTTCTGGGGGTCCGTCACCAACGTCCTGATGGGATAGAACGTCAGGCCGGTCCGGGCCGGCTCCCAGGATTGCCCGCCATCGCTACTTTTAAAAACCCCGGCGTCCCGGGTGCCGACGTAAACCGTCTCGATGTGCAACGTCCCCTCGGTGATCACAGAGCCCATTGCGATGGATGTCATCTCGCCACCGTAGATCGGGTAAGGCTGCCACTCCTCCGATGCGGAGGGAGAGGTATGCTTGGCGCCCGAAGCAAACGTCGCTTCCCAAACCCCCTCCGAAGAAAGAGTATAGCCTGCCCGATCGGGGGATGATGCGTGCAGGAGACCAAAATCCGTCGGCGCCACTCCCTCCGCCGAAAGCGAAATGTGTCGCGCGGCGAGCGCCAAGAGCAATGCCAAGCCTATCGAGGTGATCCCCAGTTTGGCAAACCGTTCCATCGTTCTGCCTTCTTTACCCTGCATGGCTGCCCCCCTTATCCTGATGCAAAACTCTCGTCTTCAATCAGTCGCTCTCACCGAGCCATTATCTCGTATCGGCCTGTGAACTGTATCCACACGCCCCTCCTCTTGAGCTCGAGGGTGGGCGCGCATATACACCTCTCTCGCCCGACTCTGGCTGACGTGGGTATAGATCTGCGTGGTGGTAAGATCGGCGTGCCCCAACAGCTCTTGCACGATGCGCAGGTCCGCCCCTCCATCCAGGAGATGGGTGGCGAACGAGTGTCGGATGACGTGAGGCGAGACGTGAGTACGAATGCCGGCCTGCTGCCCCAGCTGATCCAGCACCAAAGCCACTCCCCGCACCGATAAACGCCCTCCGCGGTGGTTGAGCCACAGGGCATCGGTCGGACGGCGGCGCAGCAGTTCGGGCCGCCCCACCGCCAGGTATGCCTGTACCGCTCGCACCGCCGGCCGGCCCAACAACCCGACCCGCTCCTTGCTCCCCTTCCCCATCACCCGCACCTGGGCCTGAGCCAGGTCCACGTCCGCCACGTCCAGCCCCACCACCTCGCTCACCCGCAACCCCGCCGCGTACATCACTTCGACCAGGGCCCGATTGCGCAGCCCCAGCGGTGTGGATACATCGGGCACCATCAACAATGCCTCTATCTCGGCGATCGAGAGGTAATGCGGCAGACGCTTGGGGATCCGAGGCGCGCTGACCAGGCGAAACGTGTTCTGCTCCCACACCGCTTCGCGCATCAAAAAATCGCCGAACGAGCGCAGCTCGGATACCCGCCGCGCGATGCTGGCCCTGGCATAGTCGAGAGCGTCCAACTCTGCCAGGTAACGGCGCAGCAGCGCCCGCGTCACCTGATCGAAGGAGTGCACCCCCTCGGTCTGGCAATAGTCCAGGAACTGCCCGATGTCGTTCCCATAGTTCTTGACGGTATACGGGGAGGCGTTCCGAGTATTCTGCAAATAGTCCAGGAACCTGGACAGCCACTCTTTCATCCGATGGTACCTCTAACCTAGCCCTGGTTTCCTTCGTGGTGACTGCTGCTCACGTCACATCGGACTGCAGATCAGGGAACTGGTCCAACTCGAACTCTTGCTCACACGCGCTGCATTTGACCCACCCCTTGCGCGCTTCGGTCAACAATCCCCCGCACTCTGGACAGGGCTGGGGCAGCGGGCGCTTCCACACAGCGAACTGGCACGAATTCGGATCATCGCCATCGTAATTCGCGCAGCCGTAGAACGTCCGCCCACGTCGCGTCCGTTTCTCGACCAACTCACCGCCGCACTCTGGGCACGGCACGCCGATCTTGACCAGGATCGACGCCCGGTAGCGGCAGGTGGGGAAATTGCTGCATCCGATGAATTTGCCAAATCGCCCGTACTTGTAGATCAGCGGATGCCCACACCGGGGACACACTTCCCCGGTCGGCTGATTCCCCATCTCGATCTCTGGCATCCGCTCCTGCGCCTCGGCCAACGTCCCGGCGAAGGGAGCGTAAAAGTCCCGCAGCACCGGCACCCATTCCCGCTCCCCGCTGGAAATCAAGTCCAGGTCATCCTCCATCTGAGCCGTAAAGCCTACATCGATATAGTCGGGAAAGTATTCGACCAGCAGATCGTTGACCACCACCCCCACCTCGGTAGGGTACAACCGACTATCCCGCCGCTCGACGTACCCTCGCTGCTGAATAGTGGACAGGATCGGCGCATAGGTGCTGGGACGCCCGATACCATACTCCTCTAGGGCCTTGACCAGGGTGGCCTCGCTGTAACGGGGAGGCGGCTGGGTAAAGTGTTGATCCGGCCGCAGCTCGACCAAGTCCAACGTCTCGTCCACCGTCAAGGGCGGAATTTGTTCCCGGGTGCTCTCCAATTCCTCGCCCTCCTCCTCGTCCTTCGCCTCCTCGTACACCGCCAGGAACCCCTTGAACCGCAGACTGGACCCACTGGCGCGGAAAAGGTACGGCTTTTCCTCCTGGTCAAAAAGGCCGGCCAGGATCTCTACCCCGATGGTATCGTACACCGCCGCCGCCATCTGGCTGGCGATGAAACGCCGCCAGATCAACTGGTACAGACGGTACTGGTTTCGATCCAGGTACGGCTTGAGCGATTTGGGGGTGCGGGACACACTGGTCGGACGGATGGCCTCGTGGGCCTCCTGCGCTCCCTTCGCCTTGGTCTTGTAGACCGGAGGTTGAGACGGCGCGTATCCCTCCCCATACTGCTCCACGATGAACACGCGTGCCTCCGCCTGGGCCTGCTCCGCCACGTTGACGCTGTCGGTGCGCATATACGTGATCAGACCGACCGGCCCATCCCCCAGATCTATGCCCTCGTACAACTGCTGGGCGTAGCGCATCGTGCTCCGGGCCGTGAACCTCACCTGGCGGGAGGCCTCCTGCTGCATCGTGCTGGTCGTGAACGGGGGAGAGGGCCGACGGCGGCGCTGCCCCTCCGTCACGTCGGTCACGGTGTAGACCGACCGTTCCAACTCGTCCACCACCACCTGGACCTCGGCCTGGCTGTGCAGTTCCAGCTCTTGGCCCCGAATGCGATGCAGCCGGGCCGTGAAACTGGGATGCGCGTCCCGCTCCGCCTCCTGCTTGGCCAGCTCCGCTTCGATAGACCAGTATTCGACCGGCACAAACGCCTCGATCTCCCGCTCCCGGTCTACCACCAACCGCACCGCCACCGATTGAACCCGACCCGCCGAAAGCCCTCGCCGCCCCATCTTGTCGCGCAGCAGCGGGCTGAGGGTGTAGCCGACGATGCGATCCAGGATGCGGCGGGCCTGCTGAGCCTCGACCCGCTGCATATCAATCTGACGTGGATGGGCAAAGGCCTGCTCGATCGCGTCCCCCGTGATCTCGTGAAACTCGACCCGCTTCACCGGCCGCAGCCCGATGGCCGAGCTGAGCGCCTCGACCAGGTGCCAGGCGATGGCCTCCCCCTCCCGGTCTGGGTCCGTCGCCACGTAGACCTCGGACGATTTCCGAACGTCGCCCCGCAACTCCCGCACCACGTCCTTGCGCTTGGCCGGGACGATGTAACGCGGCTCGAAATCGTTCTCGATATCCACCCCCATCCGGTTGGAGGGCAAATCCCGCACGTGACCCACCGACGCCCGCACCAAGTAGCCCCGACCCAGAAAGCGCCCCACCGTGCGCGCCTTGGCCGGAGACTCGACGATCACCATCTTGGGCCGCTCCTGCAGCGGCTTTTTGCCCTTGGAGACGACCATGTGCTCCTCAGGGTCAAGCCCCGCGTGAGCCGGAGTCTCGCCCATCCTGAACATCTTGGTGCTGCACACTGGACAAGTCCCGCGCGTGGCCGGCATTCCACTGCTGGTAAAGACCGGTCGAGCATCCTCCATCTCGCGCTTGGCCTTGCATTTCATGCAATACGCTTCCACCGCTACCTCGCCCCTCCATGATAGAAACCAGGTTTTCCCGCTCGAGTCAGCGCTTTGACCGAAAGAAAACCTGGTTTCTGATCCCGATCCCCCTACTTTACAGGTACTCTTTCTCGTCCCGGGCCTCCAATTCCCGAACCAACGCCCGAACCTGCTGCTCCTGCTCCTTGCTGCAAATCAACAGGGCATCCTCCGTGTCCACAATCACGACGCCCTGCAATCCAATTGTGGCGATGAGTCGCCTCTCCTCGGTGCTAAAGATCAACACATCCTCGGTATCCAGGCCCAGGTGGGAGCCGACGACGATGTTCCCCCGCTCGTCGGCCGGCAGCAGGTCCGCCAGGCTGGCCCAACTGCCCACATCCGACCAGCCAATGTCCACCGGTATGACGACCACATCCGCGGCCCCCTCCATCACCCCGTAATCAATCGTCTGCTTCTCGACCCCAGGCCAGACGCGGCGCAGTGCCGCTTCGTAGCCGGGCGTCCCCAGCGCCGCCTCGACCTCCGCCAACTGGACGTAGAACTCGGCCATCTGGCGCTGAAATTCCTCCAGGATTCGATCCACCCGCCAGATGAACATGCCGCTGTTCCAGGAATACTCGCCGCTCTCCACCATGTGAAACGCCGTCTCTGGGCTGGGTTTTTCCGTGAATCGCTGGGCTTCAAAGACCGAGAACCCCTCAATCTCCCCGCACAGCCCCCCCTGCTTGATGTACCCATACCCCGTGGAAGGGGACGAGGGCTTGATTCCCAACGTCACCAGATGCCCCTCCTCGGCCATCTGCGCCGCGACGACCAACGCCCGGCGAAAACATTCCACGTCGGCGATGAAATGATCGGCTGTGAGCACCACCATCACCGCCTCCGGATCCCGGCGGTGCAGGTGAACTGCCCCCAACCCAATCGCCGGCGCCGTGCCCCGTCCCTCCGGCTCGACGATGAAATTCTCCGTCGGCAGCTCGGGCGCTTGAGAGGCCAACGCCTCCACGTGCTCCGCCCCCGTGACGACGAAAATCTCTTCCGGCTGAAACAGCGGCGCGATGCGGTCCACCGCGTGCTCGAACATGGTGCGCCCTCCCACCAGCTTGAGCGACTGCTTGGGCCGATGGCGCCGGCTCAGGGGCCACAGCCGCGTCCCCACCCCTCCAGCCATAATCAAGGCATAAAACGACATCAACCATCCCCTCTCATTCTATCACGTACTCCACTCCCGGCTCGCGGGCCACGACGTACTTCATACCTCCCACCTGGCGCACCATACCCTTCAACTCCATCAGCGCCAGCGTGCTGGTCACTTGAGCGATCGGCAGCCCCACCTGCTGCTGCAGCTCGTCCACGTGCGTCGGGTCGGACGAGATGCGAGCCAGTAAAGCCGCCTCCGTCTCGTCGGCCGGCAGAACCTGCCGGGCCTCCACCTGCTCGGCCACCATCGTCAAGTTCAGTTCTTCCAGAATGTCCTCCGGCCCCAGCACAACTTTGGCCCCATCCTGAATGAGCGCGTTAGTGCCCTCGTTCCCCCGGGCCAGGATAGAGCCGGGCACCGCAAACACATCTCGCCCCTGCTCGGCGGCAAAATCGGCCGTGATCAGCGCGCCACTCCGTACCCCCGCCTCCACGATCAGCACCCCCAGGCTGAGGCCGCTGATGATCCGATTGCGAGGCGGGAAATTGGAGCCCTCCGGCGGCGTACCCAGGGGATAATCGCTCACCAGGGCCCCGTGCTCCACGATCTGGGCCGCCAGCTTGCGATACTCTGGCGGATAGACCCGATCAACACCACACCCCAACACCGCGATGGTCCGCCCCCCGGCCTCCAACGCCGCCCGATGCGCCTCGGCATCAACCCCCCGCGCCAGGCCACTGACGATAGTCACGCCGCTGCGCGCCAACGTGCCGGACAGGCGACGCGTCACCTCCCGTCCATACGTCGAGGCTCGTCGTGTGCCGACCACCGCCACGGCCCAGGCATCCTCCGGCGTGATCTCCCCCTTGACGTAGAGCACAGGCGGCGGATCGTGGATCTCGCGCAGCAGGCTGGGGTACCCGTCGTCCGCCCACGTGAGGGCGTGAGCACCGGCGGACGCTATGCGCTCCAACTCGTGGTCCAGATCGAGAGCCGACCGGGCTGCCAGCAAACTCTCCAAAGACCGGCGGTCCAACCCGGCACTGCGCAGCTCCTCCGAGGGGGCATGCCACGCCCGCTCCACGCCCCCAAAGTAATCGAGCAGCGCTCGCAGGCGCGTCGGGCCGATTCCACGCACCAGGTTGAATCCGACCCAATAGCGCAAGTCGTTCACATCTCGTCCCCCAACAAGCCCGGCATCAGATGGACCACCATGCGCCTCGCCTCCAGGTCGAGATCGAGCACTACCTCCTCTATCGCTGGCAGGAGCACCTCACCTCGCGGCCCCCGCACCACGTAGACGTCGTTCGCGCCGGTCTCGATCACCTCGACGATCTGGCCCAACCACTCGCCGTCCTCCGTCTCGACCCGCACGTCGTCGAGCTGGAACAAAAAGTACTCTCCCTCATCGAGCGCCACGGCCTCCTCTATGGGAATCTGCACCAGCATACCCCGCAGTTCCTCGGCCCGGTTTCGATCGTCGCATCCCTCCAGCTGAAGCAACAGGGCCTTTTTGTGGAACCGCATACCCAGAACGAGATACCGTTGGGCGACATCGAGGGAATCCGGGCGAGCAAGGTAGAAATAGGTGTGTTGTTCCAATCGTTCGGGATACGCGGTGATGATTTCGACGCGCAGTTCGCCCCGCACCCCGTGTGGCCGCACGACCCGTCCGACCGATAAATAGCGAGGCTCAGGCATGGGTATCCCTCCTGAGCCTCGGCTTTTTTCTATCCCGTTGTACGCAAGCACTCATCGGTGCTTAGACAACTTCGAGGGTAACTCGCTTCCCCTGTTTCGCAGCGAGCACCCGAACTAGCGTACGCACCGCGTTGACGGTGCGTCCCCCCTTACCAATCACTCGCCCCATATCCTCCGGTCCCACTCTCAGTTCCATGATCACCGAATTTTCACCCTCGATCTCGGATACGTGCACACGAGATGGGTCATCTACCAACGACTTGGCGATGAATTCAACCAACTCTTTCATCGAAGCCTGCGAATCCATTGTTGCTCCTCCTTTAATTTGAAGTAGATGCAGTCTTTTATCGTCATCATGTCATCACTAGACGGAGACACAGTTAGGGGAGCGGATTTCCACCACGCTAGCAAACAAGCTATGGCGTTACCTCATCCTCGCCTTCCTCGTCCTCACCCTCTTCTTCTGCTTCTATTGCCTCTTGCTCTGGCACCACCTCGGCCGCAGGTAGAGCTTTTTCCTCCACCTCATCTCGAGTTTCGACCAGTTCGGGTTCCTCTTCCGGCTCGGTCGTGGCAGGCTCTGGCCGAGTTTCAAGACCGACGTCCTCCACAACCTCGAGCACCTGCGCGGCCTCGGCCGCCAACGCCTCCAGGGACTCGCCCTGCTTCAACCGCTCGAACCGGTCCAGCGTGCCCTGGTTCTTGAGCAAGCGCTCCACCGCCAACGTGGGCTGCGCCCCAACGCTCAGCCAATATAATGCCCGCTCTTCTTTGATGCTGACCGTCTCTGGTTCAGTGCGCGGATTATAGAAACCGATGACCTCGATGAATCGTCCATCACGCGGTGATCGTGAATCGGCCACCACTACCCGGTAGCTGGGTTGCTTCTTGGCGCCCACACGGCGCAATCGAATTTTGACCATACTCCTCCTGTCGTTGTCAGTTGTAGATTGGTAACTAGTTGCTCAGTAGATTGATATCGTCGCTGAATGGTCAATCCACCATCGCCTCTCAGCCAAATAAACGCATCACACCTCGCAGCCCACGCTTGCCCTTGCCCATCTGCTTCATCACCTGCTGCATCTGACGGAACTGCTTTAGCAGGGCGTTCACTTCTTGCACGGTCGTGCCGCTGCCCCGTGCCACTCGCCTCTTGCGACTGGCATTGAAAACGCGGGGATTGCGCCGTTCCTCCGGCGTCATCGAAAGGATGATCGCTTCGATCCGTTTGAATTGTTGATCTGTCACTTCGGGCGAGACATCGTCCATCATCTGGCTCAGACCGGGCACCATGCCCAGGAGTTGACTCAACGGTCCCATCTGCCTGATCTGCTGAAACTGGTCCAGGAAATCCTCCAGATCGAAACTGGCCTCCCGAATCTTGCGCTCCAGGTGCTCGGCCTGCTCCTGGTCGAATGTTGACTCCGCCCGCTCGATCAGCGTCAGCACGTCCCCCATACCCAGAACACGGCTGGCCAATCGGTCGGGGTGAAAAACCTCCAAGGCGTCGGTCTTTTCACCGGTGCCCAGAAACTTGATCGGCACGCCAGTGACCGCCCGCATGCTGATGGCTGCCCCACCCCGGGCATCCCCGTCCACTTTGGTAAGGATCAACCCGGTCAGACCAACGCGCTCGTTAAAACCGGCGGCGACGTTGACCGCTTCCTGTCCCGTCATCGCATCCGCCACCAGCAGCGTCTCGACCGGGTTCACCGCCCGCTTGACGGCCTCCAACTCGCCCATCATCTCGTCGTCAATCTGCAAGCGGCCGGCCGTATCGAGAATGACCACGTCGTATCCCCGCTGACGGGCCTCGCGGACGCTGTTGGCACAGATTTTGGGGGGCGGCACGTGCTGCCCTTCACTATAGACCGGCATTTCCAGCTGCCGACCCAACACCTCCAACTGCCGGATAGCGGCCGGACGGTAGGTATCACCGGCCACCATCAGGGGGAGATGTCCACCCTTTTTAAGGTGCCGCGACAATTTCGCGACCATCGTCGTCTTGCCCGAGCCCTGTAAGCCGACCAGCATGAGGACGTAGGGCGCTGGGCCTTTGAGCTCCAGCCGCCCCGGCTGCCCCAGCGTCTCGATCAGTTCAGCGTGCACGATTTTGACGACCTGCTGAGCCGGGCTGAGGCTCTTGGTGATCTCGGCCCCAATAGCCCGCTCACGAATGCGACCCACGAAATCCTTGACGACTTTGTAATGTACGTCCGCCTCCAGCAGGGCCAGTCGAATTTCCCGCAACACCTCTTCGACGTCGGCCTCCCGTAGGATGCCGCGTTTACCCAGCCGTTTAAATACGGCCTGGAGTTTGTCGGTCAGGTTTTCAAACATAATACCCCGACTGGCACACGCCATCGCAGCCGATGATAGATGGAGCGATTGTAACGGAAAAGCCCTGTTTCGTCAAGTGTTCCGGCATCCTACTACTGCCCGCGCGTCCACCGCCACCACCCCCTGCTCAAAGGCGAGCAGGGGATTGACGTCTATCTCGATCACCTCAGGACATTCGACCAGCAGGCGGGATATGGCCAGCAGCGCCTGGATGATCCCGTCCACGTCAGCAGGAGACTCGCCCCGTACCCCCTGCAACAGCCGGCTCCCCCGCACCTGGGTGATCATGTCCTCCGCCTCCGACCGGGTCAGGGGCGCCAACCGAAACGCGATGTCCTCCAGCACCTCGACGTAGATACCCCCCAATCCAAACATCACCACCGGCCCAAAACTGGGATCCTGCTTCCCCCCCAGGATCAGTTCCCGTCCTCCGGCGAACATGGGCTGCACCAACACGCCCGTCAACCTGGCATCAGGGAACTGCCGTTTCACCCGGTCCATCAGCGCCGCGAACTCGTCCCGCAACATGGCCGGCCCTTGGATGTCCAACACAACCCCGCCCACGTCCGACTTGTGCACGACATCGGGGGCCAGCGCCTTGAGCGCCACCGGGTACCCGATCACCTCAGCGGCCACCAGCGCCCCCTCGACGCTCTCCACCACGGACCACTCGCCCGTGGGCAGGCCATAAGCGGCACACAGTCCCAGGGCCAGGTCGGTCGTCAGCACGCCAGCGCGGGTCAGCAGCTTTTCGACCTCGTACGGTCGCTGGGCCGGTTCAGCGGGCAGGGGCCGCAAGCGCGCGGCGCCGGTGTACCAATCCCGCGCGGCAGCCAGTGCCCTCACAGCCGCCTCAATCTCGGTAAAGACCGGCCCCTCGACCGCCTGCTCAATCAGAGCCACCTCCCGCTCCTGGGCAAAGAGACAGAGAGCTACGGGACGATTCAACGTCCGGCTCAACTCCTCGACCCGACAGGCCAGAAGCCGGGACATGTCGCTCTCGACACCGGCACTGAAGGTGTGCACCAGCAGCAACGCGTCCGGCTCTATGGTCCGTATACACTCTTCGACGATGCGGGCGTACAGATCGAAATCAAAGAGCACGCCCAAGTCCAGGGGATTGGTCAGGGCAATGATATCAGCGCGGAACAGCCCCCGCACGTCTGCCACCAGGTCATCCGGGATAGGCGCCAGGTGAAAGTGATGGTCATCCGCGACGTCGGCGGCGACCACGGCGTGTCCGCCAGAGCGGGAGATGATGACCAGATCGTTGCCCTGCACGGGCGGCAGTGATAACCCCCGCGCCAGCGTCACCGCGTCATCAAAGCTGGCGGCCCGAGAGACCCGCGCCTGGCGCAGCGCCGCCCCAACGATGCGATCATCGTTGGCCAGCGCTGCGGTGTGAGAAAAGGCGATCTGCGCACTCGCCCGGTTTCTGTTCGCCTTGTGCAGGATGACCGGCTTGGGGGACGCCGCCGCCAGTTCCATCAGCCGGCGCCCTTCCTCAATACTCTCCAGGTAGAGGCAGATGATTTCGGTGCCAGGATCGTCCAGCAGATAAGTCAGATAATCCACCTCATCCAGATCCGCCTTGTTCCCCATACTGACCACCTTGTTGACGCCCAACCCGGCCTCGCTGAGCAGCAGGGCATAGGTGATCGAGACCCCTCCACTTTGGGCCAGCACCGACACCGGCCCCCGTCGAACTGCCCGGGGATCCAGACTGACAAAGGGTAAACAAAGCCCATGCTCCATATTGACCACGCTGATGCAGTTGGGACCCACGAAACGGATCCCCCAACGCCGCGCCACCGCACAGACCTTCTCCTCCACCCCTCGCCCCGCCTCCGAGAACTCGGAAAAGCCCCCCGATTCGATCACCGCCCGGCGGATGCCCTGTCTGCCGCAAGCGTCCAGCAACTCGGGAACCGTCGCCGCTGGCGTCAGAATCACCGCCAGTTCCACGTCGGCAGGCAGCGATTCAACCGTTGTCAGGATAGGGACACCGTATACCTCGCCGCTCCGCAGTCCGACGGTGTAGATGTCACCCGGATATCCAAAATTCAACAGGTTGGCGACAATCTGGGCGGCGAGATTATCCGGTTTCTCGGAAACTCCAATCACAGCCACGCTATCAGGATAGAAAATCTTGTCCACTGAGACCTCCTTTTACAATTGGGCAGATTGTAGCAGAGAGCTAGCAAAAGGCAAACTGGGACTAGAAAAGCGGCGTTTTTGTGGTACAATAGTAACTGGTGACCAGCGACACTGTCACCAGATGACGCTGATTCATCACGTCGCACGATGTACTGTTTGATCTAGTGGTGAGTGAGGAGGATAGAGTTATGTCGGTAATGGACGTATTACAACATAGTGAGCTGTTCCTGGAGCTCACACCTGAACAGATTGAGCGGATTGCCGCCCTGGGTCGAGAGGCCATCTACGATGCAGGTGACATCATCATCAGCGAGGGGGGCCGCTCGGACGAGGTCTATGTCATCTGCAACGGCATGGTCGAAGTAGAAGTCGCCCAAGGCACGGTCCACGATGTCCCAGGCGTCCCGCAGTTAAGCTCCATCGTCCGCTTGGGACAGGGTCAGATGTTCGGAGAGATGGCTCTGGTGGACAGTGGCACCCGTTCTGCGACCGTTCGGTGTGCGCAGGATGGGACCGTGCTGTTCGCCATCCCCCACATCGACTTTTGGGACCTGTTCGAGAGCGACTACCAGATCGGCTTCATTGTGATGCGCAACATCGCTGCCGACCTATCGTTCAAACTGCGTCATCGCAACTTGCAGACCAGATTAGCAGGAGGCGGGGCATGATCTACAAAGTCAGCTACGTTATCATTGGCCGATCCCATCCAGGCGAAATTGTGAATATGGACACCCCCCCGCGGGTCGGCGACCAAATCCAACTAGGGGATGAACTGTTCGAAATCATCGAGGTTGTCGATCTGATCCCACCTCGGGGAGAATTCGCCTATCTCCACGCCACGTGCAAACCGGTCGAGAACGAGTCCTAACTGGCCTGCCCCACATCCATCATTGAGCGTTGTCGAATCGCTCAATGAGCCGCTCGTAATTCAATACGGACGGCGTGGCAGTCTCTAGCAATACGCGTCTCTCCATAGCGCACCCGGAAACTCGGGAGGAACCCATGCCACAAGAACGTGTTCTGGTCATAGAAGACAGCTTTGAAACACAACAACTACTGGCCGAGTTGGTGCTCGAACCCAACGGTTACCGGCATATCCAGGCCTTGGATGGGGAAGAGGGACTGCGCCTGGCTCTAGAAGAAGAACCCGACATCATCGTCCTGGATATGCAACTGCCCAAGATGAATGGGCTAGAAGTCTTGGAAGCGCTGCAAGAACATCAATTGGATACCCCGGTCATCTTTACCACCGTCCGTGAATCGGTCGAGCTGGTCGTCCAGGCATTCCGATTGGGCGCGCGCGATTACGTCATCAAGCCTTTCGGCCCCCTGGAAATGCAGGATGCCATCCAGCGCGTCCTCTCTGCCACGACCCTGCGCGAGGAACGGGACCAGCTCACCCAACAGTTAGTGGATGCCAACCAACAGCTCCAACGTCAGCTCCAGGAACTGAACGTCATCTACACTGTGGGCCGCTCAGTCACCTCTCTGCTGGACCCCAATCGCGTCCTCAATCGCGTGGTCGACGCGGCGGTCTACCTGGTGGGCGCTGAAGAGGGCATGCTCCTGCTGCTGGATGACGAGAGAGAAGAACTCTATCTCCGGGCGGCCAAGGATGTGGACGAAAAAGTGGCTCGCACCCTGCGCGTGCGCGTAGAAGACAGTGTGGCAGGGCGTGTGATCGAGAGCGGTCGGCCGGTCTTTATGACTGGAGAGCGGGCCAAAGTGATCACCGGATACCTGAGCAAAGCACTGCTCTACGTGCCTCTGCGCGCTCCTGAACGCGGTACCATCGGCGTACTGGGGGTCATCAATCGCGAAGACGAGCGGGTCTTTTCGGAACGGGACATTTTTTTGCTCTCCGCCCTGGCCGATTACGCCGCCATCGCCATCGAAAACGCCCGCCACTTTGAAGCCCTCGAGGCCGAGCGGGTGAAACTCGAGACCGTGCTGCGAGAGGCCCAAGGAGCCATCATCGTCGTAGACGAGCAAAGCAACGTTCTGCTAGCCAATGAAGCAGCCTGCACCGCCTTGGGGCTGGTCGAGCCTGATCTGCTCCACCACCCAGTCGACGAGGTCCTCCCCCACGCATCGCTGTGCAGCCTGTTCACCGAGGTCCACGACACCGGAAAAGCGACTCGCAGCGAAGTCTCCCTGGAGGACGGGCGGACGTTTAACGCCCAAATCACCCCCATCTCGGGCGTCGGGCGAGTGCTGATGATGCAGGATATCACCCATCTGAAAGAGATGGACCGCATCAAGTCCGAGTTCGTGACGGCCGTCTCCCACGATTTGCGCACGCCGCTGACTACCATCCAGGGATACATCGAACTGCTGCCCCGGGCTGGATCGTTGAGCACCCAGCAACACGAATTCATCCTGCGAGCACGCGAGAGTATGGAGACTATCATCAGCCTGATCAATACCTTCCTCGACATTGATCGCCTGGAAGCCGGGCTGGAAATGGAGTTGGAACCGTGCGATCTGATCCAGATCATTGAGAGCGAAATTGAGACCTGGCGCCCCCAGATGGAAAAGCACCTGGAACTGAGATGGGAGCCGCCCGAAACGCTGTCCACAGTGGAAGGCCATCCCTACCGCCTGCGCCAAATCGTACACAACCTGCTGAGCAACGCCATCAAATATACACCGGAAGGCGGATGGGTCTCGGTGAGCGCAGAGGATGACGACGGCTATGTCGTCGTACACGTCGCTGATAACGGCATCGGCATCCCACCGGCCCAACAACCGTACATCTTTGACAAGTTCTACCGTGTGGAATCGGAAGAGACACTGGGTATGACCGGCTCGGGCCTGGGTTTGGCCATCGTCAAAACGGTGGTGGACAAACACAACGGGCGAGTATGGGTGGAAAGCAGGCCGGGATTGGGCAGTGTCTTTAGCTTTATCCTGCCGGTATCCCAACAAACTCGAACATCGTAGGGTTTCCGTAGGGTTTCCGTAGGGCTAGCGTCCAGATTAAACACGATACATGTGATACTATGCGGGCAGAGTTAGGTGCAACTTTTCTTCTCCTCCTTTTGGTGAGGGCCGAGGTAGGGCGACCTCGGCCCTCTTTGCGTCAGGCTCCCGATGCCACATGCCGAAACCCTCGTCCCCACGGAATGGGCCAAGCAATTGACTTCCCAACCATTCCAGTGTAAGATAACCAGCCAGGAGGGAAAGCGTGGCGCGCCAAACAAACCGTCGCTCATCCTACAGGACCCAAGAACCTGTGGAGGTCATCCCCATCGCCTTGCGTCTGGTGGTCATCATCTCCTGCGCCGTAGCCATCGTTGCGACCGTGTACGGCGCCTGGGGAGCGAGCGCCCCCGTTGACGCTATATCGGGAATCCCACTCCCCCACCCCACACCGACCACCTCAATTGACAACCGAACCCCACCAGAGGAGCCTCCTCCTACTCCCTCTCCCCATCCCGCTCTCGCGACCCCACACCCCACCATCTCACCCATCCCCCCCTCCGATGACGCCCCCCGGATCGGCATCGTCGCCGGACACTGGGGCCACGATACCGGAGCGATGTGCCCGGACGGCTTGAGGGAGGTTGACATCAACCTCGAGGTCGCAAAGCAGGTCGTTGACCGCTTGCAAACCCTCGGCTACCAGGCCGATCTACTGGCCGAGTACGACCCTCGCCTGGAAGGATACCAGGCCGATGCCCTCGTCTCCATCCATGCAGATTCCTGCCAGGATTTCCCCAACGCCACCCCACCGGCCAGCGGCTTCAAAGTCGCCAGCGTCGAGGACAGCATGGTGCCAGACGTCGAGGATCTGCTGGTCGCCTGTCTGGCCCAATGCTACGCTGCCCGCACCGACATGTACTTTCACACCAATTCCATCACCTACGACATGATCTATTACCACAATTTCTACGAAATTGACAACCAGACGCCAGGCGCTATCATCGAAATTGGCTTTATGAAGAACGACCGCGCCATCCTCACCGAACGAACCGATCTGGTGGCCCAGGGCATCGTCGAAGGTATCGTCTGTTTTATCGAAAGCTCGAGACCGTAACGCGATACCCTGTTCCCACCCCATGGGTAGGAGGTGTCCAATGACATTCGCTCAGGCTGGACTGTTGGTCGGAAGCGGCCCGGCTACCCCCGCCGATCTGGCCGCTATCCGCCAGGCCAATCTGGAGGCCCTCAAGCTGCGGGCCATCGTCAACTCGGCCTCCGATCTGGCCGCCTATCGGGACATTGGCATCCACACCTTCCTGGTTCAACTGCTCAGCCCAGAACCCGGTGCGCGTCCCACCACTCCCCAGGAATTCGTGGATTATTTCGCCCCGGCGCTGGAAGAGTTTGTCCAGGCTGGCGTGCGCGACCTGGAGATCCACGGGGAGCCGAACCTGCGCGCACGCGGGTACACCGTCTCCTGGAACAGCCCAACCGGCTTTGGCGATTGGTTCGTCTCTGTCAGCGAGCGGATCAAGACGACCTTTGGCCCACACGTGAGAACGGGCTTCCCCGCCCTCACACCTCCGCCGCCCCGACAACCCGGCGCTGCACCGACCATCTCCCAACACGATTTCCTGGGAGCCTGCGCCAGCGCCGTGCGCCAGGCCGATTTCATCTGCTGCCACGTCTACTGGGACAGCGCCGACGCTCTCCGCGCCTTTGAGACCGGCGCGCGCTTTGTGCGCCAATACCTGGAGGCTTTTCCCACCATTCCCCTCGTCATCTCCGAGTTCGCCAACGTCAACCCCAACACCAACAGCGCCATCAAAGGCGACCAATATGCCGAGTTCTACCTGGCTTGCGCCCAATACGACGGCTGCTACCAGGATTGGCCCGCCAACCAGGTGGCGTGGCCCCGCCTCCAGGCTGCCTATGCCTTTCTGCTGCGCTCCTCCGACCCGTCCTACGCCTCGCTAGTCTGGACGGACGAAGCCGGGCAGCCCCGCTCGGTGGTCGAGCGGGTGGCGTCTCGTCCCCGCATGCCCCATCCCACTGCTCTGCGCCTGGAGTGGCCCACCGAGTTTCGCTTCTACACCCAATACTATGGCGAAAACCAACAGAGCTACTATGACACATCGTGGAACCATTCGCTGCGCGGCGGTCACAATGGGGTAGACCTGCACGTGCGTTACCACGATCCGCAGAACTCGCCCATTCGCGCCTGCCTGGATGGCACAGTTACCCGCAAAGAGATGAAAGAGACCGGTTATGGTCACCACATCTACGTCGAAAGCCAGGTTCCCGGCGTCGGCCGGGTGACGCTCTTGTATGCACACATGAGCCACGTAGCGGTGGAACAGGGGCAGCCGGTGCGAGCCGGTCAGATCCTCGGCGCCGCCGGCATGACGGGGGCGACCTCCGGCCCTCATCTGCACCTCTCCCTCAAGATCGAGGGGCTGACCCTGCCCGTCAACGGGAACCACCTGAACGCCCGCCCCTACCTCGACCCGCCCCCGGTGCAGCGCGGTCAGCCCCGCACGCCCTACTCCCGCACCTACGTGCTCCTTCCACCCAGCGCCGACGCGGCCTGGGCCCAGGCCGTAGTGAGCGCCACCTGGGACGAACACCGCTTCACCATCGGCGGCAGCGCCGACGACGCCGGTGTGGGCAACCTCGACTCCCGGCGCGTCGTGGCCGTCAACCCGGCCGTCTGGGGCGACGACCTGCGCGCCTTCTTCGCCGTTCACTACCCTGGCGTCGCCTACATAGCCGTGGAAGCGAGCAGCCCTGCCGATCTGGAGACCGCCTTGCGCGATCTGCCTGCCGTGGAGGATCAGCCCCCAGCACAGCCCGGACCCCAACGGGGCCAGCCCCGCGCTCCCTACACCCGCACCTACCTGCTCCTGCCGCCAGGGGCCGACGAGCCGTGGGCCGCCGCTGTCGTCCACGCCACGTGGGACGAGCGCCGCTTCACCATCGGCGGCAGCGCCGACGACGCCGGCATCGGCGACCTCGATTCCCGGCGCGTCATCGCCGTCAACCCCGAGGCGTGGGGCGGCGACCTGGGCTGCTTTTTCGAGACCTATTACCCCGGCGTCGTCTACGTTCCCCTCGTCGCGGACACACCGCCAGAACTGATTGCCCGGTTGGCGCAACTCTGACATTCCCGCTCCCGGACCTGCGCCATGGCGACGAAAGGCCACATCGGCAAGCTGCTGCTAGAGGGCGAGTCCAACGTCCGGGCCGGTCAGCGCGCCGCCGCGCGACAGATGTTTCGCGCGGTCTTGTCCAGCGACCCGACCAACCTGCCCGCCCTGCTGTGGATGGCGTGGCTCAGCGACGATCCCCGCGCCAGCCTGGCTTATGTGAGCCGGGCTCTGGAGTGCGACCCTCACAATCCCCGCGCTCACGCTGCTCTGCGCTGGGCGCGCCGTCGCGCCACACCCCTCGAACCGTCGGAGCCACTGGCAGCAGCCCAGTCACTCCATCGCCGGCCGGCGGTTTGGATCGTCTCGGCCCTGCTAGTCGTCATCTTGCTCGTCGGCAGCGCTCTGCTTTTACTGCCCAAAAACGCGCCCGCCTGGGCCGCGCTGGCCCGCATCCAATCCCCCACCGCCACAGTCACCCACGCCCTCACGCCGACGCCCCTTCCCACGGCCACGCCCTCTCCC
>DSDT01000123.1 GCA_011048615.1 Chloroflexota bacterium | reverse complement strand
GGGGTACTGCTCGGCGGTCTGCTGTATGTACGCGACCAAGGAGGCGGTGATCGCGCGGGAGCACGACGCGCACATCGAGCCGACGATTTTCTACATGGACGTGCGCTCCTACGGCAAGGGGTTTGAGCAGTACATTGATCGGGCAGAGCACGAGTACGGGGTGCGGTTCGTGCGCAGCATGGTCTCGTCGGTGACCGAATCGCCGGAGACGAAAAATCTGCGGGTGCGGTACGCATCGGGGAATGGGAAGAGTGTCGAGGAGGAGTTCGACCTGGTGGTGTTGTCGGTGGGGCTGCAACCGCCGGCAGGGGCCCGCGAGTTGGCGGAGCGGTTGGGGGTGGCGTTGAACGAGTACGGTTTTGCCGAGCCGCCCACTTACCGGCCCGGTGAGACCACGCGGCCCGGCATTTTCACGGCCGGCGCGTTCAGCGAGCCGAAGGACATCCCAGAGACGGTGATCGAAGCCTCCTGCGCGGCGGCCCAGGCCTCCGCTCTGCTGTCCGACGCCCGGAACACGCTGACCGCGCAGCCGGTATGGCCGGAGGAGCGGGACGTGAGCGATGAATGGCCCCGGGTCGGCGTCTTTATCTGCCATTGCGGTATCAACATCGGCGCTGTGGTCAATGTCCCGGAGGTAGTCGAGTACGCCGCTGGGCTACCGGACGTGGCCTATGCTGAGCAGAACCTGTACACCTGCTCCCAGGACACCCAGGAGCGCATCCGCGAACGGATCGAGGAGCATGGCCTGAACCGGGTCGTGGTGGCTTCCTGCACGCCGCGCACTCACGAGCCGCTGTTCCAGGAGACGATTCGCGGGGCTGGCCTGAACCCTCACCTGTTCGAACTGGCCAACATCCGAGAGCAAGACTCCTGGGTACACAAGAGCGACTCCCGTCTGGCGACGGAGAAGGCGCAGGAACTGGTCCGGATGGCAGTGGCCAAGGCCCGCAAGCTGCGAGCCATTGACCGGTCCACCTTCGAGGTGAACCGCAGCGCACTGGTCGTCGGCGGCGGATTGGCCGGGATGACGGCGGCGCTCTCTATCGCCGAGCAGGGATTCGGCGTGACGTTGGTGGAGCGGGAGGCGGTGCTGGGTGGAAACCTGCGTCACATCTTTACGCCCCTGCCGGGGACCGGGGAGACGGGGGATCCACAGGCGCTGCTGCAGCGGACGATTGAGGCGGTATTGGCCAATCCTCGCATCGCGGTGCGGACCCAAGCGGAGGTGGTGGAAGTCGGCGGGTACTTGGGCCAGTACCGCACGCTGGTGCAGTTGGCGGATGGTGAGCAGGAGGAGATCCAGCACGGCGTGATCGTGTTGGCGACGGGGGCGCGGGAGATCGAGCCGCAGGAGTATCTGTACGGACAGGATCCGCGCGTCGTCACGCAGCGGGAACTGGAAGAGCGGATCGCGGATTTGGGGTTGCAGTCCGTGGTGATGATCCAGTGCGTCGGCTCGCGGGAGGAAGGGCATCCTTACTGCTCTCGTATCTGCTGCACGGAAGCGATCAAGAACGCGCTGGCGATCAAAGAGCAAAGCCCGGAGACGGAGGTCTACATTCTGTACCGGGACATCCGGACCTTTGGCTTCAAGGAGCAGTACTACCGGGAGGCGCGGGAGCGGGGGGTGATCTTTCTCGAGTACGATGTGGAGCGGAAGCCGGTGGTACAGGCGACGGATGACGGCTTGCAGGTGGAGGTGTGGGACGCGGTGATGGGGGAGGAGATGCGGCTGCCAGCGGATCTGGTGGTGCTCAGCGCCGGCATCGAACCACAGCCGGATCAAGATGTGCTGGCCAAGCTGTGCAAAGTGCCTTTGAATGAGGATGGCTTTTTCCTGGAAGCACACGTCAAGCTGCGACCGCTAGAGTTCGCGGCGGACGGCGTCTATCTGTGTGGGATGGCCCATTCGCCGCGTTTCCTGGACGAGACCATCGCCCAGGCCCAGGGAGCGGCGGTGCGGGCGGTGACGCTGCTCTCGAAGGAGGAGCTGGAGGCTACGCCTATCATTGCCCGTGTGGACCCCAAACTCTGTTCCGCCTGTGGACTGTGTGTGGAGGTCTGTCCGTATGGCGCCCGCGTGTTGGAGCCTGGAGCCCACACGGCTGAAGTGATCGATGTGCTGTGCCAGGGCTGTGGCGCGTGTGTCGTCAGTTGTCCCAACAAGGCCAGTCAGCAAAAGGGATTCGAGGCGGTGCAGATATACGGCATGTTGGACGCGGTGAGCGTATGAATGATGAACTGGAAGCAGGTCCGTCCATAGGCGCTGTTTTGGTCGTCGGCGCGGGCATCGGCGGGATGCAGGCCTCCCTCGACCTGGCCGAGGCCGGGATCAAGGTCTATCTGGTGGACAAAAGCCCGGCCATCGGTGGGGTGATGGCCCAGTTGGACAAGACCTTTCCCACCAACGACTGCTCGATGTGTATCCTCTCGCCCAAGCTGGTCGAGTGTGGAAGGCACCCCAACATCGAGCTGCTGACCTACGCCGAGTTGGACAGTGTCGAGGGGGAGGCGGGCCGCTTTACTGCCCGCGTGCGCCAGCATCCGCGCTACGTGCGGGTGGACGAGTGCACCGGCTGCGGCGACTGCGCCGATGTGTGTCCCATTCACTGCCTCGATCAGTTCAACGAGGGGTTGGCAGAGCGGCGGGCGATCTACAAGCTGTACCCGCAGGCGATCCCCAACGCTTACGTGATCGAAAAGCGGGGGGTGGCCCCGTGCCGGGACGCCTGTCCCACCGGGCAGCGGGCCCAGGGGTACATCGCCCTGATCCACGAGGGGCGGTACGAGGACGCGATGCGGGTCATCAAGGAGGACAATCCCTTCCCCGGCATCTGCGGACGGATCTGCAATCGGCGCTGCGAGACGGCATGTAACCGGGGCAAGCTGGACGAGCCGATCAACATCCGGGCGTTGAAGCGCTTTGTCACCGACACCATCTACGCCCAGCCCCGCATCGAGCCGCAGCCGGCCGAGCGGCGGTACGACGAGCGGGTGGCGATCGTCGGGGCCGGTCCGTGTGGGCTGACGGCGGCTCAGGATTTGTGCCGTATGGGGTATCCAGTGACCGTTTTCGAGGCGCTGCCGGTGGCCGGCGGGATGCTGCGGGTGGGTGTCCCCGAATACCGGCTGCCGACCGAGGTCATTGATCGAGAGGTGCAGGACATTGTGGACCTGGGCGTAGACCTGCGGCTGAACACCTGCATAGACGACATGGACGAGGTCTTTGCCCAGGGGTTCGAGGCGGTACTGATCGCCGTGGGGGCCCACGAGGGGGTGCGGCTGAATATTCCGGGCGCGCATCTGGACGGCGTGTTGATCAACACCACTTTTCTGCGCGACGTGCGGTTGGGCGATCCACCGGAGCTGGGGGAGCGGGTAGCGGTTATCGGGGCAGGGGATGTGGCGATGGACGTGGCCCGCACGGCGGTGCGGATGGGGGCAGAGGTGCACGTTTACTACCGCCGCACGCCGGAGGAGGCGACGGCCGACGAGGAAGAGATGCGCCACGCCGAGGAGGAGGGGATCGTCTTTCACTGGCAGACGACGCCGATCGAGGTGGTCGAAGGGGCGGGCGGACGGGTGCAGGGGCTCAAGCTGGTGCGCACCGAGCAGGGGCTGCCCGACGAGACGGGCCGCCGCCGTCCAGTTCCGGTGCCCAATTCCGAGTTCTCTGTGGCGTGTGATACGGTCATCTTTTCGGTGGGACAGCGGGCCGGATTGGCCTTTATCCCGGAGAGCGCCGGGGTGGGAGTCACTGCCCAGAGCACGGTGGCCGTCAACCAGAACACGCTGGCGGCGACCCGCGCGGGGGTCTTTGCGGCGGGGGATGCCATCACCGGGACGGCCTTTGTGATTGACGCGGTGGCGGCCGGCCACCGGGCGGCCGAGTCCATCGCCCGGTATCTGCGGGGAGAGGATCTGGAGCCGGCCCCCGCTCCCAGGCTGCCGGTGGTGGATATGACCCGAGCCGAGATCGAGGAGCAGGTGAGACACGGCGAGGTTCGGACGCAGCCTCGGGTGGCCCTGGGCGAGCTGCCGATGGATGAACGGCTCTCGACTTTTGGGGAGGTGGTGGCCGGGTATACCGAGGAGCAGGCCCGGGCCGAAGCAGCGCGCTGCCTGGCCTGTGGGGTCTGTTCCGAGTGCTTGCAGTGTGTGTACGCCTGTCAGAAGGACTGCATTGACCACCGTATGACGGAGCAGATCGTCGAGCTGGCGGTGGGAGCGGTGGTGCTGACGCCGGGATTTGAAACGCTGCCGGGTGACATCCGGCCCGAGTTTGGCTATGGACGGTTGGCGGACGTCGTCACCAGCATCGAGTTCGAGCGTATGCTCTCGGCCTCAGGGCCGTGGGGCGGGGTAGTACAGCGCCCCTCCGATGGCCGGCATCCGCGCAAGATCGCGTTCATCCAGTGCGTCGGTTCGCGGGACCTGGCCTGTGACCAGGGGTACTGCTCGGCGGTCTGCTGTATGTATGCCGTCAAGGAGGCGTTGATCGCCCAGGAGCACGACCCGAAGGTCGAGGCGACGATTTTCTATATGGACGTGCGCTCTTATGGCAAGGGGTTCGAGCGGTACGTCGAGCGAGCGGAGCAGGAATACGGCGTGCGTTTTGTGCGCAGCATGGTCTCGTCGGTCACGGAGGCGGCGGGGACGGGAGATCTACGGCTGCGGTACGCCGTCGGCGAGTCGCCGTTGAGCGTCGAGGAGACGTTCGACCTGGTGGTGCTCTCAGTCGGATTGCAGCCGCCGGCCGGCGCACGGGAATTGGCGCAGCGGTTGGGGATCGGGTTGAACGAGTACGGGTTCGCAGAGCCCCCCATTTTCCATCCTGCTCAGACGAACCGGGCGGGTATCTTTGTAGCGGGGCCGTTCGCTGAGCCGAAGGACATCCCGGAGACGGTGATCGAGGCGTCGTGCGCGGCGGCCCAGGCGTCGGCGCTGCTGGCCGCGGGACGGGGATCACAGGTGGAGGAGGTCGTCTATCCCCCGGAGCGGGATGTGAGCGAGGAAGCGGCGCGGGTCGGTGTCTTTATCTGTCACTGCGGCATCAACATCGGTGCTGTGGTGGACGTGCCGGAGGTGGTCGAGTATGCCGCCGGCCTGCCGAGCGTGGCGTACGCTGAGCAGAATCTGTATACTTGTTCCCAGGACACTCAGCAGATCATTCAACAGCGGATCGAAGAGCACGGTCTGAACCGGGTGGTGGTGGCCTCCTGCACGCCGCGCACCCACGAGCCATTGTTCCAGGCCACCATTCGTGGGGTCGGGTTGAACCCCCATCTGTTCGAGATGACCAACATCCGGGAGCAAGTGTCGTGGGTGCACCGGAACGATCCGCAGGTGGCGACGGAGAAGGCGAAGGAACTGGTCACGATGGCGGTGGCCAAAGCGCGGAAGCTGCGCCCCATCCCGCATCGCACGTTCGAGGTGAACCAGCGCGCGCTGGTGATCGGCGGGGGATTGGCCGGCATGACGGCAGCGCTCTCCATCGCCGAGCAGGGATTCGGCGTGACGCTGGTGGAGCGGGAAACTGAGCTGGGGGGCAACCTGCGGCACATTTACACCGCGCTGCCCGACACCGAGGGCGAGGCGGGCAGTCCGCAGGCTCTGCTGCAATGGACGATCGAGGCGGTCTCGGCAAATCCGCGCATCTCGGTGCTGACGGGTGCAGAGATCGAGGCTGTCAGTGGGTACGTGGGACAGTATCGGACCACGGTGCGGCGGGGCGACAGCGCGGGCAACGGTCACGCCGAAGAGATCGAGCATGGGGTCATCGTCGTGGCGACGGGGGCGCAGGAGCTGGAGCCGCGGGGGTACGGGTACGGGCAGGATGAGCGGGTCGTCACACAGCGGGAGCTGGAGGGGATGCTGGCAGGGTGGGAGGCCGACTCAACCGCCGCTCCGCCGAGCGACTTGGTGATGATCCAGTGTGTCGGTTCCCGCGACGAGGAACATCCCTACTGCTCGCGCATCTGCTGCACCGAGGCGATCAAGAACGCTCTGGCGCTCAAGGCCCGTTGGCCGGAGACGAACGTCTATATTCTCTACCGGGACATTCGGACCTTTGGGTTCAAGGAGCGGTATTACCGGGAGGCGCGGGAGCAGGGCGTGGTCTTTTTGGAGTACGACAAGGACCAGAAACCCGAGGTCTACCCGACGGATGACGGCGAGCTGCGCGTCGAGGTGGTAGCGCAACCGGAGGGGGAGCCCTTTACGCTGCCGGCGGATCTGGTGGTGTTGAGCGTGGGGATCGAGCCACGGGAGGGGAACGACCCGTTGGCGAAATTGCTCAAGGTCCCGCTGGACGAGGACGGGTTCTTTTTGGAGGCTCACGTCAAGCTGCGCCCGTTGGATTTTGCGGCGGACGGGGTGTACCTGTGCGGGATGGCTCACTCGCCGCGTTTCCTGGACGAGACGATGGCCCAGGCGCGGGGCGCGGCCATGCGGGCCGTCACCTTGCTCTCGAAGGAGGAGCTGGAGGCGACGCCCATCGTGGCCCGCGTGGATCCGCTGCTGTGCTCCAACTGCGGGCTGTGCATCGAGGCCTGTCCCTACGACGCCCGGGTGGTGGTGGAACTGCCCTCCCCGCCGCTGCCGTTATCCGTCCAGGGGGGCGGACGGCACGAGTATGTGCAGGTGATTGACGTGCTCTGCCAGGGATGCGGGGCCTGTATCTCCGTCTGCCCGAACAAGGCCAGCCAGCAGAGGGGGTTCGAGGTGGAGCAGGTGTACGGTATGTTGGATGTGGTGACGTTTGGGGAGCGATAGGTTAAGGATGGGGATTGAATCAATGATCAAGGAAATGGACTATGAGTAAGCCTGCTGCGTTGATCATCGGGGGTGGTATCGCTGGTATTCAAGCTGCGTTAGATATTGCTGACGCAGGTTTCAAGGCCTACCTGGTCGAGCGGGAGCCTTCGATTGGTGGGCGGATGGCCCAACTGGACAAGACATTCCCTACGTTGGACTGTTCGTCCTGTATTCTGACGCCCAAGATGGTGGATGTGGGCCGGCATTCCAACATCGAGTTGATGACCTATTGTGAGGTGGTCTCGGTCGAAAAGGAAGAGGACATATTTCGCGCCCGGGTGCGCCAAAAGCCTCGGTACGTGGATATGGACAGGTGTACCGGCTGTGGATTGTGCGCCTTGGCCTGCCGGCGGAAGGATCGCATCCTCCATGAATTCGACGAAGGCATCGCCAAGCGGTCGTCCATTTACGTTCCGTTTCCCCAGGCAGTGCCGCTCAAATACACGATTGATCCCGAAGCGTGTCTGTATCTCACGCGGGGCAAGTGCGGCAATACGTTTTTGTGCAAGGATGCGTGTCCGGCTGACGCGATTGATTTCGAGCAGCAGGAGACATTTGTGGACCTGGAGGTGGACGCCGTCATCATCGCGACCGGGTTCGATCTGATGGATCCCACGCTAAAGCCGGAATTCGGGTATGGCGTATACCCAGAGGTGATGACGGGAATTCAATTCGAGCGACTCTCGTCCGCGTCTGGACCTACGATGGGCAAGATACTGGTCAACGGGAAGGAGCCAAAGGATGTGGTGTTTATCAAATGCGTCGGCTCCCGCGATCCGCACACCGGTGTGCCCTACTGCTCCCGGGTCTGTTGTATGTACACGGCCAAGCACGCTCATCTGGTGCGAGACAGAATCCCCGATGCTAACATCACAGTCTTCTACATAGACGTGCGAGCTTTTGGCAAGGGGTATGAAGAATTTTACGACCGGGTGAAACACGAGCGGGTGAGATATCGGCGGGGCGAACCCTCGGAGGTGTACCGCCGGGGCGACAGGTTGGTCGTATTGGCCGAGGATACGATGCTGGGTCGCCCGGTGGAGGTCGAAGCGGACTTGGTGGTGCTGGCGACGGCGGTGGTTCCCCGAGGGGATACGGCGGACGTGGCGGAGCTGCTGGGACTGGAGCGTTCGCCCGACGGGTTTTTCCAGGAGGCGAACGTTCACCTGCGGCCGGTGGATACTGTTGTAGAGGGCATTTATTTGGCCGGTTGCAACCAGAGCCCCAAGGATATTCCCGATACTGTCGCTCAGGCGAAAGCGGCGGCCGCTTCGGCGATGCGGGTGTTGGCGCGGCGGCGGAGACAGAGTACGTGATACGGAATATGTGATTAGGAGGATGGCGTTGAAGACACAGGCTATGACCGAGCAGTTGGAACTGTATGGTTGTATTCAGTGCGGCAAGTGCACCGGGGGATGTCCAGTAGCGCGCAAGACGACGCTGAACATCCGCAGCTTGATCTATTACATGCTGGTGGAGCCAGAGCTGAAGGTAGATGCTCACGAGGAATTGTGGGATTGTACCAGTTGTTTCACCTGCGTCGAGCGGTGTCCCAAGGACGTGCGGCCGGCCGAGCTGATTATCGCGCTGCGGGGTCAATTGGTGGAAGGGGGGAGGATTCCAGAGACTATCGGTGCGGCGCTGATGGGGACGTTTCGACAGGGGAATCCGGCCGGTATGGCGCGAGAGGATCGGTCAGCTTGGACCGACAGCCGGGAGGTCAAAGCGGCGCAGGATGGGTGCGATCTGTTATACTATATCGGTTGCACGCCATCGTACGACATACGTGCCCAGCCCATTACCCGGGCTTTGGCGCGCGCGTTCACCGTCGCCGGCCTGGACTTTGGCACGTTGGGGATCGAAGAAAGCTGCTGCGGCAACGAAATCCGGCGCATGGGAGAAGAGGGGTTGTTCGAGATGTTGGTCGAGGAGAACGGTGAGATGATCCGGGCAGTGGGAGCGAGCCGCATGGTGACCGTCTCCCCGCACTGTTTCAACACCTTCAAGAACGAGTACGGCCTGGATGGGATAGACGTGCTGCACTATACCCAACTTGTGGCCGCGTTGATTGAGCAGGGCAAGTTGGAACTCGCCAACGAGGTCAACAAGCGGGTCACCTATCACGACCCCTGTTTTCTGGGCAAGCAAAACAGAGTGTATGATGAACCGCGCGCCATCCTGCAGGCGATTCCCGGCGTCGAGTTGATCGAGATGGATCGCAACCGGGAGCGCAGCCTGTGCTGCGAGGGCGGCGGCGGCCGGATGTGGGCGGAGGGCACGAATCTGGAGGAGCGATTGGCGTTCCAGCGGGTGCAGGAGGCGGCCGACACCGGGGCCGAGATCCTGGCCGTGGCTTGTCCCTTCTGCCTGCTGACGTTGGAGGACGCGGTCAAAGTGCGCGGGTTGGAGGAGCAGTTGCGGGTGATGGACATCATGGAGCTCGTCAACCTGTCGTTAGGTGAGGAGTAGCATGGAATCGAAACCGCGCATTGGGGTATACATTTGTCATTGTGGCGTGAACATCTCTGCCACCGTGGATGTGGAGCAAGTGGCCGAATTCGCAGCCACGCTGCCCAACGTCGTCGTGTCTCGGGATTACCTGTACATGTGCTCCGATCCCGGCCAGGGATTGATCCAGGAGGATATCGAGACATACGACTTGAATCGCGTGGTGGTGGCCTCCTGCTCGCCCCGCATGCACGAGCCAACGTTTCAAGGGGCGGCGCAGCAGGCGGGGATGAATCCGTACCTGGTGGAGATGGCCAACATCCGCGAGCAGTGCTCGTGGGTGCACAGCGACCGGGAGCGGGCTACAGAGAAGGCCAAGTGGTTGGTCGCTTCGGTGGTGGCCAAAGCAGCAGAGTTGAGCCCTCTGGAAGAGCGGGAGGTCGATGTCACGCCGGGATCGGTCGTCGTCGGGGGAGGAGTGGCCGGTATGGCGGCGGCCCTCGACGTGGCGGATGCGGGCTTTCCCGTCTACCTGGTGGAGAAGAGCGAGCGCTTGGGGGGGCGGTTGGCAGAGCTGAACCGCACGTTCCCGACCCTGGAACCGGTGGCTGACCTGATAGGCCCGCTGATCGAGCGGGTGCAGACCCACCCAGCCATCACGCTCTTTCTGAACGCTCAAGTGACCAACGTGGAGGGGTACGTCGGCAATTTCAAGGTCAAGGTGACGGGACAGGAGGGAGAGCGGCAGGTTGAGGTGGGGAGCATCATCATTGCGACCGGCTACGACTTGTTCGATCCCCAGCGCAAGCCCGAATTGGGGTACGAATATCCCAACGTCATCACGTCGTTGGAGATGGAGCAGCGGTTGTTCGACGGCGACCTGGCGGTGAACGGGCGCGAGCCCCAGCGCGTGACCTTTATCCAGTGCGTGGGTTCGCGAGATGTGCAGGTCGGCAATCCGTACTGCTCGCGGGTCTGTTGCATGTACACGGCCAAGCAGGCCAGCCTCGTCAAGGACATCCTGCCCAATGCTGACGTGACGGTGCTTTACATGGACGTGCGCACGTTTGGCAAGGGGGCAGAGGAATTCTACGACGAGGCCCGGGCCAAGGGAGTGCGCTACCGCAAGGGGAACGTCTCCGAGATTTATCGGCGTGGGGAGCGGGTGGTGTTGTCCGGTGAGGATACCCTGTTGGGGCAGCCTTTTGATTGGGAGACGGACCTGGTCGTGCTGGCGGTGGGGATGGAGTCCCGCGCCGACATTTCGGAGCTATCTACGATGCTCAAGCTGCCGCGCTCGGCCGATGGGTTTTTCCTGGAACTGCATCCCAAGCTGCGGCCCGTGGACACGGCGGTGAACGGCGTGTTCCTGGCGGGCTGCTGCCAGGGACCCAAAGACATTCCGGACACGGTGGCCCAGGCCAAGGCAGCGGCCTCCTCGGCGCTGATTCCGCTGCTCAAAGGCACGGTGCCGGTGGAATCGGCCACGGCGGTAGTGGACGCGGACCTGTGTGCCGGGTGTGGGATGTGCGTGGACGTCTGTCCGTATGGCGCGCCAGCCCTCGACCTGCTGTGGGGCGTCTCCAAGATCAACGCGGTCTTGTGCAAGGGGTGTGGGGCCTGTGCTACAGCCTGTCCTTCCAAGGCGATCAATTTGCAGCATTTCACGCCGGAGCAGATCCTGGCGCAGGTGGATGCGTTGGTGGGATAGGAGCGAGGGTTGTTCTAAAAGATGTGTACTGCTGACCGAGAGTCAGCAGTACAGACCATTCGGCAAACGATTGACGAGTTGATCGCTGCGATTTCGGAGTGATACACGATCTCTTAAGGAGGCAATATGGCAGACAGTTTTGAACCCAAGATCGTCGCGTTCCTGTGCAACTGGTGCGCCTACACAGGGGCCGACCTGGCAGGCACGTCGCGAATCCAGTATCCGCCCAACGTGCGCATTATCCGGCTGATGTGCTCCGGCTCGGTGGACTCGACCTACGTGCTCAAGCCGCTGTTGGACGGGGCTGACGGTGTGCTCATCGGCGGCTGTCATCCCGGCGACTGTCACTACCAGTCAGGGAATTACAAGGCCCGTCGGCGCGTCGTGGCGTTGAAAGAGATCCTCAAGAGCGCTGGCTACGACGAGGACCGGGTCTGGCTGCGCTGGATCAGCGCCAGCGAGGGGCAGCTCTTTGCCCAAACAGTCACCGAGATGACGAATGCAATCAAGGAGAAAGGTCCCAACCCGATGCGTCAGAAGTGGGCAGTGTGAGCGGATTACAAATTCGATAACCATTTGCAACCCGCAACTTTTGAAGAGGAGATGCAATGAAAACTGTAATACCTGTTGAGAACAATGATGTGCGGGCCGCTGTGCAGGGCTTCCTCAAGCGACTGTTGGAAGCAGACGTGGTGGATGCGCTTCTGCTGCCTATGGAAACGCCCACCGGCACGGTCACGCCGGCTCTGGTCTCTGATCCGGCGCTGCTGGATGCGGCCGATCCGCTGGCTCCGGTGTTGGGACTGAATGCCGCCCGCGTCGCTGGCAAGGTCTCGATCCGTGCTCCCCGTGGTCGCATCGGCGTGGTGCTGCGTTCGTGCGAGCTGCGCGCGTTGGTCGAGCTGGTCAAACTGCAACAGGCCAGCTTGGACGATCTGGTGACCATCGGCGTGGATTGCTTGGGTACGTACGACGTGCCAGACTATGTGGCGATGAGGAAGAACGGGCAAGGTGATCTGGCAGCCCTGTTGGCGACGGCCCAGCACGGCGATCTGTCCCCCCAGGACGGGTATGCCTTTCGGGATGCCTGCCAGATGTGCGAAAGGCCCCACATCGAGCAGGCAGACGTCACGTTGGAGCTGTTGGGGGCCGATCTGGCTGCTGGTGTTCCCGTCTCTATGGCCGACGAAATCGCCGCCAAACTGGGGATTGAGGCGGCGGAGGGGGATGGAAAGCAGCGGGACGAGGTGGTGAAACAGGTGGTCCAAGCCCGTACCCAGGTGCGGGACGAGTGGTTTGCCGCGATCCGCCAGCAGCTCGAGCAAGAGGGGGTCGAAGGCGTGTTTGCCGCCTGCGTGCGCTGTCACAACTGTATGACGGTCTGCCCGATCTGTTACTGCAAGACATGTCTATTCAAGAGTCCCGTCTTTGATCACGAGCCGATGCAGTATATGAATTGGGCCGAGCGGAAGGGAGCGTATCGTTTGCCAGCTGATACGACCTTGTTCCACCTGACTCGTCTCAATCACATGGTCCTATCTTGCGTGGGGTGTGGGATGTGCACCAGCGATTGTCCAGCCGATCTCCCGGTAGGCTTGGTGTTTCGGGCCATCGGCCAACAGGTGCAGGAGGTGTTCGAGTACGTGCCAGGCCGCAGCGTCGAGGACCCGCTGCCGTTGATTACCTTCCGCGAGGACGAGTGGATGGAGGTAGGAGAGGAGTAGAGGTATGGAGACTGAGAAGCAACCTGAAGTGACGGATGCCGAGTTGATCCCCATCTATATTATGGGGAAGCAGTACATGGTGCCTCCTACCCTGACGATCATGAAAGCGATCGAGTACGCCGGTTACACGCTGATTCGAGGGGTGGGCTGTCGTGGTGGTTTCTGTGGAGCTTGCGGCACGGCCTATCGAATTCTGGGCGATCCCAAGCTCTATTTTGGGTTGGCTTGCCAGACGGTGGTGCAGCCGGATATGTACCTGGCGCAGATACCGTTCTTCCCGGCGCAGCGAACGAGGTACGATATCAGGCAGTTGGAGCCGATCGCGGCGACCCTGTTCACCACGTACCCTGAGGTACTGCGCTGTCTGGGCTGTGGGGCCTGCACCAAGGCCTGTCCCCAGGAGATCGACGTGCGTACGTACATGGCGGCCGGTATGCGGGGCGACATTGCCCGGATGGCGGACCTGTCCTTCGACTGCATCATGTGCGGGCTGTGCGCGGCCCGTTGTCCGGCCGAAGAAGCGCAGTACAACATTGCCATTTTGGCGCGCCGGCTCTACGGGCGCTATCTGGCTCCTCGTTCTGAGCACCTGCTGGAACGGCTGGACGAGATCGAGGCCGGCCAGTTCGACGCTCAAATGGCAGAGTTGAAGAGCCTCGACAAGGACGCGCTGACAGAGCGATACAAAGCGCGAGACATCGAACCGAAATAGGAAGCGCGAGGAGGAAGTGGAATGAGCGGTTATCCGCCAGAAATGCAAGAATCTATTCGTATGGTGGAATCGACCCGACCCCGTCGCATCAGGGAGTCGTTTCCAGCCATGAGCCTGGAAGAGCGTGGCGCGATCCTGAAGGCATTTCACCCGGACTATAAGGATGAGACGTTCCACGCCATTCGGGTTGGGGTGAGCAAGGGGCAGCGCATGCCGATCGAGCTGGCCCGAGTGGTGGAGGGACGGCCTCATATCGGCCCGGATTTTAATTTAAGCGACCCCATGATCGAGACTGACGTGTTGGTCGTCGGTGGGGGTGGAGCAGGGGCCTCGGCAGCGCTTCTGGCACAGGAGCAGGGGGCCAAGGTGGTCGTGGCGACCAAGCTGCGCTTTGGCGATGCCAATACGATGATGGCCCAGGGCGGTATCCAGGCCGCCGACCGGCCGGAAGACAGCCCGCCGATCCATTATCTGGACGTCATCGGCGGCGGTCACTTTACCAACGCTCCGGACCTGGTGGAGGCATTGGTAGTGGATGCTCCTGTGGTCATCAAGTGGCTCGAAGACCTGGGCATGATGTTCGACAAAGCACCGGACGGGATGATGATGGAGGAGCACGGTGGCGGCACCAGCCGTAAGCGTATGCACTCGGCTCGGGACTATACCGGAGCCGAGATTATGCGCACCCTGCGAGACGAAGTGCGCAACCGGGAGGACGACATCACGGTGATCGAATTCGCCCCGGTCATCGAGCTGGTGATGGACGATCAGGGACGGGTGGTGGGGGCCATCGTGATGAACCTGGAAACCAAGGTCCATCGCTTTATCAAGGCGAAGGCGGTAGTTTTGGCGACGGGGGGCGGCGGCCGGCTGCACTACCAGGGATTCCCCACGACCAATCATCATGGCGCTACGGCTGACGGCGTTGTGCTGGCGTATCGGGTCGGCGCGCCCCTGGGATATCTGGAATCTATGCAGTACCATCCCACCGGCGCGGCGTTCCCAGAGCAGATTGTTGGCCTGTTGGTGACGGAGAAGGTGCGTGGGTTGGGCGCTCAACCTATCAACAGGGAGGGGGCCCAGTTCGTCTACCCATTGGAGCCTCGGGACGTGGAGGCGGCCGCTTTCATTCGAGAGTGTCGGGAACGAGAGATGGGGATCGTCACGCCGACTGGACAGCCCGGTGTGTGGCTCGATTCGCCGATGATTGAAATCATCCAAGGCCCCGGCACGATCCAGCGGGCGCTGCCGGCGATGGCGCGCCAATTCGGGCGGTTCGAGATTGACATCGCCCAAGAGCCGATGCTGGTCTACCCCACGCTCCACTATCAGAATGGGGGGGTGCGGCTGCGCGCTGATACTTCGACCGAGGTCCCGGGCCTGTTCATCGCCGGAGAGGTGAGCGGGGGGGTGCATGGTCACAATCGCTTGATGGGTAACAGTCTGCTCGAGATCACCGTCTTTGGGCGGCGGGCCGGTCGCTCGGCGGCGACCTATGCTCAGCAGATCACGCTGGGAACGCCCAACCTGGCTCACGTGGAAGCTTGGAACCGGGAGCTGGAAGAGGCGGGAGTGGACACGGGAGTCGTTTCACCAATCCTGCTGCCCGATTACACCCGGCACGTGTGACGGGGGTAGAATCAGAAATCTTTTTCCGGGTTTGCCCGGGATAGGAGAGGAATATTGATGCGTAGGGAACCTGTGGGCGCTGTTTTGGTCCTTGGTGGTGGAGTGAGTGGTATGCGGGCGGCGGTTGACCTGGCCGAAGCAGGTCTAAGGGTCTATCTGGTGGAAAATCGGCCGTGGCTAGGTGGACGGGTGGCGCAGTTGGGCTATATGTTTCCCACTCACGACTGTGTGCTCTGCCGAGGCACGTCCGATCATGGATACGGGTGCACGAGGCCGTCCATTTCACCCGCTTTTATGGATCATAACGTGCACCCCAACATCGAAATTTTGACGAATACCGATCTGATCAATCTGGCGGGGTACGCCGGTGATTTTACCGTGACGCTGCGTCATCGCCCGACCTATGTCAATGCTCAACGGTGCATCAACTGCGGCCTGTGCGAGGGGGTCTGCCCGGTGCCGCTGCCCAGCCCGTTCCAGGTGGGGATGTCGGCCCGCAAAGCGGTTTACAAGATGGCCCCCCGCGCGCTGCCCGATACCTATGTGGTGGACAAGGTGCCGCGCTGCGAGACCTGCCGCCGCTGCGAGACGGTCTGCCCCACGGGCGCGATCAATCTGGAGGAGGAAGAGATCGAGCGCGACCTCCAGGTCAGCGCCATCATCCTCTCGTTGGGATACGCGCTTTCGGACCCGACCGAGTACGAAGAGTTGGGGTTTGGGCGTTTCCCCAACGTGATCCATTCCATGCAGTACGAGCGGTTGGCCAGCCGCTCGGGCCCCACCGAGGGGGTTGTGATGCGTCCCTCGGATGGAAAGCTGCCCGAACGGATCGCCTGGTTGCAGTGCGTCGGCTCGCGGGATGAAAAGCATCCCTATTGTTCATCCATCTGCTGCATGTACGCGACCAAAGAGGCGATGCTCGCCAAGGAGCGCACCGGGAATGTTCACTGCCAGATCTTTATGATGGACGAGCGGGCCTTTAACAAAGAGTTCAACGCCTACTACCAGCAGGCTCAGGAAGAGTTTGGCGTGGAGTATACGCGCTGCCGGATCTCGATGGTGCTGGAGGATCCCGAGACCCACGACCTGATCCTCCGCTATCCCGATGAGGAGGGCAATTTCGTCGAGGGCCGCTTCGATATGGTGGTGCTCTCGGTGGGCGCTCTGCCGCCCGATGGATCGCGGGACCTGGCCCGCCTGCTGGGGATCGAGCTGAACCCGTATGGCTTTTGCCAGACGGACAAGTTCGCCCCGCTGGAGACGAGCAGGCCGGGTATCTATGTGTGTGGCACGTTCTCGTCGCCCAAAGAGATCGCAGAGACGATTCTGGATGCAGCCGGGGCGGCCGGGGATGTGATGCGCCTGCTTTCCGACCAGGTGGGAGAGCGAGCCTTTGGACGGGAGTATCCATTCCTGGCAGAACCGGGCACGCTTCCTCCGGAGCGGGACGTGGACGGGGAGGAGCCGCGCATCGGCGTCTTTGTGTGCCGGTGTTATCCCAGCATTGCCGGGATCGTGGATACGGACGCGGTGGCCGAGTTTGCGGCCGGACTGCCGGGCGTGGTCCACGTGGAGACGACGGACTATGCCTGTCTGGAGGAGGGGCAAGCGCTGATCAAGCAGACCATCGAGGCGCAGAACTTGAACCGGTTGGTAGTGGCGGCTTGTAGCCATCGCACCCACGAATCTCTCTTCCAGCGCATCGCCCGCGAGGTAGGGCTGAACCCATACCTGGTAGAGGTAGCCAATATTCGCGAGCACTGCGCCTGGTCACACATGGATGATCCGCGAGGCGCCACCCGTACGGCGAAGGAGTTGGTCCGCCTGTCGGTAGCGCGGGCCGGGCTGGCCGAACCGGTGCACAGGCAGGCGATTGAGCCGACCCGGGGGGCTTTGGTGATCGGCGGTGGGGTCTCTGGGATGACGGCCGCACTGAACATCGCCGACGCCGGGTACGACGTCATGCTGGTGGAACGGCAGCCAGGATTGGGGGGCAACCTGCAGCACATCTATTACGTGGTCGAGGGGGACAATCCCCAGCGGCTGCTGCGGGACCTGGTCAATCGGGTGTTGGGGCATCAGCGCATCGACGTGCTGACCAGCTCGGAGGTGGTCTCCCACGAGGGCAGCGTGGGGGCGTTCCGCTCCACGGTGCGCACTCCCGGCGGTGAGATACCGATCGAGCACGGGGTGACCATCGTCGCGACCGGTGGGCAAGAGTGCCGGGACGAGGTCTACCTGTTGGGGCAGGACGAGCGGGTCGTCACCTCGCTGGACCTGGAGGACATTATCACCCATCGGCCCCAGCAGATCGAGAACCTGAAGGAGGTCGTGTTCATCCAGTGCGTCCGGCCTCCGGGTGGGGTCAAGTATTGCAGTCGAACCTGCTGCACCAACACGATGAAAAACGCGGCCCGGATCAAGCTGCTCAATCCCAACTGCCGCGTGGTGGTGTTGTACAAGGACATTATCACCTATGGGTTCCGGGAGCAGTATTACACCGAGGCCCGACAGCGAGGGGTGTTGTTCGTCCGCTATGACGAGGAACACATGCCCCAGGTGCGGGTAGACGACGAGGGAGAGTTGGAGGTCGTGGCTTGGGAGCCCTCCCTCAAACAGGAGATTGTCATGCATCCAGGGCTGTTGGCGCTGAGCATGGCGATTCAGCCTTCGGAGGGGACGGAGCGGCTGGCCCACATCCTGGACGTGCCGCTCTCCAGCGAGGGTTTTTTCTTGGAATCTCACCTCAAGATGCGGCCCATGGATTTTGCCCGCGAGGGAATTTTCCTGTGCGGGATGGCCCACTATCCCCGCTTCATCGAAGAGTGCATTACCAATGCCCAGGCGGCGGCGGGACGCGCGATCACCATTCTCGCCACGCCCAAGATGTACATCGGCGGCGTCGTGTCGGTGGTGGATCAGAGCAAGTGCGTGGGATGTCTGACGTGCGTGCGCACCTGTCCCTTTGACATTCCCGAGGTGCGGTACGAGGATGTAGGGGTTGGAGAGATCAAGGGGGCAGCGTGGATAGACCCCGCGCTGTGCACCGGCTGTGGCACGTGCACGGGGGAATGCCCGGCCAAGGCGATCCAGTTGACGGCCTATCGAGACGATCAGATCTTGCGATTGCCGTTGGGTGCGTGGGGGGAGCGCGTTCTGAGCTGAGGGTTCATTCACGCTGACAAGTTTCACAAATGAGGGGTTATGGCTGAACACGAAGGCACAAACAACGGTTTCGAGCCAGAAATCACCGTTTTCACCTGTATTTATTGCGCGTATATGGCGATCGATACGGCCGGCGCGTTGCGCATCAACTACCCGGCTAACGTCAAGCTGATCAAGCTGCCCTGTACGGGCAAGACGGACGTGCGTTATTTGATGGAGGCGTTCGAGCAGGGGGCCGATGGGGTCTGTGTGGTGGGCTGCCCGCTGGGGAACTGCCATCACGTGCACGGGAATGAGCGCGGTCAGGCGCGGGTCAAGTACACCAAGCAGTGGCTGGATGATATCGGATTGGGGAGCGACCGGTTGGAGATGTGCTTTGTCTCCGGTGGGATGGGGGAGACGTTCGCCAACGCGGTTCGAGAGATGGCGGAGCGGCTGCGCGAGCTGGGGCCGAGTCCGCTCAAGTAAAACCCTTGAGGGTAAAGATTCTGAACAAACAGAGCAGTCCCCCGATGAAACTCGGGGGCAGGATCACCGCTGCTCCTGGAATCACCGAAGCGCTGGGTGAACTGATCACCATGAAATACGCGGTTTGGTGACATCAGCGCCCCTCAGTCTCCTCGGTGGTTCGGCTTGTCGGTTCGGGGCAAAACTTTTAGACGTTTACACAAAAGCTGTGGGACGGATTGGCAATCCATCCCACTAGCAGGCGATATTTTCGCGGAAACCCGTTAGGTGCGCCAACTCGTTCAGTTGGAATCCGTAGGCGGGGTGAGTGTAGAGCAATCTGACACAGCCAAGGGATCGTAGATGTCAAGGGGAGGGAAGCGATGGAGGAGCACGGGAAAGAACAGAGTATGCCCATCGGCGCTGTCATGGTGGTTGGCGGTGGGATTGCTGGGATCCAGGCCTCGTTGGATCTGGCGGAATCTGGCTACAAGGTCTACTTGGTGGACACCAAGTCAGCCATCGGTGGGCACATGGCCCAACTCGACAAGACATTTCCCACCAATGATTGTGCGATGTGCATCGTCAGTCCCAAGCTGGTGGACTGTGGGCGTCATCACAACATCGAACTGCTGATGGATAGTGACGTGATGGGGGTGCAGGGCAAGGCCGGGGATTTCACCGTTCGAGTGCGGACTCGCCCTCGGTACATTGATATAGACAAGTGCACGGGCTGTGGCGACTGTGGCGAGGTCTGTCCGGTGATTATCCCGGGTCGCTTTGACGAGGGGTTGACGACTCAGCACGCGGCCTACAAGCTCTATCCCCAGGCGGTGCCCAACGCCTTTGTCATCGAGAAGCTGGGCATCGCCCCCTGCCGCGACGCCTGTCCCGCCCACCAGCGCGCCCAGGGCTACATCGCCCTCATCCGCGAGGGCCGGTACGAGGACGCCCTGCGGGTCATCAAAGAGGACAATCCTTTCCCCGGCATCTGTGGGCGTATCTGCAACCATCGCTGTGAGGATGCGTGTAACCGGGGCAAGCTGGACGATCCCATCAATATCCACGCCCTCAAGCGGTTTGTCACCGACAAGGTCTATGCCCAGCCCCGGGTACCGCCGGAACCGGTGGAGCGCCAGTACGAGGAGAGGGTGGCGATCATCGGCGCGGGGCCTTGTGGGTTGACCGCTGCCCAGGACTTGTGCAAGCAGGGCTACGGCGTCACCGTTTTCGAGGCGTTGCCGGTGGCTGGCGGGATGCTGCGGGTCGGCGTGCCCGAGTATCGGCTGCCGACCGAGATCGTGGACCGCGAGGTGCAGGACATTGTCGACCTGGGGGTCGAACTGCGGCTGAGCACGCGAGTTGATAACCTGGACGACATTTTCGATCAAGGGTTTGACGCCGTGCTCATCTCCGTCGGCGCGCACGAGGGGCGCAAGCTGCCCATCGAGGGGATCGATCTGGAGGGGGTGATGGTCAACACCTCCTTCCTGCGGGACGTGCGGTTGGATAAACCGCCTGATGTCAAGGGAAAACGAGTGGTGGTGCTGGGTGGGGGCAACGTGGCGGTGGACGTAGCCCGCACGGCGGTCCGCTTGGGCGCGGGCGAGGTTCACCTGGCCTGCCTGGAGAGCCGCGAGACGATGCCGGCCCACGATTGGGAGATCGAGGCCTGCGAGGACGAGGGCATTCATCTACATCCCAGCCGTTCCTTCACCTGTATCCTCCCCAACGGCGACGGCCGGGTGGGGGGGCTGGAGTGCGTCAACGTTTCCTTTATGGAGTTCGATCCGACGGGCCGCTTGACCCTGGAGACGGAACCGGGGTCGGAACACGTCATTCCATGCGACGTGGTCATCTTTTCCATCGGGCAGCGCGCCGGTTTGGGCTTTATTCCCGAGAGCGCCGGCGTGGGCGTCACCCGCCAGCAGACGATTGCCGTCAATCCCAACACGATGGCCGCGACTCGTCCCGGCGTCTTTGCCGCCGGCGACGCCACCACCGGCACGGCCTTTGTCATCGAGGCCGTCGCCTCCGGTCACCAGGTGGCCGAGTCGATCCATCGCTACTTGCGGGGTGAGGAGTTGGAGCCGGCGTTCAAACCCGATCTGCCGGTGGTTGATCTGAGCCGGGCCGAGATTCAGGAGCGCATCGAGCGGGGCGAGGCCCGGGTCACGCCGAGGGTCGCTGTGCCAGAGTTGGCGGTGGAGGATCGGGTGGCCAACTTTGCCGAGGTCTCGACCGGCTACACGGACGAGCTGGCCCAAGCGGAGGCCGCGCGCTGCCTGGCCTGTGGTATCTGCTCGGAATGCCTGAGCTGTTGGTACGAGTGCCAGGCGGACGCCATCAACCATGATATGGTGGAGCAGATCCAGGATGTCCAGGTCGGCGCGATCGTGCTGTCCCCCGGCTATGAGGTTTACCACGCCGAGCAGGCGGCCGAGTACGGCTGGGGCCGTTTCCCCAACGTCGTCACGGCGCTCCAGTACGAGCGGCTGCTCTCCGCCTCCGGCCCGACCCACGGTCACGTCCAGCGTCCATCGGATGGGAGCACGCCGCAAAAGATCGCCTTCCTCCAATGCGTTGGCTCCCGCGACCAGACGCACGACTATTGCTCGACCGTCTGCTGCATGTACGCCACCAAAGAGGCCATCATGTCTATCGAACACGAGCGCGATACCCGAGTTACGATTTTCATGATGGATATGCGGGCTTCTAGCAAAGGGTACGAGGAGTACTACCGGCGGGCGCGTGACAAGTACGGTATTCGCTACGTCCGCTCACGTATTTCGTCGGTGCTAGAGAACCCTCAGACGCACAACCTGATCCTCAGATACGTAGGGGACGAGGAGACAAGGGAACAGGGGGACAGGGAGATGGGGGGCGATTCGTCGGCTCGCTCATTCGCTGATTCGCTGATTCGGGAAGAAGAGTTCGATCTGGTGGTGCTCTCCGTAGGGATGGAGATTCCAGAGGGTGTGCGCGAGCTGGCCCGGCGTGTGGATGTCGAGGTGGACCACAACGGTTTTTGTCGCACGCTGCCCTTCCAACCGCTCCAGTCCAGTCGGCCGGGCATCTTTGCTGTGGGTCCGTTCCGCGAGCCCAAGGACATCCCCGAATCGGTGGTCGAAGGGAGTGGGGCAGCGGCGGCCGCGGGTGAGCTGCTTTCGGTGGCGCGGCATACCCTGACGCGTGAACCCGAGTATCCGCCCGAGCGGGACGTGACGGGTGAAGCGCCTCGGACAGCCGTCTTTATCTGCCACTGCGGCTCCAATATCGGCGGCTTTCTCGATGTGCCCGGTGTGGCCGAGTATGCCAGGGCGCTGCCGGGCGTGGTGCATACCGAGAGCAACCTGTATACGTGTTCCCAGGACACTGTGGCTCACATCGCCGAGGTGCTGAAAGAAACGGCCGCCAATCGGCTGGTGGTGGCTTCTTGTACACCGTTGACCCACGAACCCCTCTTCCAAAGTTGTCTGCAAGCGGCTGGCCTCAACCCTAACCTGTTTGAAATGGCCAATATTCGCAACCAGTGTTCATGGGTTCACTCGCATGATTGGGACGGCGCAACCCACAAAGCGAAAGAACTGGTGCGTATGGCCGTTGCCCGAGCCAACCGGCTGGAGCCGTTGTACACCAGTGATGTCCCGGTCGAAAAGGCTGCGCTGGTCGTTGGCGGTGGAGCGGCCGGTATGAGCGCGGCTCTATCCCTGGCCCGGCAGGGTTTCCCGGTTCATCTGGTCGAGCGTGAGGGCGAGTTGGGTGGCAATTTGCGCAACCTGCGGCATCTGACAGATATGAACATCATTGGGTCGGACTTGTCCTCATCTACCGACGATCCCCAGGTCTATTTGCGTGACCTGATTGCTCAAATCGAAGCCGAGCCGTTGATCGACGTTTATGTCCACACCGAGCTGGTTGGGACAGCGGGCTTTGTGGGGAACTTTGTCTCCACCCTCAAGAACGGCGCGGGCTCATTCGATGTGCGCCATGGCGCGACCATCGTTGCCGTCGGCGGTGTAGAGTACAAGGGGGACGAGTATGGATATGGCGCCGACTCCCGGGTCCTGACCCTGTTGGAATTCGAGAATCTGCTGGGGAGCTGGAAGACCGGGGAGCTGGCTCAGCCCATTCCCAACTCCCTGGTCATGATCCTGTGCGCTGGATCGCCGGCCGAACGTTTTTGCAGCCGTATCTGTTGCACCACGGCTCTCAAGAACGCCCTCAAGCTCAAAGAGTTGAATCCCCAGGCTCAGATCACTGTGCTGTACCGGGACATTCGCACCTTTGGGTTTAGAGAACGGCTATACCAGGAGGCGCGGCGCCAGGGGGTGCTGTTCGTCCATTACGACTTTGACCGGAAGCCGGCGGTGTCGGGGATTGGGGATCAGGGAGTCAAAGCCGCTGATCCCTTGACTGTGGGGGTGTGGGAGTCGACGCTGGGTGAACAATTGGAGCTGCACCCTGAACTCCTCGTTCTTGCTATGCCCACGGTGCCGGCCAAAGGCGCGGAAGAGTTGGCCACCATGCTCAAGGTGGGTATGGATCTGGATAATTGGTTCATGGAGGCGCACGTCAAGTTGCGCCCGGTGGACCTGACGTCCGACGGAGTATTCGCGGCAGGTACGGCGCACTATCCCAAATTCCTGGATGAGAGTATAATTCAAGCTCAGGCAGCGGCAGGGCGGGCGGCTCTGATTCTCTCACAGGACACCATGACCACCAATACCCGGGTGGCGGTTGTCAATCAAGAGCAATGCGTGGGTTGCCTGACTTGCGTGCGTGCGTGTCCCTACGACGTGCCCAAGATTGAGGCCGATCTAACAGGCGTGGGCGGGATCGTAGGAGCGGCTTACATCGAGACGATCCTTTGCCGTGGCTGCGGGACTTGTGCGGCCGAATGCCCGGCCCAGGCCATTACATTGATGCACTATACCGATGCCCAATTGATCGCCAAGGTAGACGCTCTGTTCAAGCCGGAGGAGGTTGCAGTGTATGAACGAAGATAACTTTGAGCCCCAAGTTGTAGCGTTTTGTTGCCGTCACTGCGCGTATGCGGCGGCTGACCTGGCTGGCAGTATACGCCTGGAATATCCGCTCTCTCTCAAAATCGTCGATCTGCCCTGTACGGGTCGGGTGGATGTCAGACACATCCTGCGCGCCTTTGAAGACGGGGCCGACGGGGTGATGGTAGCCGGCTGACTGGAAGGCGAATGCCATTACCTGGAAGGTAATCTCAGAGCCCGCCGCCGAGTCGAATACGTGCGTCATTTGTTGGAAGAGATCGGTTTGAACAGCCGTCGTGTCCAAATGATCAATCTGTCGGCTGCGATGGGAGGGCAGTTTGCCTACGTCGCGGCTGAAATCACTTCAGAGCTGAAGCAATTGGGGCCCAGCCCACTGAGGCGAGGCAAGCGGTGATCCCAGATATCGGAGCGCTGCGATGCTTTGAGGCTTTTGCCGGGTTTAGCGACGAGGAGCTGGCCGAGATCATTGCTCTTTGTCAAGAGGAGTCGTACGCGGAAGGAGACATCCTCGCGGTAGAGGGTGAGCCGGCCGAAAAGCTGTTCCTCATACTGGAAGGCAAGGTTTCATTGGAGAAATCGG
>DSDT01000421.1 GCA_011048615.1 Chloroflexota bacterium | reverse complement strand
TCTGGCTGCCGGCCGTTGTCTGATAGGGTTGGTCTAAATGGCAAGATTGGGCGGCGGGCGCTTTTGCCTTTGCGAGACTAGCCAGCCGATGGTATAATCCCTTGCTGTGAAAAAAAGGTGGCGTCTATGGGTGGGCCTGCTCATCAGTGGCGTGGCCCTGGTATTGGCCCTGGTGGGGATTGACCTGCACCAGGTCGTTCAGGTTTTGGCCCAGGCGGAATACGGGTATCTGGTTCCGGCAACGGTGGGTATGGTAGCCTATATGGCTGCCCGTGCTGTCCGCTGGCGGCTGCTATTGGGGCCGAGCGTCAGCTTCTCACGCAGTTTTTGGGTCACCGGCATCGGCTACCTGGTCAGTAATGTGCTCCCATTTCGATTGGGCGACCCGGCCCGCGCGGTGGTGGTGGGGCGGGGTGGGGAGATCTCCACTGCGGCGGCCCTCTCCACGGTGGTGGTGGAGCGGGTGCTGGATATGCTGATGGTGGTGGCGCTTTTGGCGGTGGTCACGCCATTTCTGGGTGGGATCGGAGATACGGCGCTCGCTGGCGCGGTGGCCGGGGGGGCGGCGCTGGCAGCGCTGGGGGGGATGATGTTGCTGGCTTTGCGACCCGATTGGGGGCGGGCGCTGGCGCGCTGGGTGCTGGAGCGGATCCCGTGGTCCAGGCTGGACGTGGAGCGCTGGATGGGAGTGTTGGATGGGCTGTTCGAGGGGTTAGCCCCCTTGCGGTCGGGCCGCTGCACGCTGGCTTTGCTAAGCTGGTCGGTGGTTACGTGGGGATGTGTGGTAGTCTTTTATTGGACGTTGATGCGGGCCTTTTTGCCTCAACCGCCACCCCTGGCGGCCCCTTTTCTGGTTTGCGTGGTGGGGTTGGGGATGGCGGTGCCCGCGTCGCCGGGGGCAATGGGGGTATTCCACGCCGTCGCTCGCTACGGCATGGCGGTGCCCTTCGACGTGCCCACCGAGCAGGCGGTCACAATTGCATTTGCCATTCACACGTTTCAGTACGTGCTGGGCTGCCTGCTGGGGCTGGTGGGATTGTGGCTGGAGGGGCTTTCGCTGGGGTGGCTGCAAGCCCAGGCCGTCAGCGTAGAGGAGGTGGAATGACAGGAAAACGGTACTTGATCACTGGGGGTGCGGGATTCATCGGCTGTAACTATGTTCACCGGCTGCTGGATCACGGGGAGCAGGTGACGGTGTACGACAACCTGTCCCGCCAGGGAGCGGAGGCCAACCTGGGTTGGCTGCGGGAGCGGCACGGCGCGGATAGGCTTCGGCTCGTTGTAGGCGATGTGTGTGATTACGACCCTCTGGCCGAAGCGATGCGGGGCGTTGATGTCGTCATCCACCTGGCTGGTCAGACGGCGGTCACTACCTCGGTGGAGGATCCCCGTTCTGATTTCGAGGACAATGCGGTGGGCACGTTTAACGCGCTGGAGGCGGCACGGCACGCGGGCACCAATCCCATATTCCTCTATGCCTCCACCAACAAGGTCTATGGCAGGATGGAGAACGTGGCAGTGATCGAGCACGAGGCGCACTATGCCTACCGGGATTTCCCCCTGGGTATCCCAGAGACGCAGCCCCTCGATTTCTGTTCTCCCTACGGCTGTTCCAAAGGGGCTGGCGATCAATACGTGCGCGACTATGCCCGTATCTATGGCCTGCCGACGGTGGTGCTGCGTCAATCCTGCATCTATGGCCCCCGGCAGATGGGGGTCGAAGATCAGGGCTGGGTGGCCTGGTTCATCATCGCCGTGGTGACGGGGAAGCCGATCACTATCTATGGGGACGGCAAACAGGTCCGGGACGTGCTCTTTGTGGAGGATTTGCTGGACGCCTACGACGCGGCCGTGGCCCGGATTGACGTGGCAGGTGGACAGGTGTACAACGTCGGCGGCGGGCCAGCGTTTACGATGTCGGTGTGGGCCGAATTCGGCCCCATCCTGGAGGGACTGGTGGGCCGCCCGGTGGCGGTGGCCTGGGCGGATTGGCGGCCGGGTGACCAGCGCATCTATGTATCCGACATTCGCAGGGCGGAGCGCGATCTGGGATGGCGGCCGCGCGTGGGGGTCCGGGAGGGGATCGAACGGCTGTATGAGTGGGTAGCTGGGCATCGGCACCTGTTCGAGTGAGTGGATATGAAAGCACTCGTCGTTTTAACCTATTATCGGCCGCACACCAGTGGCCTGACTATCTATGCGGAACGGTTAGCGCGTGGGTTGGTGGCGCGGGGGCACGCGGTGACGGTGCTGACCTCGCGCTTCGATTGCTCCTGTCCTCCGGAGAGGATGGAGGACGGCGTGCGGGTGGTGCGCGCGCCGGTGCTGTTCCGTGTCAGCAAGGGGGCGGTTATGCCCACCATCGGCTGGTTGGCAACGCGCCTGGTGTACGAGCACGACGTCATCAGCCTGCACCTGCCGCAGTTCGACGCGGCCGGGGTGGGGTTGCGAGGGCGGCTGTTGGGCCGGCCCACGGTGCTGACATATCACTGTGATTTGCGGCTGCCGCCGGGGCCGTTCAATTGGCTGGTCAACCAGGTGGTGCACGGGATGAACCGGTTGGCGGGATTGTTTTCTGACCGGGTGGTGGCGTATACGGAGGATTTCGCCGCCCATTCCCCCTTTCTGCAACTGTTCCACCGCAAGATCGAGGTCATTCCACCGCCGGTCGAACTGCCGGCGGTGGAAGTGGCAGCGGTGGCGGCGTTTGCCGAGGCGCATCGCCTCGATGGAGCCGGCCCGGTGATCGGGATGGCGGCGCGCCTGGCGGCCGAGAAAGGGGTGGGGGTGCTGTTGGATGCGCTGCCCCGGGTGTTGGAGGTCTATCCCAACGCGCGGGTGCTGTTCGCCGGCCAGTACCGGGACGTGATGGGCGAGGAGGCCTACGCCCAGCGCCTGGCGCCCCAGTTACAGCGATATCAGGAGCAGGGGCGCTGGAAGTTCCTCGGTGTGCTCGATCCCCAGCAGATGGCAGCCTTTTACCCGAACCTGGATGTCCTCGTGGTGCCCAGTCTGAATTCGACCGAGTCCTTCGGATTGGTGCAGGTGGAGGGGATGTTGTGCGGCACACCCTCCATCGCCAGCGACCTGCCCGGGGTGCGGCAGCCGGTGCTGCAGACGGGTATGGGGGAGGTGACGCCCATCGGAGACAGCCAAGCTCTGGCAGAGGCGATTCTGCGGGTAGTGGATGGCCAGAGTCGCCAGAGGTACGTGCGTCCCCGGGAAGAGATCGCGGCCCGATACAGCACCGAACGGACGGCAGAGGGGTACGAGGCGCTGTTCGAGCGCTTGCTGCGGGAGAGGCGGCGTGGATGAACCCAGCCGACGATCTGCTGTGGCGGCATCTGCAGGACCTGCCGGCCTTTCGAGGGCTGCTGCGAGCGGTAGAGGCCCGTTTTTACGCCGACCTGCCCCTCACCAGTCCGGTGCTCGACCTAGGCTGCGGCGACGGTCACTTTGCTGCGGCCACGTTTGGCCGCCCCCTGGAGGCGGGGATTGATCCCTGGTGGAAGCCGCTGCTCGAAGCCCAGGGGCGCAGCGCGTACCGGCAGTTGTCCCAGTCCGAAGGCGCGCGCCTTCCCTATCCCGACGACTGTTTTGCGACCGTCCTGAGCAACTCGGTGTTGGAACACATCCCCCAGGTTCAGCCGGTGCTGGAGGAGATAGCCCGTGTTCTGCGGCCGGGTGGGTGGTTCTATTTTTGCGTGCCAGGGCCGGCGTTTTTGTCCCACCTTTCGGTCGGACGAGGGCTGGACCGGGTGGGGTTGAGGTCGCTGGGGGAACTGTACCGGCGTTTCTTCAATCGCATCTCCCGTCACTATCACTGCGATGGGGTGGAGGTCTGGCAAGGACGATTGGAAGCGAGTGGTCTGCGATTGATTCGTTGGTGGCCGTATTTCAGTCGCCGGGCGATGGTGGGTCTGGAGTGGGGGCATTACCTGGGACTGCCCGCCTGGGTGTGCAAGATGCTGACGGGACGGTGGGTGGTGTGGCCCTCGCGGTTCAACCTGGTCTGCACCGACCGGTTGGTGCGTCCGCTCTACCAGGAGTCGTTGGGCCTGGCGTTGCCCCTGGTCAGCGCAGCGGATGGGGAGAGGGACGAAGCGGCCGGGGGATGTCTGTTCTTTGTGGCTCGAAAAGAGGGATAGGAGCAAGTCGTGAACCGTGGTGATGCCAGGTCCAAACTGCTGCTGATCATCGGGCTGGCCTGTGCAACGTTGGGGCAGTATTATTTCGTGTACCGATGGCAGTACGTATGGGACGGCGTGTTGATCTGGGGAGTGGCCCTGTTGTCGTTCGGGCTGCTTGCACGGCGCACGGTGCGGCAGGAGCGCGGGACGCGAGGGTTGGCCTGGCGGCTCACGTCGGCGCTGTCCCACCATCTGCTGCGGGCTCTGGCCCTGCTCGGCGGGGTCTGGCTGGCGCTGATGGCCGGTTGGTTGGCGCGGCGGCGCTCTCCGGCGGCGGATTTCAGTGACCTGCTGTGGATGTGGCTGGTGGGGGGAGCTTGTTTTTGGGGCGCGTTTGTGCCTGCGTTTTCCATCCCGGCGGCAGGAGCTCGGCTGTCCGGATGGCTGCGGGCGCACTGGCTCGAGGTAGTCGGAATCGCAGCGCTGCTGGCGGCGACGCTGTTGGTGCGGGCGGTCGGTTTGGAGCACATTCCGGCCAACCTGGGAGGAGACGAGGGTACCCAGGGGGTGGCTGCCCTGGAGCTGATGGGGCCGCCGTTGGGGAACCCATTCTCGACCGGCTGGTTTGGCGTGCCAACGATGTCGTTTTTGGCATATGGGGTTTCGATCCGCGTCTGGGGCGCGAGTGTGGCGGGTTTGCGGGCGCTCTCGGCGCTGGTCGGCACGGCAGCGGTGCTGACCACCTTTCTGTTGGCGCGGGAGCTGTGGGGGCGCGGCGTGGCGTGGGGGGCGGCGGTGCTGCTGGCCTTTTCCCACTACCACCTTCACTTTAGCCGCCTGGGCTCCAATCAGATCGCCGACAGCCTGTTCGTCACGGCGAGCCTGTGGCTGCTGGTGCGAGGGCTGCGGACGAGACGACTGCTCGATTTCGCTCTGGCGGGGGCGGTGATCGGCTTGGGCTGGTATGGCTATTTTGGAGCCCGGTTGATCGGCATCCTGGTGGGCTGTTACCTGGCCTGGCGGGCGGTAGTGGAATACCGGTTCCTGGCCCGTTATGGAGGGGCAGTGCTGGTATTGGCGGCGGCGGCGCTGCTGGTCACGGTGCCCCTGTTGTTTTATTATGCCGATTACTCCCAGGAACTGGCCAGCCGCTTCCAGCAGGTCAGCATCTTTGCGTCGGGGTGGCTGGCGCGAGAACAACTGATCACCGGGCATAGCGCCGTCAGACTGCTGCTGGAGCAGTTCTGGAAATCCATATCCGCCTTTAATTACACCCTGGATCCCACTTTTTGGTACCATGCCCACATTCCCTTGCTGGACGTCGTCAGTGGGGCGTTCTTCTTGGTGGGGTTGTTGTGGGCAACGGTGCGCGCCCGCTGGCCGGGGAACGGGCTGCTCTTGTTGTGGTTCTGGTTGGCCTTGATTCTGGGCTGGGTGCTGACAGAGAATCCGCCCAGCAGCCAGCGGTTGCTCATCATCGCGCCAGCGGCGGCGCTGCTGGCGAGCCTGGGGTTGAGTTGGCTGGTGACGTTGGGGAGGCGGCTGCTCGACGTGGGCGGCCGGGAACCGCGGGCGTTCTGGACGGGCATCGCGGCGATGCTGCTCGGCGTCGCGGCGGTCCTCAATCTGCACTATTATTTCGTCATCTACACGCCGATGCGGGTTTATGGGAACCCGACAGCCGAGGTGGGCACCAAGCTGGGCCGGTATCTGAGCCAGCAGGAGAATGATTACCCGGTCTATTTTTACGGCGCGCCGTACATGTATTGGGATTTTGGGACGCTCAGGTATATGGCGCGCGGCGTCGAGGGGGTGGACGTGCCGCCGGTCGGGGAGGAGGATGCCCCGGCGCCTGATGTGAGCCGGGGGGCGCAGTTCGTCATTTTGGCAGAGCGGTTGGACGAGCTGGAGATCGTCCGGCGGCGGTATCCGGGCGGGAGTGAGCTGGTCGAGTACTCGGACCCAGACGGGCGGGTGTTGTACGTGTTGTACCGGGTCGAGCCTCAATAATTGAGAGGGGATGCGTTGGAAGCTGTGGAAGATGTGAGAAAAGAGCCCGCAGGTTGGATGCGTTGGCGGTGGCAGAACTGGACAGGGGTGATCCTGGGCATCCTGCTGCTGACGGCGGCTTATTCCCGGTTCACCGGGTTGAACTGGGACGAGGGGGAGTGGATTCACCCGGACGAGGGACACATGCGGATGATTACCTCGGTGATCCGTATGCCGGACAGCCCTTCCCTTTATTTTGACACCCACAACTCACCGCTGAACTGTCGCAACAGCGGGTATCAGTACAGCTATGGCACCCTGCCCCTCTTTTTGACCCGCATGATGGCCGAGTGGCTGGACCAGGGGTGTGGGGAGTCAGCGGGAGGGCTGAATGCAGCGGTCGTCTCTATGCTATTCGGCTCTGCTCCTTTCGATGCGCCGCTGTGCACCCCTGGCACGTTCACCGGGGCGCACAGTGCGTTGGTGGGACGGATGTTTTCGGCACTGGCCGACCTGGGAAGCGTGCTTCTCATCTATTTGATCGGGCGGCAGTTGTATGGGGAGGGGGTGGGGCTTCTAGGGGCGACCCTGGGAGCCGTGACGGCCTTTCTCATCCAGCAAGCTCACTTTTTCACTGTGGATAGTATGGCCTGCTTCTTTGTCACGCTGACGGCCTACTTTTCGATTCGGGCCGGGCAGCGGGGGAGGTGGGCCGATTTCGCCCTGGCAGGATTCTCCACCGGACTGGCGGCGGCCTGCAAGGTGGATGGGGCGCTGGCGGCGCTGCTGGTCGCGCTGGCGGGCGGGTGGCGCTGGTGGGCGCTCACACGACCGTGTTCCAGTGCAGACAGATCTGATGCTGAGCCCTCCTCTCCGGTCTCCGCTTCCACGATTCTGCTCTATCTCGTCCTGGCGGGGCTGTTAGCGGGAGTCGCGTTTCGCATTGCTCAGCCCTATGCCTTCGAGGGACCTGGGTTCTTGGGCATTAAACCGAGTCCGGAGTGGTTTGGACGGCTCAGCCAGATCCGTGTCGAGCAGAGCGGCGAGGCCGACCTGCCGTGGGGCCGGCAGTGGACCGACCGGACGCCCATCCTGTTCCCCTGGGTCAACATGGTGGTATGGGGTATGGGGCTGCCGCTGGGCTTGGCCGCATGGGCCGGGTGGGCGTTGATCGGTCTGGAACTGGCGCGGGGAAAGCGGAGGCACCTGGTCCTGTGGGTCTGGGTGACGGTGATCTTTTTCTATCAGGCCACCCGCTGGGTCAAGGCGATGCGGTACAGTCTATCCCTGTACCCGATGTTTATCGTCTTTGCCGCCTACATGCTGAGCCGCCTGCTTCAGACAGCGGGACGGCCTCGCCTGGCGCGGTGGGCGAGAGCTGCCCTCGTCGCCATCGTCGGTCTCGTGGTAGTGGGGACGGCCCTGTGGGGCAGCGCGGTGTTCTCCATCTATCTGCGGGCACACACGCGAGTGGCAGCCTCGCGCTGGATCTATGCCAAAGTCCCGGAAGGGGTGATGGTTGCCAACGAGCATTACGATTGGGGGTTGCCGTTGCGGCTGGACGGGCATAATCCCTTTGGGGGGATGTATCAGGGCATCGAGATGCAGCTCTACAACGAGGACACACCGGAAAAGCGGGCCCAGTTGTACAGTTGGCTGGATCAGGCGGACTATATCTTTTTGGCCAGCAACCGGCTGTACGCCTCTATCCCGCGCCTGGCAGCCCGCTATCCACTGACTATCGAGTATTATCGCGCCCTCTTTGCCGGTGAACTGGGGTTCGAACTGGCGGCGGATTTCACCTCCCGTCCAGCGATCGGGCCGTTCCAGTTCCCCGATCAGGAGAACCCCTTCCCCTTGATGGCGCCGACCGACTACCTGTACCAGACCAATCCGATCCAGGTGCGGCTTCCGCCAGCCGAGGAGGCGTTCAGCGTCTATGATCACCCGCGCGTGCTTATTTTCCGCAAAACGGAGGCGTATTCGCCCCGCCTTGTGCGGGAGGTGTTGGGAGTGGTGGACCTGGAGCGGGTGTTGAATGGGCTGTCTCCCTGGCAGGCGACGGCCGCGCCGGACCTGTTGGAATTCGATGCCGACACCTGGGCCGATCAGCAGGCCGGTGGCACCTGGGCGGAGATGTTCGACCGGGAGAGCCTCTCGAACCGCTACCCGGGGGTGGCGGTCGTGGCGTGGTGGGTGGTGGTGACGCTGTTGGGCTGGGTGACATTCCCGCTGCTGTTCGTGGCCTTGCCCCGCCTGCGGGATCGCGGATATGGGGCGGCGCGGATGCTGGGGCTGCTCATCATCGCGTACCTCACCTGGATCGTGGCCAGCGCGCAGGTCCTGCCGAACACCCGGTCTACGATTGTGCGTATGGTGTTGCTGCTGACAGTGGTCGGAGGTGGGGTGGGGTGGCTACGCCGGGCGGAGATGCGGCAGTTTGTGCAGCGGCGCTGGCGGCTCATTCTGGCGGTGGAGGGGTTGTTCGTCGGGCTGTATCTGGCGTGGGTGGGGGTGCGGCTTTTGCATCCCGACCTGTGGCATCCGGCTATGGGGGGGGAAAAGCCGATGGACGTGGCTTACCTCAACGCGGTGATAAAGTCGACTTGGTTCCCTCCGTATAATCCGTGGTTCTCTGGCACGAAAATTAACTATTACTACTATGGCTTTGTTATCGTTGGTACGTTGATCAAGCTGATGGGGACTGTGCCGGCGGTCGCCTATAACCTGGCGCTGCCGCTGCTGGTCGCACTGACCGGCGTGGGGGCGTTCTCCGTCGCCTACAATCTGTTCGGAGGATGCCGGCGCGGCGCGTGGCTGGCCGGGGGGGCGGCCCTGGCGTTCACCGTCCTGCTGGGGAACCTGGGCGTGGTCCATCTCGTCCGCAATGCTCTCGTCGCGCTGGGCGGGGAGTCGTTCCCCAGCACGATTCCCATTTTTGCAGACACGGTGCTGACGCTGCGGGGGATATGGGAAATAGTGGCCCACGGCGCAAGCCTGCCGATACGCATCGAGTCCTGGTATTGGCATCCCACCCGCATCATCCCTGGCGAGACCGGCAATCCCATCGCCGAGTTCCCGGCCTTTACCTTTCTCTACGGCGACCTGCACGCCCACATGATCGCTCTGCCCATCACCCTCCTGGCGCTGCTGCTGGCGGTCTACTGGGCCCGCACCCGGTGGCCGCAGTGGTCCAGCTTGCTGATGGGCGGTTTGGTGATCGGCGCCCTCTGGCCGACCAATACGTGGGACTATCCCACTTATCTGGTGGTGAGCCTGGCGGCGCTGGTGGTCGCGGTGGCCAGCCAGGCGCGGGTCCGAGGTTCGGATCTCGAGGGTGCGACCTGGCGCGCTCTGGCGTTGATCATCTTGACGCGGCTGCTCTACCAGCCTTATTTTCATCATTATGCCGCCGGGTACTCCTCGGTCAAGCGGTGGGAGGATGGGCAGACGCCGCTCACGATCTATCTCTGGATTCACGGCCTGTTCCTGTTTCCAATTGTGACTCGTCTGGCTGTGGAGGTCCATCGGCTGCGATGTCGTCATACCCAGTACACGAGATATCTGTATGGGGCGCTGGGTATATCGGTTTTGACGGGTCTGATCCTGTTCTTGCTGGGCCATCAGATCGCGCTGCTGACGCTGCCGGTGGGGGTGTGTGTCGCGGGCTTGGTCTGTGCGCCGGAAATGCCGGCCGGCCGGCGGCTGCTGTGGCTGTTGGTCGGTGCGGGGATGGCCCTCTCCCTGCTGGTCGAAGTCGTCGTGCTCAAGGGAGACATTGGACGGATGAACACCGTCTTCAAGTTCTATCTCCAGGTGTGGGTGATGTTGGCCGTTGCGGCGGGGGTCAGCCTGGCCTGGGTGCGGGAGCGAGCATTCCGCTGGAGGATTGAGGGGCGGCAGTTGTGGTGGATCGGGATGGGACTGCTGGTGTTTGGGGGCGCGCTGTTTCTGCCCTATGGCATCCGTTCCCGAGCCGTGGATCGCATCTCGTCCTACACAGGCCCAACGTTGGATGGGATGGCCTTTATGCAGACCAGTACCGTGAGCGATGGGCCGCCGGGTGAGCCGCTGCGTGAGATCTCTCTGAGGGGGGACTATTTCGCCATCCGCTGGATGCAGGATCACATTCAAGGGTCGCCGGTGATCATGGAGGGGCTGGGGTATCGCGAGTACTTGTGGGCGAACCGGGTCTCGATCTATACCGGTCTGCCGGCGGTGGTCGGCTGGCGATGGCACCAGGTGCAGCAGCGGACGGTCCTGCCGGACGTGATGGTGAACTGGCGGCGGGACGACGTAACTCGTTGTTACAGCACAACAGACGCAGCAGCGGCGCAAGAGATTCTGACGCGATATGGGGTGCGTTACGTCTACGTGGGGGAGTACGAGGGGGCCTACTACAGCCAGGCTGGCCTGACCAAGTTCGACGCGCTGGCGGCTCAGGGTTGGCTGCGGGTGGTGTACGATCAGTACGGTGTCAGGATTTACGAGGTGCTTGGATGGGATGAGTAGGACGGGGCGTCTATCTCACAAAAGGTGATGTATCCGTGTATATAAGGTAGACATGACCAACGTTGCCAAGACCATTGCCCAGGCTATAGCTGGAGACGAAGCCGCTCAGTGCCGACTCTATGAGACATACTATGCGGCTGCGTTTCGCCTGGCCTACCTGATGCTTCAGAATGAGTGTGACGCAGAAGAGGTAGTGCAGGATACGTTTGTCTATCTCTTTCGGTCCTTGCATCATTACGACGCCGAGCGGGGGTCTTTCTGGGCCTGGCTGCGGGTCGCCTTGGTGAGTCGCTGTCGGAACAAGCGGCGGCGTCGGCAGTTCGCCCTTGTTTCTCTGGAGAGGTTGGAGGCGGCGGGTCGGGGCTTGTCGGACGCGAGGAAGGCGACCAATCCGGCGGCGGTGCTGGAAGGACAGGGAGTTCGGCAGGCGATCTGGGAGGCGCTCCAGCGCGTCACTCCGGGAGCGCGGGATGCGTTGATCCTGCGGTATTACGGAGGGCTGTCTTACGCCGAGATAGCAGAGGTGTTGGGCTGTTCGAGGGACGCGGCCCGGTCTCGGGTGTCACATGGCAAGGTTCAGTTGCGGGCGCTGCTCACGGCGCCGGACAGGGATGTGGTGGGAGAGGACTTGGCCTGGTTGGCAAATGCGAGGTGAGGATGAACGAGTGGCATCCCCGGGAGGTTGAATTGGCCCGGTTTTCCGATGGTGGTCAGTGCACGGTTGACCTCAGCATCGAGGAGCGGGAGGGGATCGAAGCGCACCTGCGTTGGTGTACCCGGTGTCGCAATCTGGCGGTCGAGTATGGTTGGTTGCAGCGAGCGATGACCGCTTCCCTGGCGGATGTGGCTGATAGTGTGGTGGCGCCAACGCCCACGTGGTGCCGTGTTCGAGGGAGAATCCTCGCCCTGGAACGCCGGCAAAGCCTGGGCATACGTCTCTCGGCTGTTGCTGGCGTGATGCTCGTGGTCTGCCAGATGTTGATGTCCACTCCCGTTTGGGAGGCGACGGTCGGCGGCCGGGGGGGGCGTATTCACCAGACGGATCCGCCACGGGTAGTCGTGGCTACGGCGCCTCTCGTCAGCACTGGGTTCGATTTGTGGACCACGTGGGCGACTCCTACGCCCATTGTGAGAGGGGCCAGGGGGGCGCAGCCCACGCCGGCCCCGGCGCTGCTTCCCACGCCGCCGGAATCCGGGCTGTGACGATCCTGCTGAGCTGGTGATGGTGATACCGATGGCTCAAGCCCTGTTGGCATTGCGGTGGTATCTGGTCGTCCAGTTCTTTGGGCTGACCACCCTTCCGCTCTGCCTGCGCTTGTTTCGCTGGCTGCCCGACCGGGGATACACCGTCTCTAAACCGCTGGGGTTACTGTTGACGGGCTGGCTCTTTTGGCTGTTGACGACGTTTGGCTGGACGCGCAACACGGCAGGCGGCATCCTGGTGGCAGCGGCGCTGTTGGTGGGGACGGGGGTCCTGCTCTGGTGGCGAGATGGCTTGCCTGGAGCGCCGAGCAGAGAGTTGATACAGGCTGCCGAGTTGATATTTCTACTCGCCTTTGTGGTGGGGTGTGGGGTGCGCGCCAATATGCCGCGCATCGAGACGGCAGGGGGGGAAAAGTGGATGGAGATCGCGTTCCTGCGGGCCATCCTGCGCGCTCCCACCTTTCCCCCGCACGATCCCTGGCTGTCTGGCTTTGCGATTTCCTATTACTATTTTGGGTATCTGATGATCGCAATGGTGACCCGCCTGGCCGCTGTGCCGCCCTCCATCGCTTTCAATCTGGCTATAGCCACGCTGTTGGCGCTGACGTGTACAGGGGCGTTCGGACTGGTCTATCAGCTTGTTTCGTCCTCCTCTTTGTCGCGGGGAAGATGGCGGGACGTGCTGGCAAGTCTGCTAGGCCCGGTGTTGGTGGCGCTGATGGGGAACCTGGAGGGGTTTCTGCAAGTGTTGCACGCTCGCGGTGTGGGATCGGCAGCTTTCTGGGCCTGGCTGGACGTGCGGGGGATTGACAGTGCGCCGCCTCCGTTGGCTGAGGGGCAGTGGATTCCCGACCGTTTCTTTTGGTGGTGGCAGGCCGCTCGCGTGGTGCGAGACTATACGCCCTGGGGGGTGGAGCAGGAGGTTATCGACGAGTTTCCCGCTTTCAGTTTTATCCTCGGTGATCTACATCCGCACGTGTTGGCGCTGCCCTTTGTCCTGCTGGCCCTCGCTCTGGCTTTCAACCTCTACCGTCGCGTCGTTGAGGCGGAATCAGACTCGACATTCAAGCTGTCTGGGATGGGCTGGACGGTTTCGTTTCCGGTGTGTGGATGGGAACTTTTCGTCTATGCACTCTGCCTGGGGGGGTTGGGGTTTCTCAACACGTGGGATTTTCCAATCTATCTTTTCGTCGTTGTGGCGGCGTATACTCTGGCAAGCTGGTATGGTAGAGGCCGGGTGTTTGATTGGGCTCAGATGGGCCGTTCGGTGGTGCTGCTCTTTGTCCTGCTGCTAGTGGGTGTGCTCCTGTACCTGCCTTTTTGGATCGGGTTTCAGTCTCAGGCTGGTGGTGTTCTCATTAACCTGTTCAACGCGACCCGTTTGCCCCACTTTCTGGTGATGTTTGGCCCCTTGGTGGCAGTGACGGCCGTCTTTGTGTTCGAGCAGGCTCGGCGGGCCGGCGTGCGGCTCTACCCGGTGGTTGGGGGCGCCCTGGCGGTAATGGTGGGCACTGTGGGGACGTTGGTTGTGATCCTCGGCATTTCGGCCCTGTTGATCGAGTGGGGGATTGTGCCAGCTCAGGGAGCGGCTGGTTACGTGGCGGCCTGGCTGCGCAGTGAGCCGCTACCTGGGCTGGAGGGCGTGGCAAACGTGCACAGTCTGATTGCACAGCGACTTCTGTCGCGCCTTGTTGCCCCCTGGACGGCGCTGGGGTTGGTCGTATTGATCGTCGCGTCAGTTCTGGCGCTGGTTCGAGGCCAACAGTCGCGCCCCGCTGCCTCCGAACCGGGGGCAAGCGCTGCTTTCGCGCTCCTCCTCTGTGTGACGGGGGCGCTCTTGGCGCTTGGTGTCGAGTACGTTTACTTGCGAGACCACTTTGGCACCCGGATGAACACTGTGTTCAAGTTCTATTTCCAGGCTTGGGTGTTGTGGGGCATCGCCGCGGCGTTTGGGGTGGTAGCTTTTCTGCGGCGGGATGGACGGAGGGTGGGGGAATGGCTGATGATGGGCGCGGCGGGGCTGCTCGTCTGCGCCGGGTTGGTCTATCCGGTGCTGGCAGTTCAGGCTCGGGCGCGGGAGTATGGAGGGCAGCCTACTCTCGATGGCACAGCCTATCTGGCAGAGACACATCCCGGCGATTACGCCGCCATCGCTTGGCTGAACGAGACTGTCCAGGGCACCCCCACGATTTTGGAGTCGCCCGGAGATCATTTCAAAGCGTATGGGTATGAGGGGCGGGTTTCCGCGCATACAGGTTTGCCGACGCTGCTAGGGTGGGGAGGGCACGAACATCAATGGCGGGGGAATTACGACGAGCCAGCTCGGCGCGAGCATGACATCGAGATGCTTTACACCAGCTTGAGGGCGGATCAGGTGTTCACTTTGTTGAATGCGTATCACATCCGTTATGTCTACGTCGGGCCGCTGGAACGAACGCGCTATGCACCGGCCGGCCTGGCCAAGTTTGCCGGATTGTTGGAGCCGGTCTATCAAACCGATTCGGTCACTATTTATCACTACAATGATTATGATTAACAACGATCAACAGGGGACTTGTAAAAGCATCACCGTCGAGGTCGCTTTGTGGGTACTGATCGGTGTCGTGGCATTGGCGGTGCGGCTGTATCGGGTGGATGCTGCGCCGCTTAGCAGTCACGAGGCGCACGAAGCGATGTTGGCCTGGCGGGCCGTGTCTGAGGGTCTGGCAGGCGTCGATCCACAGGACTATAGCCCGCTGCTTTTTGCTGTCAATGCTGGCCTGATGGCTGTTTTTGGGGCCGGAGATGGGATTGTCCGTCTCTGGGCGGCCCTGTGCGGCACCGGTCTGGCCCTCGCCCCGCTGCTGTTTCGACGCCGGCTGGGGCGGCTGGGAGCATTGGCCGCCGGCATGTACCTGGTATTCTCCCCGACGGCGCTCTTTGCCTCACGTCAGGTGAGCGGCGCAGTTACGGCTGCTCTGGGTGGGCTGATGGCTTTGGCAGGGATAGTGCGTTGCCTTGACGAGGAGGAGAGTTCCCAGCGGTTGCATTGGATTGTGTTCTCGGCGCTAGGCCTGGCTCTGGCCGTGACAAGCAGTGCTCTGACCTATGGGCTGTTGTTACCCGTTGGGCTGGTGGGGCTTTTCACCCTGGCCAGGTCAGGTGGGGGACAGCGAGTGTGGGATGCGATTGGGCCATACTATGCACGGGTTTTCACCATAGTCGCTCTCGGGGCGGCGCTGATGCTGGCGACGGGGATGGGGTGGCATTGGCCGGGCGTTGGAGCAGTCGGGGATTTGTTGGCGAGCTGGCTGGCGCGCTTCCGCCCCGCGGAAGCCACGGCTGCTTCGCCGCTGGGTATATTGGTCATTTACGAGCCGCTGCTCCTGCCTCTGGGTATTGGTGGATGGGTGTGGTCGCTGCGGCGCTCTCGTCGGTTGGGCGTTCTGCTCGGTGGAGGAGCGCTGACGGGGCTTTTCCTGCTGTTCCTCATGCCTGGGCGGTTCCCGTTGGATATTCTGTGGGTTGTGTTGCCCCTGGCGATGCTGGCGGGATTGGGGGTCGATTGTCTCGCCGAGAATTTGTGCCGCTACAGTGATTGGCTCAGCGAGGGATTGCATACTTTGGTAGTGATCTTGCTGTGGGGCCATCTCTACCTAATTTTGGCGCGCTATGCATTCTCTGGCAACTCGGTCGATCTAGTGCTGGCTCTGGCGGTGGTATTGATGCAGTTCGTTATGTTGTCGGTGTTCACAATTGCAAGTGGTTTTACAGCCGCGCTTCGGGCGGCTGCAGTGGGAACGGGTATTGTCCTGCTGGGCTGGACTATTTCGGCAGGGTGGGGGGTGGCATTTGTCCGCCCCGCGGATCCGCGAGAGTTGTTGACACACCATCCCAGCGCCGGCGGTGTGCGGGATCTGGTTCAAACGTTGCAAGAGATTTCGTGGCAAGAGCGAGGACTGCCGGACGCTGCGTCGTTCACGTATCAGACTCAAGATTTGGAGAGTGTGTTGATGTGGTACCTGCGGGATTTTCGGAATGCGCGACAAGTCGCAAGCTTGACCGCCGGGGTGCCGGACTCGTTAAGGGTGACCGTCACCGATTTGCCCGGCGACTTGGAGATCCCTCTGCAGGGTCTGGCGGAGGAGGAAGTGATTGGGCAAGACTTTGCCCTCCGCTACGGCTGGGAGCGCGAGGGACTGGGGTGCACACCGGGCTGGCCTCCGCAGTGCTGGGCGTTGACTCGCTGGGCCTTGTTTCGAAAAACCTCACCTGCACCGCCAGTAGATCGTTGGGCTGTGCTCTGGAAAACTTCGCATAGTGATTAAGTTTTGCCCATTTGGGCCTCTGTGTTTGTCTTGATGTCCAAAATAGGCTATGCGAAGTCACCGAGGTATGCTTGCGGCCCTCGTTGGAGTGGGGTGGTGCAAAGACAGGAGGAATGACATAGATGACTCTAGCGTTACTCGACAGACCTCTCAATCGGCTGCTCAGATTGGATTGGGAAAAGGGATTATATCTAGTCCTCATTATTCTAGCTCTAGTGACACGTTTTTGGGGCTTGGGAGACCGTGTGCAAAGCCACGACGAGAGCATACACACTCTCTATTCGTGGAATCTGTACACCGGTCGCGGTTTCTCGCACTCGCCGATGATGCATGGCCCTTTCCTCTTCCATGCCACAGCACTTTCCTACTTTTTCTTTGGAGATGACGACTTTACCGCTCGCATCCCGGTTGCCCTGATGGGAGTAGCTATAGTGGCTTTCCCGTACCTGCTTCGTCACTGGCTGGGGCGCACCGGGGCCCTGGTGACGTCCTTTCTGCTGCTGATTTCCCCATCTGTTTCCTACTACTCGCGCTACATTCGCCACGATATTCCCGTTATTCTGTGGTCCCTCATTACGATTTGGGCGATCTTTTCCTATCTGCGTGATGGACGAGACCGCTGGCTCTATCTGCTGGCCGGGGGGGTGTCTCTGGCATTTGCCACCAAGGAAGTGGCTTACATCTATAACGCGATTGTGGGGCTCTTCCTCGTTGGTCTGTTGGTGCTGGAAGCGACCCAGCGCGAGAATAGGACGTGGAACAGACTGCACAAGCTCCGCATATTTGACCTCGTGATTGTAATGGGGACGCTCTGCCTGCCTCTCCTCTCTGCTGGCCTGATTCAACTGGCAGGACATAATCCATTGGATTATAGTGCACCGACGATCTATGTCTCGGGTGCCGTGGTTGGGACCATGCTATTGATCTCGGTTGTGATTGGCCTGGTGTGGGACTGGCGGCGGTGGAGCATTGCAGCGGCGGTTTATTATGCCATTTTTGTCGTTCTGTTCACGACGGTCTTTACCAACGGCACGGGCATTGCCAGCGGCATGGTCGGCGCTCTGGGATATTGGCTGGCTCAGCAGGAGGTTGAACGTGGCAGTCAGCCGTGGTACTATTACATCGTGATGGTGCTATTCTACGAGTATCTGCCTCTGCTGCTGACTATTGTGGCTTCCATCTACCTGTCCGTTCGCAGTTTGTTTCACCCCGCTGATGCCGGTGAAGACAAAGATCAGGCAGACGATGTAGAGAGCCAATACTCGATGTTCTCCAGCCGCCACGCTGTGTTCATCTACTTCCTATTGTGGTGGACTGCAATGGCCTGGGTGGGTTATTCTTACGCTGGCGAGCGCATGCCCTGGTTAACATCCCATCTAGCCATACCCATGATTCTGATTTCGGGCTGGCTGGTCGGGTGGTGGATCGAGATGGTGCCCTGGCGGCCCCTGCTCCGGTCTCGTGGGTGGTTGCTGTTCCTGCTCGCACCAGCCTTTATCGCAGCCCTGGCGGCGACCATCAGCGCGGCGATGGCAGGACCATTTGCGGGAAGTGGCCTGGCGCAGTTGAACATCACGGGACGATTTCTTGGCGGATTGATCGGCGTGTTGGGATTGGGCGCGGGGTGCGTTTACTCGATCTATCAGAGCGGCTGGCGTGGGACTGTTCAGGCACTGCTGACTGTTGTGCTGGTGACCTTGGGGCTTGTCACCATCCGCACAACCTGGCGATTCTGTTACATCACCTACGACTACCCGACCGAGTTCCTGGTTTACGCTCACGCCAGTCCAGCAGTGGGCAAGACGATGGAACAGATTGACGAGATCTCCCGCCGCGTCGCTGGTGGACCCGAACTGCTCAAAGTTGCTTACGGGGCTGATGGCTCCACGTTGTTCTACTGGCAGCTCCGCAATTATCCGGCCCTCTTTTACGGCGACCAGCCATCCCGCGACTCGCTCGATGCTCCTGTCGTCATTGCTGGACGTGGAGAGTGGGACAAGGTTGCTCCCTACATGGAACGGGATTACATCTTTAATACCTATACCTTTCTATGGTGGCCGATGGAGGATTACCGTGACCTGACCTGGTCAAACATTACCCGGGCCATCACAGACACACAAACCCGGGCTGCCTTGTGGGATATCTGGTACAACCGCGATTATCGGCGCTATGATGAACTGACAGGCAAAGTCCACACCCTGGACAGGTGGCCGCTGCGCAGTGAATACCGGCTGTACATTCGACGGGATATCGTGGCTCAAATTTGGGAGCGGGGTACGATCAGTCCGGTAGCGATCGGCCCCACAGATCCTTACGCAGAAGGCTGGAGAGATATCACAGCGCGACAGGTATTCGGCATTCAGGGAGCCGCTCCTGGACAGTTCGAGAGGCCGAGTGGCATTGAGGTGGGCCCTGATGGCTTTGTTTACGTGGCGGACACGGGAAATCATCGCATCCAAAAATTCACCGCCGAGGGACAGTTCGTAGCAGCTTTCGGGCAGCATTCCACCGTCGAGACCGAAGCAGGCATAGTTCGGGGACTCAATGAGCCTTGGGATATGACAGTGAGTTCAGATGGGGCGATATACGTAGCCGATACCTGGAACCACCGCATCCAGAAGCTGGACGAGAGCGGCGAGGCGCTCGTTGCCTGGGGGTTGTTTGGACAGTATAGTCTGGATGATGGAGCCATTGGCCAGAGCGCTTTTTACGGCCCTCGGGGGATTGTGATAGGAAGCGATGGGGACACTGAACGGCTTTACGTGACCGACACGGGAAATAAGCGGATACAGGTATTTGATTCTGAGGGGCGGTTCAGCTTTCAATGGGGCGGCGGTGGCATTATGCAAGGATACTTGGATGAACCGGTGGGCATTGCCATTGGGCCCGAGGGGGCCATCTATGTCGCCGATACCTGGAATCGGCGCGTGCAAGTGTTTGATCAACAAGGGACCTATCTGAGAGAGTGGCCTGTCGAAGGTTGGGACACTGGGCTCGCTGACGAAAAGCCCTATCTGGCGGTGGATGCCGAGGGCAAAGTCTATGTCACTGATCCGGGTCATTATCGCGTCCTGGTGTTCGACAATTTCGGCAACTATGTGCTTTCTTTTGGGCAGTATGGGTTTGATCAACGCTCCTTCACTTTACCCGTTGGCATTGCAGTAGCTCCGGACGGCACCATCTACGTCACGGACAGCTATGGGTGTCGAGTGCTGGTGTTTGATCCGCTGTACTGATCACCTTCGCTCCTGAATCCTAGGGGGTTGAAGGTGTTGGGGGAGGGCTTCAAATTAACTTCCGACTATGATAATTATGTCAAGTTAACGGTAATAACTTGACATAATATGCATCACTTGACATAATATAGGGCTTGAAAGAGCCCCCAAAGGCGTAGCAGTGGGACTATAGAACCAAGCAGCAAACTTGCTCACATTCTGCTTTGTGTTAAAATAGAGCGCCAGGCGATGGGGCTCCCGCAATTCCTCGGTGTTCGGCCATTCTGCACCGCGAATTCTATCGGTAAACTCTGCCCATCCGCCGCACTCGATCACTATGTCACCATTAACTCGACGCATTATTCTGCTTGTCAGTATCCTGGCTTGTCTGTGCATCGCATACACTGCTGGTTTTGGTGCGTACCGCACTTGGAGCGATCGGAGGCGCCGCCCCTCTGACACGAAGGCGGTGTCGTTTGGCATCTTTTGGGAAGCGTGGGAGTACCTCGACCAGTATTTTTACGGTGATCCTGTTTCCCCCCAGGAGCGCACCTACGGCGCTATTCGCCAGGCTTTGACACTGCTCGACGATCCCTACACCATCTTTGTAGAGCCGCAGCCCCACGAATTGGAACGGGATATAATGCGCGGCTCTTTTGGTGGCATAGGCGTCACCCTATGGCGCAGTCCTGAGGGGGATGTGCTGATCTCTCCACAACCAGATTCCCCTGCTGAAAGAACTGGATTACTAGAAGGAGACCTGCTTTTGGCGCTGGACAATCAGCCACTGTCCGTCGAGATGACGATCGACGACGTTTATGCCTGGCTACACGGAGAAGTTGGCAGCACGATCACGCTTACCATTTCTCGCCCCCCCACCCCACCGTTTGACGTACCCATCGTGCGGGACCTGATCTATGTCCCATCCATATCCTGGCGCGTATTAGACCGGGATCGTTCCATTGGGTACATTCACATCCAGAGTATTACTGAAAGAACAAATGATGAAATTAGCCTTGCCTTGCAAGAGCTATTGCAACCCCTGGCGGTCTCTGGTCTGATTTTGGACCTGCGAGATAATTCGGGAGGCCTGCTCAATCCCACGGTGGCTGTCGCCAGTCAGTTTCTCCGGGAAGGAATCGTTTTGACTGAATTGCGCCGCGATGGTCAGGAGCGCAAGTTTCCCGTTCGGACCGGGGGCATTGCTACCGAGGTGCCGCTGATTGTGTTGGTCAACAATGGCACGGCCAGTGCCGCCGAAATCATCGCCGGCGCCATCCAGGATCACAGACGTGGGCTACTGGTGGGTGAAACGACGTACGGCAAGGGATCGGTGCAGCAGGTCTATGATCTATCCGATGGCTCGTCTCTGCACGTCACGTCGGCGGTCTGGATGACACCCCATCAACACCCGATTGAGGGGGCAGGGTTGATGCCAGACCATCTCGTTCTGCGAGGAGATAATCCAGCAGTTGACGAACAGATCGAGTATGCTGTGACCATCTTGCTGGATGACCTGAATCCATAAATGGGAACTGGGATCTGGCCAAAAGTGTCGAGGAGTGTTTGAACATATGGAAAGTCGTCTATTGCGCGGCGTGATAAAATTTATCCTCGTCAGTATCCTCGTTTTGGTTCTGACAACAGTGGTTTTCACGATAGGGTTTGGCTCGGCCTATGTCCTGACCGGGAGTGGGTTGCTGCCAACCTGGTCACAGCCCACTCCCACCGTCCCAGTTCCACAGCCAACCCTGTCTCCTGGTGAACCCACTCCTACTCCCACGTTGGTGCCCGTCCCCACCCTCGAGTCAGGGACCGAGGTGCAGGAGACCTTTCAGCTCTTCTGGGAAGTGTGGGATTTGGTACAGCGTAACTTTTACGGTGAACTGCCGGATATGCAGCAGATCACGTACGCCGCCATCCGTGGGATGCTGAGGACATTGGATGACGAATACACTGCATTTATCGAGCCTGAACCAGCCGCTATCATTGCTGAGGATGCGACCGGCGAGTTCGAGGGGATTGGTGCGTATGTGGGAATGACAGAAGCGGGCATACTGGAGATCTCGGGTGTCTTTGAGGATGGGCCGGCTGAAAGGGCGGGAGTACGGCCTGGAGATCACGTACTGAAAGTTGACGGCGTATCTATCGTCGGGATGTCGCTTTACGAGGCCATTGGCATGATTCGTGGACCAGCCGGCACCGAGGTTACCCTGTTCATTGAACGAGAGGGGTCAGAATCCTTCGAGGTCACCATCGTTCGCGCCCGAATGGAGATTCCTACCATCGAGGCCGAGCTACTGCAGGGCAAGATTGGCTATATCAGATTGTACGAATTCAGCGCCACCGGGCACGATCTGATGAAAGAGAATTTGGAAACCTTGCTGGCCCAAAATCCGCGCGGCATTGTCTTTGACTTGAGACAAAATCCTGGCGGTTGGTTGGACCAAGCTATCAAAGTGTCCGATCTGTTTCTCGACGATGGCGTGATTCTGTTTGAACGCTGGAGCGATGGCTCCGAAAAAGTTTTCGAGGCTCGCCCAGGTGATTTGGGAGAGCGTATTCCCTTGGTTGTGCTGGTGGATGGGGGCAGCGCCAGCGCCTCCGAGATTGTAGCCGGCGCTTTGCAGGACAACGAGCGGGCTATTCTGGTGGGAGAACAGACGTTTGGCAAAGGGTCCGTGCAGCGTCCATTTACTCTCAGTGATGGGTCGGAGCTACGCGTGACGATTGCCCGCTGGTTCACACCCAACGACCGTGCTATCCACGGTCAAGGACTCGAGCCGGACGTGGAAATTCTGTTGACTGAAGAGGACATTGAGCAGGAAGTAGATCCCCAGCTGGAGTGGGCTGTCGAGTACCTGCTCGCGGATTAGCACCGATGTCAGAATCAGGTGTAAAGGCAATAGCCACCAATCGAAAAGCGGGACGGGATTTCCAACTCGAAGATCGCTTCGAGGCTGGCCTGGTCCTGACGGGTACAGAGATCAAATCCATCCGTGCGGGGCGTGTGAATCTGAGCGATGGCTACGTACAGCCTAGAGGGGATGAGCTGTGGCTGATCAATGTGCACATTGCACCGTATGATCCGGCCGGACGCCACAGCCACGACGCCCATCGCCCACGCAAGCTCTTACTCCATCGTCGTGAACTGGATCGCTTGCTTTCCCGCATTCGAGAGCGTGGGTACACTATCGTACCCTTACGACTCTATCTCCGGGATGGATGGGCCAAGGTCGAGATTGCACTGGCGCGGGGCAAACGCAAGTATGACAAACGGCAGACCATTGCCGAGCGTGATGCTCAGCGCGACATTGAACGCGCACTGAAGGAACGGACTGACAGATGAGTCAAGCCTCGCTCTCCAGTAGAACGAGTCGAGGGCGATCTCCTCCGCCATTATTGCAAGATGTGGAGCTTTTCTCCATCCGCCAGGTCAACAAACTCGCCCACGAACAGATGCGACAAGTCTATCACCATCTGATTCCCCTAGAACTGCTCTTTCGTTTCGGAATTGACCAGACGTTGACGGATAGTGAGGGCCGGCCGCTGTTTACCTTTCAAACCGGAGTGTCCTCGGTCGAGCTTGCTCTGCGTCACGTGTGGGACGCTCAAGATCCAGTTCTGTATCTACAACTGGCCGATACCCCCAACAATCAAATCGAAGTCATATTGTTCATCGTGAATGATCCGTACTCGGAACGATTTGATATTGATGTTTTGCCTGACGGTACACCCACCTACTTTGGCACCCTGGCGCGCAATATTGAGGAGGAAGTCAGGGCTATGAAAGCGGGACTGACTCCTGGACAGGTGCGACGCGGTCTGGGGATCACTCGCAGGCTGATGCCCATTCTGGAACAATTCGTTTTGGGATTGCACCACGATGCCTTCTACATCCAACCGCTGGCATATCACAATGCTATTCTGTTTGAACGGCTCGGCTTTTCCTACGCTATGGGGCTGGGACGGATGGAGTGGATTCACAAAGAATTTGCGCCGGGAGGGTTGCTGGTCAGGCAACTGGATAACTCGACGCCGTTTCGGAGGCCCGGAGCGGAAGAGAGCGTACGGGGCCGCAGTTGGGCTATTCACGACGGCATTATGGTAGAACCCTACGGAGGCATAAAGATGTACAAACGCGTGGGTGTTCACTCGGGGATCATCACATTTCCTGACGCGCTATGGTAAACCGCCCACCCACTCACCCACCCGGACTGCACCGGGCACCCAAAACAACTTCGCATAGCCTACTCTTGCAATCAAGAGAACCACGGGAGCCATCAGTCCACGCCACAATCGCTATGCGAAGTGGGCGGACTTGACACTTTTGAATCCTGGACTATAATCCATTCCTCGTTGAACCAGACCAATATAATGTAAGGAGCATACTATGATGGAAATCGAACAACCCACCTCAATCGCCGACCTGAAACCCAAGATGTGCCTGCAGGGCATCATCAAAGACACCCAATTGTATGGCGCGGTGGTTGACCTAGGGCTTGACTATGACGGCGTAATACATATTTCGCAACTCTCCCCCGAGCGGATCAACCGCGTGACCGATGCTGTCCAGCCAGGTGATACCGTGACCGTCTGGGTCACCCAAGTCAATCCCAAGAAGGGACGCATCGGCCTGACTATGGTCCAACCCCCAGACCTGGACTGGCAAGAAATGGCGGAAAACCAGGTGTACACCGGCACCGTCACCAGGATTGAGCAATACGGGGCCTTTGTGGACATTGGCGCCGAACGGCCTGGCCTCCTCCACGTTCGGGAGATGTCATCTGGATATGTGCGTCATCCATCGGAATTGGTGAAAATGGGGGATGAAATCGAGGTCCGCATCCTCAAAGTCGACCGCCGAAAGCGCCGGATTGACCTATCTATGATGGACATTCACGAGGAGATAGAGGAGACCCTCGAAGAGACCGAACCCACTCAAACAGCTATGGAGATTGCCCTCCAACGCGCCCAAAAACAAGAGG
>DSDT01000424.1 GCA_011048615.1 Chloroflexota bacterium | reverse complement strand
TTCCGTCTAACGCTTTGTGTACTGGGGCGCTTTGCGGGCCCGTTTGAGGCCGGGCTTTTTGCGCTCTTTGGCCCGCGCGTCACGGGTGAGAAATCCCCCTTTGCGCAGCACAGGGCGCAGTTCGGGATCCGTTTCCAACAGCGCCCGTGCGATCCCCAACCGGACCGCCCCTGCCTGACCGGTCATCCCCCCCCCCATCACATGAACACTGATGTTGAAACGATGCTCCGTGGCCGTCGCCTTGAGCGGGGCCATCAAGTGCATAACGTCGCCATCTCGAACAAAGTACTCGTCGAGCGGTCGCTCGTTGACGATGACATTGCCCTCACCGCCAGGGAACAACCGTACCCGAGCCGTTGCTGTCTTGCGCCGCCCTACCGCTTCGTAATACTCCATCCTATTTCTCCTGTCAATTCAACTCTAACGGCTTGGGTTGCTGAGCCGCGTGAGGATGCTCCGGTCCGGCATAGACCTTTAATTTTTTGAGCATCTTGCGTCCCAAGCGATTCTTGGGCAACATTCCCCGTACCGCCCGTTCGACCACCCGCGTGGGATGTTTTTCGAGCAAATCGCGCAGCGTAATGCTCTTCAACCCCCCTGGATATCCCGAATAGCGATAATACATCTTGCTATCCAGCTTGTCTCCAGTCACGTGAATCTTGTCCGCGTTGACGACGATCACGTAATCGCCGGTATCCACTCCGGGTGAATAGATTGGCTTGTGCTTGCCGCGCAGTCTCACAGCCACTTGAGCAGCCAATCGTCCCAGCGTTTGCCCTGTGGCATCCACCACGAACCACTCTCGCTGGACATCTTTGTGCTTGGTTACAAAAGTCTTCACGATTACGACACTCCCATCCAAAATGTATAATTCCGCGGCCCGGTATCAGTATGTCACTTCCATCAGGCACAGCCCCTGCGGGGGGGCGGTCGGGCCGGCCTGGCTGCGGTCGCGTGATGCCAACACCGCCTCGAACTCGTCCACCCCCATCTTGCCCTGCCCCACCAAGAGCAGCGTCCCTACGATGCTACGAACCATCCGGTAGAGAAAGGCATTCGCCTCGACGTCGAACGTTAGCCAGGGCGACTTGTCCCTCCACTCGGCCATCAGCAGCCGCCGCACCGTGACGCGGCCCGCAGTCGGCTGTCCAAATGCAGCAAAGTCCTGCTCCCCCACCAGCTTCTGGGCCGCTCGCTGCATCGCCTCTACGTCCAGCGGAGCGACCAGGTGCAGACTGTACCGCCGAGCCAACGGACAGCGCACCGGTGCATGGTAGACCGTGTACCTATAGCGCCGCCCAAGGGCATCGTAGCGCGGATGCAAGTTCGGCGCACCCTCCGCTACTCCACGGACAGAGATGTCGGCCGGCAGAACTGCGTTCATCGCCCGCTGCAGGTCGCCCACGCTGTGCCGCCAGGCCGTATCGAAAGCAATGACCTGTCCAACGGCGTGCACGCCGGCGTCTGTGCGCCCCGCTGCTAGAACGGTGATGGACTCTTGGGTGATCTGCTCCAGCGCAGTTTCCAAGGCCTCCTGAATGGTCGGGGCATTGGCCTGTCGCTGAAAGCCGCTGTAATCCGTCCCGTCGTAGGCAACGATCGCCCACACCCGCATAGCAGCGCTGGCCTACTCGACCAATTCGAGCAAAACCATTGGCGCTGCATCACCCTGGCGCAGCCCTAATTTGTAAATCCGGGTATAGCCCCCCGGTCTATCCGCGTAACGCGGCGCAATGTCATCGAACAGTTTTTTCAGCACGTCCACTCGGGTGCCGTCAGTCTCTGCCACCCAGCGAACCATACGCCCAGCGGCCAATCTGCGCGCGTGGACTTCGCGGCTCGGATCCTCTTGTCCCGCTGCCAAGCCTCGCTTGGCCAACGTGATCAATTTCTCCGCCTGCCCTCGGATCGCCTTGGCCTTGGCTTCGGTTGTCTCGATGCGCTCGTGATGAAGCAAGGCGGTTACCAGATTGCGGCGTAACGCCTTGCGGTGCCCGCTGGAGCGGCCTAGTTTCTTCCCTGCAACGCGATGCCGCATTTACTCACCTCCACTCTCCCCAAAATCCTCCTCCAGAAAGCCTTTCGCCTGGAGACGTTCTTTTAGCTCATCCAGCGATTTCTGTCCAAAGTTACGAATGGTCAGCAACGTATCCTCTCCCAAGGTCAGCATCTCCAAAACTTCACCCACACTGGTGATGCCAGTCCGCCTGAGCGAGTTAAAGACCCGCACACTGAGATCGAGCTGTTCGACCGGAATCTCGTACACCTCACTGGGCAATCTGGCCCCTTCCTCCTCCGGCTCTTGCTCTTCTTCCAGGGTCAGACCAGCGATCAACCGCAGGTGCGTGACCAGGATACGAGCGGCCTCCTTGAGCGCTTCCAAGGGTCCCATCCGTCCATCTGTCCAGACCTCTAACTTCAGACGGTCATAGTTAGTCATCTGACCCACCCGGGCGCGGTCCACATCGAAAGCGACGCGACGGATGGGACTGAATATGGCATCTACGGGTAGCTCGCCGATGGGCATCCGTCCCCGTCCATCCGACGGCAGGTACCCTCTGCCCTGTTCAACCACAAACTCGAGGTCAATTCCCACGTCGGTAGAATCCACGGTAAAGAGATACAGGTCCGGATTCAGAATTTCGATCTCGGACGGGGCTTGAATATCCCCGGCTGTCACGGTGCCTTCGCTTCGTACCTGTAAAGACATGCGCATCGGTTCCTCGACATCCATCTTTAGGCGCAGCTGCTTGACCTGCAAGATGAACTGGATCACATCCTCGCGCACCCCAGGAATTGTGGTAAATTCGTGTGCCACATCAGAAATACGGAGCGAAGTGACAGCTGCTCCCGGCAAGGCAGAAAGCAACACGCGCCGTAACGCATTGCCCAACGTGACCCCGAAGCCACTCTCCAGCGGACCAATGATGAACCGACCATACGTCTGGGAAATCGCATCCGTCTCAATTTTCGGCAGCACCTGAACTGACAACTGTCGCCTCCTGTTTACTTCAGCTAGCTTCTGTCCACCTAACCTGTCTGTGGGTGGAAAATCCTCATGCCCAGAAGCGAGACGTTCGAATTCCCTATCTTGAATAATACTCGACAATCAAGTACTCGTTCAAGCCAGCATCGATATCTTGGCGCACAGGCAGATTGAGCATCCGGCCGGTCATTGCTTCCGCGTCCAGGCTCAACCAGGCAGGTATCGCTCCCTCGTCCAAGAGTTGGGCGCGCTCCTTAAAGTATGTGCGCTTGCGACTCCCATCCCGCACTTGGATCCTATCCTGTGGAGTGACGAGATAGGATGGGATGTCCGTACGCCGTCCGTTGACGAGAAAGTGACCGTGTTGAACGAGCTGACGCGCTTGCGCCCGAGAGTCTGCAAATCCCAGCCGATAGATCACATTATCCAGCCGGCTCTCCAGGATAATGAGCAAATTCTCGCCCGTCAGCCCAGACCGACGTTCCGCCTCGCGATAATACCGCCGAAACTGGCGTTCCAACACGCCATAGATGCGGCGCACCTTTTGCTTTTCGCGCAACTGCCGCTGATAGTCGGTCACGCGACGCCGCCGGAACTGGGCCATTCGCCCATGTTCGCCAGGCGGATAGCTACGATCCCGCTCAAAGGGGCACTTGGACGAGAAACACCGCGCCCCCTTCAAGAACAATTTTTCGCCTTCACGACGACACAGTTTACAAACTGGGCCGGTATATCTGGCCATACTTTCTTACTCCTCCATCCCACTATGATCTGGACTAGACCCGCCGCCTCTTGGGTGGACGGCAACCGTTGTGTGGAACAGGTGTCACGTCAGAGATGGAACGCACTTTCAGTCCCACCGCTTGCAGGGAGCGAATTGCCGCTTCTCTCCCAGGACCGGGGCCCTTGACGTACACGTCCACCTCGATCATCCCATTATCCATCGCTTCCTTGGCCGCCTTTTGAGCGGCCTGCCGCGCTGCGAACGGCGTACTCTTGCGGGATCCTTTGAACCCCACCGTTCCACCACTGGCCCAGTTGATGACGTTGCCCTGTACGTCTGTCATCGTCACTATCGTATTGTTGAACGTCGCGTGAATGTGAACCTGCCCACGCGGCACGTTCTTCTTGACTCGACGACCCCCGCGGCGCTGACTCGTTTTACTACGTGCCATTACTCCTCCTGCACTCCACCGGCTACTTCTTCTTCATCCCACGACGCCGACCACGACCGGCCACCGTCTTCTTTGGACCACGCTTGGTCCGTGCGTTCGTCCGCGTACGCTGCCCCCGAACGGGCAGGTTACGGCGATGGCGCAGACCTCGATAACACCCAATGTCCATCAGACGGCGGATGTTCATCTGCACCTCGCGTCGCAAGTCACCCTCGACTTGGTATCCCCGGTCAATAGATTCACGGAGCGCGGTGATCTCCGACTCGGTCAGATCCTTGACCCTTTTGTCTAGATCTATGCCGGCCTTGCGCAGAATCTCGCCGCTCGAGCTACGCCCGATGCCATAGATATACGTCAAGCCGATTTCCACTCGCTTATTTCTTGGCAAATCTACCCCTGCGATACGTGCCATAACTCCCTCCAGAAAATCGAGCGCCTAGATCAGAAAACGGAACACGTCCATCCTCTCCCGATCTATAGCTAGCGTCATTCCATCCTCAAATTATCCCTGCCGCTGCTTGTGCTTCGGGTTCTCACAAATCACCCGTATCACGCCCCGTCGCCGAATAATCTTGCATTTCGGACAAAGCCGCTTTACCGAAGGTGATACTTTCATCTCGCAACCTCCTCCACATCTGGCCCGACTATTTGATGAACCCCTCATAGTGACGCATCAACAGTTGAGCCTCCAACTGGCGCATCGTATCTATCACCACTCCAACCACGATCAATATCCCGGAAGAAGTGACTAACAACACTTGGGTGTCCAAGAACAGATCCACGATGTAGGGCAGCACGGCTACCCCACCCAAGAACAGAGCTCCCACCAATGTGATGCGCCGATAGACAGAATTGATGTAATCCGCCGTCTTTTTACCGGGCCGAATGCCCGGAATGAACCCTCCTTGACGTTGCAATGCGCCTGGAAGGTCCTGCTGTTGAACCATTACGTCGGTATAAAAATAGGTGAATCCCACCACACCCAGGAAGAAAAGTACTCCATACCACGGGCTTTGCCCGCTGAAAAACTCTATCACACCCTGAGCCACCTTCGCCACCGTTACGTTTTCACTCGCGAGAAAGAACTGGGCCACCACGGCCGGAAACGTGAGAATGGACTGGGCAAAAATCAACGGGATCATACCCGCCGTGTTGACCCGTAGCGGGATGTGGGTGCTGCCGCCAGCGTACATTTTGATGCCCCGGACGCGCTTGCCGTACTGGACCGGGATACGCCGTTCCCCTTCCTGCACCACCACCACGACGAACATTGTGATGGCCATGATCGCCAAAAAGACTCCTACCATCAACACACCCATCCCGGTGCCGCCCTCTCGCGCCTGAGCTTGCAGCCAGATGCGCTGCAAGTTCTGCGGCACATTCGCCACGATACCACTGAAAATAATCAGCGATAACCCATTGCCGATGCCCTGTTCGGTGATCAAATCCCCCAACCAGATGGCAAACATCGTGCCAGCCGTCATCGCCAAAAGCACCGCGATTGTCGGCAGGATATTCTCGGGCGTATCGAATCCAAAATTAGGCAATATCGGTTGCCCACCGGTCCCCGCGCTATAAATTCGGGCCTGACCAAACGCTTGCAACATCGCCAGCGGGATAGCCACATAATACTGCCACTGATTGATCTTGCGCCGTCCGGCCTCCCCTTCCTCGGCCAGTCGTTCCAACGCCGGAAAGATCGGCGTCAACAGCGTAAAGATGATCGAAGCCGTAATGTACGGGTACACACCGTTTGCCATGACCGAAAAGTTGGCCACTGCCCCGCCCGATAAAATGTCCATCAGGTTGAACAGTTGGTTGGTAGCGCCGGACCCTTGCAACAACTGCTGCAGCGCCGCCTGATTCACGCCTGGCACCGGCACGTGTGCTGCCAACCGGTAGATCACCAGGATCAACAGAGTATATAACAACTTGCGCCGCAAGTCGGGCAAAGCCATAGCATTCTGCAGGGCTTGAATCATTCCTCAACTCTCCCAGTTCGTCGTTAATCCTACCATCCAGGGACTATCGCGTTCGATAGCCGCCTCGTTTCCACGGCAATTCCTCCACCACACCCCCGGCTGCCTCGATCTTGGCCCGCGCGCTGCTCGAAAACCGATGCGCCTTGACGATGAGGGGACGTTCTAACTCGCCCCGCCCCAGAATCACGATCAGTTCGTCCGCGCTCTTGATGACGCCGGCCTCGACCAGGGTCTCTGGCGTGACCTCAGACTCCAAGTCCACCAATCTTTCCAGGTTCACCGCCGTAAATTGAACACGCCACGGATCGCGGAAACCGACGCCTCGAACGAAGGGGAGTTTGCGTACCAAGGGCAACTGTCCACCCTCAAAATACGGGCGCACTCCCCCTCCACTGCGAGCGTTCTGGCCTTTGGTTCCCCGTCCAGCCGTTTTACCCTGCCCGGCCGCGATACCACGCCCTACTCGTTTTCGCCTCTTTACCGCCCCTTGGGCGGGCTTCAAATCATGTAACTTCACGACTCATCCCCTCCAACCGAGCAGCCCCGCTACTCCAATTCCTCAACCGTCACCAGATGCTCGATCTTTGCGATCATCCCCCGGATCACCGGCGTATCATCTCGTTCCACCGTTTGCTGCATCCGTCGCAATCCCAAGGCCTGGGCAGTCCGCTTCTGGCGCTGCGAATAGCCAATCAGGCTTTTCGTGAGGGTGATCCGCAGCCTGCTCTTTCCACTGGCTTCACTCATTCCCCTCTCCTCCAGAACGGCATCACCTTGACCAGCGGCACACCACGTTCTCGGGCCACATTCTCCACCCGGCGCAGCTGCTGTAACCCGTCCATGGTGGCCCGCACCACGTTCAAAGCATTGGCACTCCCCTGCGATTTGGTGAGCACATCCCGCACACCGACGGCCTCCAATACGGCGCGCACGCCACCCCCCGCGATGACTCCAGTGCCCGGAGACGCTGGTTTGAGCAGCACCCGCGCCCCGCTGCACTGTCCTTCGACCGCGTGGGGGATCGTCGTTTGCACCAAAGCCACGGACTGCATGTTGCGTCGTGCTCGTTCTGTCGCCTTGCGAATCGCGTCTGGCACTGCGCGCGCCTTACCGACTCCCATACCAACCTGCCCTCGGTTATCGCCCACCACGGCTACCACACGGAACCCAAAGCGCCGTCCTCCCTTGACTACCTTGGCGACTCGCGTGATGTCCACGACGCGCTCGTCCAGTTCCTCTCGCTCTTCAAAGACTTCGCGATCCCGTACATTCCCTTCGGCCATTCTGCCTCCGTTGCGCTTAAAACTCGAGCCCACCTTCACGGGCTGCGTCTGCCAGAGCCTTGACACGACCGTGGTACTGATACCCACCCCGGTCGAACACGACCTTTACGACGCCCTGGCTCAGTGCCCGCTCCGCCAACACCTTCCCCACCACCCGGGCCTGCTCCGTCTTCGACAGGCCCTCAATCTGCGGCCCCACCTCCGGATCCATGGTAGACGCCGCGACCAAGGTGTGTCCCTGGCTGTCATCAATCACCTGGGCATAAATATGACGCAAGCTGCGAAAAACGTTCAACCGTGGTCGCTCCGGCACCCCCACCACGTGCTTCCGCACACGGCGATGCCTTCGCAGGCGAGCTTTCCGACGATCAATCTCTGGCATTTCCAACCTCTTGATTTCAGATCTGGCCGACCGTGTTGAGGCCCATCACAACACCCTGTCGGCGCTTTTCAAACCCCGAACCGGCTAGGCGATCTTGCCGGCCTTGCCGGCCTTGCGACGAACGTGCTCGCCCAGATATCGAATCCCCTTACCCTTGTAAGGCTCCGGGGGCCGCCACGCGCGAATCTCAGCCGCCACCTGCCCGACCATTTCTTTGTCTATCCCACTCACGGTGATGACCTTGGTGCGAGCCTCAACCTCAAAGTGGATTCCCTCGGGTGGCGTGATGCGCACGGGATGAGAGAACCCCAGTTGCAGCAGCAGACTTCCATCAGCCTGCAGGTCCACCCGATAGCCTACCCCTTGGATCTCTAACTTTTTCTCAAAGCCCTCGTGTACCCCGATCACCATATTGTTCAACAAAGCCCGGGTCAAACCGTGCAGGGCTCTGTGGTGACGCTGGTCCGTGGGACGTTGCACCACCAACTGATTATCCTGCAATCCAATCTGCATGTCCGGGTGAAATTCGCGGGAGAGCGTGCCTCGGCTTCCCGTCACCGTCACCCGGCTGCCCTGAATACCGATGGTTACCCCTGCCGGCAGGGGAATCGGCATACGTCCAATTCGTGACACGACCGTCCTCCCTTACCACACATAACACAAGATCTCACCACCCACCCCCAGGCGCCGGGCTTGCTGTCCCGTCAGCACCCCTTTGGGAGTCGTGAGAATTGCGATCCCTATACCGCTTTGCACCCACGGTATCTCGGACATGCGTGTATAAACACGCCGTCCCGGTTTGCTCACACGCTGCAGCCCCGTGATAACCGGATGGCGGTCTTTTCTCTCACCCATATACTTGAGCTTGATGACCAACTGCGGCTGTGGGCGTTCGTCCGTCACATAATAATTCTCGATGAATCCCTCCTCCTTCAGAATCTTGGCAATCGCCACCTTGATCTTGGAAGAGGGCAGACGCACGCCAGGATGACCCACCATCGAGGCATTGCGGATCTGCGTCAACATATCGGCTATTGGGTCAGACATCGTCATCGAACCAAACCTCTCGTTCTCACTTGACTCACCAACTCGACTTTACGACACCAGGGATCTCGCCCTGTAAAGCCAGTTCTCGGAAACAGATGCGACACAGTTGAAAGCGGCGGATATAACCCCGAGGGCGTCCGCATATTCTACACCGGTTCCGCACCTGCGTCGGATGCTTGCGTCGCTTTTCTCGAATCGGCATACACGTTTTTGCCATACTCTACTCTCCAGTTTCGGTTACTCACCGACCTCTACGACGGAAGGGCATTCCCAACAAGTCCAACAAGCGCCGCCCTTCCTCGTCAGTTTCAGCCGTGGTGACGATACTGATCTCCATACCACGTATCTTGTCAATCGAGTCATAGTCCACTTCGGGAAATACCAACTGCTCACGCAAACCGAGCGTAAAGTTCCCCCGTCCATCCAACGTATCGGGAACGCCGCGAAAGTCGCGCTGCCGCGCCAAGGCCACGTTGCACAACCGATCAAGAAACGCCCACATCCGCTCTCCACGCAACGTCACCTTGACCCCAATTGCCCGGCCCTCTCGCAGCTTGAAGCTGGCGATAGACTTGCGCGCCCGAGTGATCACCGGACGCTGCCCGGTAATCGTCTCGATATCCCGCACGGCATGATCCAGCGCCTTGGCGTTATCCAGCGCCTCTCCCACCCCCACGTTGACCACGATCTTTTGCAAACGCGGCACTTGCATGATACTCTTGTATCCGAACTCGTCCATCAATACGGGCCGGATCTCTTCACGATAGCGCTCTTGCAAACGTTGCATCAGCTTACCTACCTCAACCTAACAATTATATCACCGGCTAATCAATAATCTCGCCGCACTGTTTACACAGGCGCACCTTGCGACCGTCCTCTAGCCAGGTATATCCAACTCGCGTGCGCTCGTCACACCGAGGACACACCAACATCACGTTAGAGATGTGAATCGGAGCCTCGAACTCGATAATACCCGCTTGAACCTGAGTCCGCCCAGCACGCACAGCCCGCTGGTGCTTTTTGACAACATTGATTCCAGAGACAACAACCCGATCACTCTTGGGTGTCACCCACTGCACTGTACCTCTGACCCCACGACCAGGCTGATCAGAGAACCGCGCATCCCCCGAAATGACCTCTACCGTATCACCCTTCTTGATTTTGGCCACTCTACCTACCTCCCTCAACCACCATCACAATACCTCAGGGGCTAGTGAGACGATCTTCATAAACCCCTTTTCACGCAACTCGCGGGCGACTGGTCCAAAAATACGCGTCCCCTTGGGATTCAGGCTGTTTCCATCAAGAATCACCGCCGCATTATCGTCGAACCGAATGGAAGACCCATCCTCACGGCGATACTCCTTGGCCGTGCGCACGATCACCGCCCGTACGATGTCTCCCTTCTTCACCTGAGCCCTGGGGGTAGACTGCTTCACCGTCGCCACGATCGTATCGCCGACCCTGCCATACCGTCGTCGAGATCCTCCCAGCACCCGAATGACGAGCACCTCTCGCGCTCCTGTATTGTCGGCCACTCGCAGCCGGCTTTCTTGCTGGATCATTCTACACCCTCCACCGGCAACCCCGTATCGGCGCGCTTCAGAATCCTTTCCACGACCCAGCGCTTCTCCCGGCTCAGAGGCCGAGATTCGACGATCAGCACCTGGTCACCGACGCGGCATGCATTCCCTTCGTCGTGCACCTTGTACTTTTTCACCTGGCGTATCACTTTGCCATACCGGGGATGGCGTACAGTGCGCTCGACGGTCACCACCACGGTCTTGTCCATCTTGTCGCCGATGACGTCACCCACCAGCCGTTTTCTCGTAGCCCCATGCTGTTCGCCCACTATGCTGCCTCCTCCAATAACTCGGCCAGTTCGCGCTCGCGCAGGATCGTCTTCATCCGCGCGACGTCCCGCTTTACAGTCCTCACCCGGTTATGATCTTCCAGACGCCCCATGGCCAACTCTCGGCGTAGTGCAAACAGCTCGCGCTGAGCATCCTCTAACCGTCCCTCGATGTCCTTGCTCGTCCAAGTGCGAATTTCCCGTGCTTCCATCATCCCATCCTACTCTGTCGCTAGTCCTTCACGTACGACGAAATGACATTGGATAGGCAACTTGTGAGATGCCAAACGCATCGCCTCCCGCGCCATCTCTTCAGATACACCGCTTAACTCGAACATGATCCGTCCCGGCTTGACCACGGCGACATAGTGATCCACCGCTCCCTTGCCCTTGCCCATTCGCGTTTCAGCCGGTTTAGCCGTCACCGGCTTGTCGGGAAAGATACGGATCCAATACTTGCCACGCCGGCGCACGTGACGCACGATGGCACGCCGGGCCGCTTCAATCTGTCGTGCGGTTATCCAGCCTGGCTCCAAGGCCTGAAGCCCATACTCGCCAAAGGCAACCTCGACCCCACGGGAGGCCTGCCCTTTCATTCGACCGCGCATCTGTTTGCGGTACTTCATTCGTTTCGGCTGCAACATTGTCCTGCTCCCTCACCAAAATTTCAAGCCATCAAGCCCTACACAACAAAAGGCTCTTCCTCTGCCTTTGCTTCGGGCAGCACTTCACCCTTGTAAATCCACACCCTGACCCCAATTCGACCGTAGGTGGTATGGGCTTCCTCCCGAGCAAAGTCAATATCGGCCCGCAAGGTCTGCAAAGGCACCCGTCCTTCACGCACCCAGGCCTGACGCGCCATTTCGGCCCCGTGCAAACGCCCCTTACACATCACTTTGATTCCCTGTGCCCCGGCGCGCATAGCTCCCTGCACCGCCCGCTTCATCGCGCGGCTGTGCGAAATGCGCCGCTCCAACTGAGAGACGACATTCTCTGCCACCAGTTTGGCATCCAGTTCGGGCTGCTCCACCTCCTGCACATCCACAGAGACGCGCTTGCCCGTCATATCCTCCAGATCCTTGCGCAGCATCTTTACCGAGGCCCCTTTGCGCCCAATCACGATGCCCGGTCTCGCCGTCCAGAGAGTCACCGAAACCTGATTCGGGAAACGCTCGATTTCGACACGCGAGACCCCTGCCCGCCCCATATTCTCGTGAATGTAATTGCGGATGGTCAGGTCTTCGTGCAACAAATCGGCATACTCGTCGCCCTCTGCATACCAGCGCGCCTTCCAATCCCGAATCACTCCCAGTCTAAAGCCGTAAGGGTGAACTTTGCGTCCCAAATCATTCCTCCTCAAAATCAAGTCTCGCCCAGTCTACCATTCGACGACGAGACAATCTGCCGGCTGCCTAGTCTCTCTCCTCGAGCACCACCGTGATGTGAGAAGAGCGCTTCCGAATCGGTCGCCAACGCCCTCGCCCACCGAATCGCCGTCTCCAACCCTTCCCTGGCATAACACCCGGCCCATCATCAGCCACAATGTGCGCAATATACAACTCGTCGCGAGGGATGCCAAAGTTCTCCTCCGCATTTGCGATGGCAGAGAGAATCAACTTGGTCACCGGCTGCGCTGCCGAGTGAGGCAGAAAATGCAGCAAATCCAATGCCTCATCCACGTATTTGCCCCGCACCTGATCAATTACCCGCCGGACTTTGCTCGGCGATATCGGCACGTGCTTTGCCCTAGCCTTCACTTCTGTGCCCATCCCTTATCTCCTACTTGGGCCGCACCCGACCCTTTTTCTCCTTGACGATATGTCCTCGGAAGGTGCGGGTGGGCGCAAACTCGCCCAACTTGTGCCCTACCATATCCTCTGTGATGTAAATCGGCACGTGTCGCCGCCCATCGTGGACGGCAATGGTGTGCCCGATCATGTGCGGAAAGATCGTCGAGGCCCTCGACCACGTGCGAATCAAACGTTTTTCCCCCATCTGATTCAAACGCTCGATCTTTCGCAACAGCTTGGGATCTACGTAGGGTATCGGTCTCTTTAATGGTGATCGCGACATAACAGATCTCCTAGCGCGTACAATCTCGTACCTGAACTATCCAATTCCACTAACGCCGCCGCCGCTTGCCCCGTCGGCGCACGATGTACTTTTCGGTCGCCTTGTTGCGGCGCGTCTTTTTGCCCAGCGTCTTTTGGCCCCAGGGCGACTTGGGGCTGGGCATCCCTATCGGCGACCGTCCCTCGCCACCCCCGTGAGGATGGTCCCGCGGCGACATAGCCGACCCACGCACCGCCGGACGATACCCCAACCAGCGCTTGCGACCCGCCTTGCCCAGCTTGATGTGCCCGTGGTCCATGTTACCCACCTGGCCAATGGTGGCCATACACTCCTTGCGCACCAGCCGAACTTCTCCGCTGGGAAGACGCAACGTCACATACTCCCCTTCCTTCGCCAGCACTTGCGCCGACGTGCCGGCCGAACGAACCATCTGTCCTCCCCGCCCTGCGTACAGCTCGATGTTATGCACCAACGTGCCCAGCGGGATGCGCTCCAGCGGCAGAGCATTCCCAACCCGAATTTCGGCCTCTTTGCCACTCATGACCGTGCTTCCAACCTGCAACCCCAACGGTGCGATAATGTACCTTTTTTCACCGTCCGCATAGACCAACAAGGCGATGCGAGCCGAGCGATTGGGATCATACTCGATGCTCTCCACCCGGGCTGGCACGCCTGCCTTGTCGCGCTTAAAGTCAATCACCCGGTACTGTCGTCTATGTCCACCGCCCCGATGACGAACCGTCACACGCCCATGGACGTTCCTTCCAGCTCGCTTGCGCAACGGACGCAGCAAACTGCGCTCCGGCTCCACCTGCGTGATCTCGTCGAACGTGGAACCGGTCATTCCTCGCCGCCCCGGTGAGGTTGGCTTGTACGTCTTTACCGGCATACCTATACCCCTTCAAACACTTCCATACGCTGGCCCGGCGCCAGCGTGACCAAAGCCTTCTTCCAGACTCGACGACGCATCACGCGGCGCCGGCCATGCCGCCTCGAGATCTTGGCTGGCATCACTATCGTATTGACCGACGCCACTTGCACACCATAGATCTTTTCAATCGCGCGCTTGACCTCGATCTTGTTGGCGCCAGAGTGCACTTCGAAGGTGTACTGCCCCAACTCGGAAGCCTGATAACGCGTCTTTTCTGTATCAATTGGCCGAACGATTATCTCGTAGGGATTCATCACGCCTACCCCAAAATATTCTCAACCACGTGCAGTGCATCCAACGGCATCAGCACGCAATCATAATTAAACAAATCCCGAATGTTCAGATAACTGGCCCGCAGGGTCTTGACCTGGGATAAATTGCGCGCCGACTTTTCCACGGGCTCGTTTCTTTCCGAAAGCAAAATCAGCACCCGCTGCTCCAGCCCCAGACGGTCTAGCACGGCCACCATATCCTTCGTCTTGGGCATCTCCATCTCCAGCGCGTCCAGCACGACGATTTGATCTTCCGTCGCCTTGACCGAAAGCGCCGAACGCAGCGCTGCCCGGCTCATCTTGCGCGGCATCTTTTTGGTATAGCGATGGGGAGTCGGGCCGTGAGCCACACCACCGCCCACGAACAGGTTGGCGTTACGACTGCCGTGCCGCGCCCGCCCGGTCCCTTTCTGCCGATACCACTTGGCCTTGGTGCGATTCACCTCGCCCCTCGACTTGGCCTTGTGCGTCCCCTGTCGGGCATTGGCCAACTGACGGACCAACGCCTGATGCATCAGAGACACGTTCACGTCGGCCTCGAAAATGTCCGAGCGCAACTCGATCTCGCCGACAGTCTCTCCCTTGGTGTTGTACAATGGAACAACCATGGCTCTCCTACTCACCCCGCTGCTTGAACAGCTCTTTTGACTTGCGGGCCTGCGTAATCATCAAGAGCCCACCCCGGGCGCCTGGCACACTGCCTCGCACCGCCAATAGATTTCGCTCCGCATCCACGACTTCGACCCGCAGGTTTTGGGCCGTCACTCGCGCATTCCCCATCCGACCGGGCATCCGCTGTCCCTTCCAAACCCGGCCCTGGCCAGTACCGGCGCCGATGGAACCGGGCGCACGCTGCCGATCCGATTGACCGTGCGTCTTGGGACCGCCCCGAAAACCATACCGTTTGACCACCCCGGCAAATCCACGCCCCTTCGAGGTGCCCACCACATCCACCTGATCGCCGACCTCAAAGACGTCCGCCAAGACGCGCTGTCCTTCCTCGATCTCGTCCTCCACGCGCAAACGGAACTCGCGCAGATAGCGCAGCGGGGGTACACTGCTGTAGGACAGATGCCCTTTCTCACCACCGCTCAACCGTTCAGGATGCACCTGCTCGAAACCCACCTGCACAGCTTGGTACCCGTCCCGCTCCAAGGTCCTGAGTTGAGTCACGTAACACGGGCCGGCCTCAATCACCGTCACAGGAATGGCCTTACCCTGCTCGTCGAATATCTGTGTCATCCCAACTTTTTTACCCAAGATAGCCTTCACACACCACCTCCCAAGGGATGGCCCTGTCTTTAACGCGCCCTCACCCTGAGCCAAAGAGTCAGCCTATCCACTCGCGCCAACTCTGAAGAGACAGCCAGGAAAATGGGAGGAGAAAGCTAAACTCTCTCCTCCATCCCTCCGCCCTATCTCCCTCGCTTATAACTTGATCTCGATATCTACACCAGCAGGCAGATTCAACCGCATCAAAGAATCAATCGTCTTGTTGTCCGGCTCGACGACGTCAATCAACCGCTTGTGAGTGCGAATCTCGAAATGTTCGTGCGAGTCCTTGTCAATGAAGGTCGAACGACGGACCGTGAAACGCTCTATCCTGGTCGGCAAGGGCACCGGCCCTACCACGGTCGCCCCTGTACGCTCTGCCGTTTCCACAATGCGCTTGGCCGACTCGTCTATCACGCGATGATCGTAAGCTTTCAACCGAATGCGGATCCTCTGCTTTGCCATACCTGTTCACCTAGTCCAAAATCTTGGTGATGACGCCCGCGCCAACCGTCAGCCCGCCCTCGCGGATAGCAAAGCGGGAGCCTTCCTCAATGGCGACCGGGTCGATCAACTCCACTTCCAAATTCACATTGTCGCCAGGCATCACCATCTCGACCCCTTCGGGCAGAGTGATGTTGCCGGTCACATCCATCGTGCGGACGTAGAACTGCGGACGGTAGCCACTGAAGAACGCCTTGTGGCGTCCACCCTCTTCCCGCTGCAGGACGTATACCTCGCTCATGAACCGCTTGTGAGGCTTGATGCTGCCAGGGGCCGCGATGACTTGTCCTCGCTGCACCCCGTCCCGGTCAATCCCGCGCAACAGCAACCCAGCGTTATCACCTGCCTTGACCTCGACCAGCTTTTTGCGGAACATCTCCATATCGGTGACGACTGTCTTGACGGGCTGCTCTTGCAGCCCGACGATCTCGACATCGGTCATCGGCGCCATCTTGCCTCGGCTGACACGGCCTGTCACCACCGTACCCCGACCCTTGATGGAGAAGACATCCTCGACCGGCATCAAGAACGGCTTGTCTTCATCCCGATCTGGCTGAGGGATATAGTCGTCCACGACGCGCATCAGTTCCCAAATGCACTCGTACTCTGGCGCATCTGGATCTGTACTATCGCTCTGCAATGCGCCCAACGCACTGCCGCGTACGATGGGAATCTCGTCCCCTGGAAAATCATAGCTGTCGAGCAGCTCGCGCAGCTCCAGTTCTACGAGCTCCAACAGTTCGGGATCGTCCATCAGGTCCACCTTGTTCAAAAAGACCACGATGGCCGGGACGTGCACCTGACCAGCCAGAAGCACGTGCTCCCGTGTCTGGGGCATCGGACCATCCGCCGCCGAGACGACCAAGATTGCTCCATCCATCTGCGCCGCACCGGTGATCATATTCTTGATATAGTCCCGGTGACCGGGGCAATCGATGTGAGCATAATGCCGATTCTCAGTCTCGTACTCCACGTGCGCAATAGCCACAGTCAGGATCTTGGTCGCGTCACGACGGAACATCTTGGCGTCCGCCTTGGCTACCTGATCGTAGGCCTGGAAACTGGCCAAGCCCTTCAATGAGAGTACCTTTGTAATTGCTGCAGTAAGTGTTGTTTTGCCGTGGTCAATGTGCCCAATGGTTCCTACATTGACGTGTGGTTTTGTTCGTTCAAATGTTTCCTTTGCCATGTCTCACTCCTTTCGAACAATGTATCAGCAAGGATTAACCTGCCTGCCAACCTCCGCCATATATAATGGCATCCATTCGCTGTTGGTCAACTCGTGCGTAATGATCAAACTCCATCGTAAACGTGCCCCTACCCTGTGTCAAACTGCGCAAGGCAGTGGCGTATCCAAACATCTTGGCCAGGGGAACAAAAGCTCGTATCGCTTGCACACTTCCCACTCGAGAGGTCACTTTCCGGATTTCCGCCCCTCGCGCATTCAAGTCCCCCATCACCTCGCCGGTATAAGCTTCCGACACCACGGCCTCCAGATCCATCACCGGCTCTAGTAGAGCAGGAGAGGCTTCCTCCACTGCCTGACTGAACGCCTGCGCGCCAGCCACTTTGAATGCCAACTCCGAAGATGCCTCCTCATCCCACTCCACATCGAGCAACTGCACCCTGACATCCACCAGCCGATAGCCAGCCAACACACCGCTTTCCATCGCCTCCCGGCAGCCCCGTTCTACCGCTTCAATATACTCCGCCGGCAGATCCCGGGGTCGGATAGGATTGACAAACAGAAACCCCTCTCCGCTCGGCAAGGGCTGCACTTGCAGCCAGACGTGGGCAAAGTGGTTTCGCCCTCCCGTTTGGCGCTCAAAGGTAGCCTCTCCCCTGGCCTGCTGCGTGATCGTCTCGCGGTAGGTGACCCGTGGTGGACTCACCCGTCCGCTCACACCGAATTCACGCATCAACCGATCGGTCAGGATTTCCAGGTGCAACTCTCCCATCCCGGCAATGAGCGTCTGCCCGGTGTTCTCATCCGTTCGCACGATGAACGTCGGGTCTTCCTCAGCCAAACGCTGCAACCCTTCCGTCAACCGATCCTGGTCCGCAGCCGTCCGAGGCTCAATTGCAACCGAGACGACCGGCTCTGGAAACGTGATCGCCTCCAGGATAATCGGCCCGTGAGGTACGCACAACGTATCTCCGGTAAACGTCGCTTTCAGGCCCAACGTCGCCCCAATATCCCCAGCGCGCAGTTCTTGAATCTCTTCCCGGCGGTCAGCGTACATGCGGAGCAGTTTACTGATGCGCTCTTTGCGCTGCTTGGCCTCGCCAGTGATGTTGATGACCGTCGAACCGACCTTTATCTTCCCCGAATAGACTCGGAAGTAGGCCAGCCTTCCTACGTATGGATCACTCGCAATTTTAAAGACCAGTGCTGCCAGGGGTTCGTCCGGATTCGAATGACGAACCTCCACCTTTTGTGTGTACGGATTGACCCCCTCCACCGGCGGTATATCCAGCGGCGACGGCAGGTAATCCACGATGGCATCGAGCAGGGGCTGCACGCCCTTGTTGCGCAAAGCCGATCCACACAACACCGGGTTGATCCGCCCAGAAAGCGTCGCCCGCCGCAAAGCCTGTCGCAATTGGGCCGCTGAAATCTCCTGGCCTTCCAGGTAGCGCATCATCAAGTGATCGTCCGTCTCGACAATTCGCTCGACCGCCTGCTCCCGCATCTCTAGCACCACGTCCTCCAAATCGGCCGGGATCTCGACGAACTCGGACGACGCGCCCAACCCGTCTGTCCACACGATGGCCTGCATCTCGAGCAAATCTATCACGCCTCGAAAGCCGGATTCTCGTCCGATGGGCCATTGAATTGCGACGGGATTGGCGACCAGGCGCTCTCGCATCGTTTCGATGGCGTGAGCAAAATCAGCCCCCAATTTATCCATTTTGTTAATGAAAGCGATCAACGGCACCCGAAACTGTTGGGCCTGTCGCCACACCGTCTCCGATTGAGGCTCGACGCCTGCTACCGCATCGAAGACGACCACTCCTCCATCCAGAACCCGCAGACTTCTCTGCACCTCGGCCGTAAAGTCAATGTGTCCCGGCGTATCTACAATGTTAATTTGATGCTCTCGCCAGAAGCAAGTCACGGCTGCGGCCGTAATCGTGATCCCTCGCTCCCGTTCCTGCGCCATCCAATCCATAACTGTCGTCCCATCATCCACATTCCCCATTCGATGGGTGCGACCGGTGTAAAATAGGATGCGCTCTGTCGTCGTCGTTTTACCCGCGTCAATATGGGCAATGATACCGATATTTCGAATCTGGCTCAGCGGGTTTGGCGTGTCCATCACTCGACAAATTGGACGCTCTGTGCGTTATTCCAACCACACCGCGACAAACTGGCCTTTTGCCCCCCTACCACCGATAATGAGCAAAGGCCCGGTTCGCCTCGGCCATGCGGTGAGTGTCTTCCTTCTTCTTAACCGCCGCCCCACTCCCCTGAGCCGCATCCATCAGCTCATTGGCCAACTTGTCTGCCATAGACTTGCCCGGACGACTGCGGGCCGCAGCCAACAACCACCGCATCGCCAGACTGAGCCGGCGGTCTGACGGCACTTCCATGGGAATCTGGTACGTAGACCCCCCCACGCGGCGCGGCTTGACCTCCAAGACCGGTGAAACATTCTGCACCGCCTCTTCCAAAACCTCCAGCGGAGGGCGTTTCATTCGCTCCTGGATAATGTCCATCGCATCGTACATAATTCGCCTGGCGATGCTCTTCTTCCCCTGACGCATCACCCGGTTGATAAACTTGGCTACGACCACACTGTCGTAACGAACGTCAGGCGTGGTCTTTCGCTTGGGCGGACGATACCTTCGCGGCATAATTCACCTGCCTTGTTCTTACTTCTTGGGACGCTCGGTCCCATACTTGGAGCGCTGCTGTACGCGCCCATCCACACCAGACGAATCTAACGTGCCCCGTACCACGTGGTAGCGCACGCCCGGCAAATCCTTGACGCGCCCGCCTCGCACCAACACCACCGAGTGCTCTTGCAACGCATGCCCTTCACCGGGAATATAAGCCGTCACTTCGATTCCATTCGACAACCGAACCCGGGCGATCTTGCGCAGCGCCGAATTCGGCTTCTTTGGAGTCATCGTCCGCACATTGGTGCACACCCCTCGCTTCTGAGGCGCACCTTTGTCACGCCGCATCCGCCGCTGCTTGAAAGAGTTGAACGTGTATTGCAGTGCAGGCGCATTGGACTTGCTCGGCTTTGGCTTTCTACCTTTACGAACTAATTGATTGATAGTAGGCACGTTCCCTCCAGAAAAAACTCAGTGAAGAAGGCCATCCACCCATACCGATGGCCTTCTTGTCATCCCATTACACATCTTTAATTGTCAACCAGGTGACAGGGGCTTTGGCTGCCACCTCTCCAAGAGCCTTCATTCTACCACGAAATTACAAAAGGTCAAACTCGCTTTTCAGTCCAACCTGGCCGCCGCCTAGCGATCTCGCCGCAAGTTCAAGAGCCCCACACCCAATGCCGGCGTCTTGGCTTTATCCTCATCCTTGCCGAAATTCAGCACCTCGCCCGTCTGCGTAATCGCCTCGACCGCCAGGCCCAAACTCTGCAATTCTTTCACCAAAACCTTGAAAGAGGCCGGCACCCCCGGCTCTTGAACCGGCTCCCCCTTGACGATGGCCTCATAGGTCTTGACCCTCCCCTGTACATCGTCCGACTTGATGGTGAGCATCTCTTGCAGCGCGTGCGCAGCACCATACGCCTCGAGAGCCCATACCTCCATCTCGCCGAAACGCTGCCCACCAAACTGCGCCTTGCCCCCCAGGGGTTGCTGTGTCACCAGGCTGTAGGGGCCCGTGGATCGCGCGTGCACCTTATCCTCGACCAGGTGAGCGAGCTTCATGATATAGATCATCCCCGCGGTCACCGGCCGATCGAAAGGCTCGCCCGTCTTCCCATCGTAGAGCACCATCTTGCCTAAAATCGGCAGCGGATCGGACGACTCGACACTCACCTGAGCAGCCAATCGTTCCACTGCTTCATCCTCCAGACCGGACACATCATGCCCTCGATCCTCCAACCAGACACGCAGGCACGTGATCCGCGCCCGATAATCCACCGGGACTCGTTCATTCAACGTCCGTGGGTCGTTCTCGAAGGAGAGCAGGGCATCTGGCTCATACCCCCGCTCTTTCAACCATTCTCTCAACACCGCCCTACGAGCGTAGGTGTGCTCCATAATCAAGCGATCTACATCATACCCACTTTCTGCCAACCAGGCCACGATGTACAATCGCCGCGCCTCTTCATCATCCCGCAGGGTCTCCAGGGGATAGTCCTGCCCCTTCAACCAGGCCCACGCCCGCTCTGTAATCTCGTCCCAGGCTCGATCGATCAGCCAGGCGCGCGCCAGTTCCGCCTCGACTTGGGCTTCATCCGCGCCATCAAAGACCGGTGTCTCGGCCCGAAATCCCAGCCGCTGCACGGCCCATCCCAGGTGAGTCTCCAGAATCTGGCCAATGTTCATCCGACCCGGTACACCCAACGGGTTCAGAATCAAGTCAATAGGAGTCCCATCGGCCAGGAAAGGCATGTCCTCAATCGGCATCACCCGGGAGATGACGCCCTTGTTCCCGTGGCGACCAGCCATCTTGTCGCCCTCGGTGATCTTGCGAGCTTGCGCCACAGACACGCGCACCATCTTTTCTACCCCGACCTTGAGATCCCGATGCTTCTCCCGATCAAAGACCTTGACGTCCACCACCTTGCCCCGTTCGCCGTGGGGCAGACGCAGACTCGAGTCCTTGACTTCGCGGGCCTTCTCGCCAAAGATAGCGCGGAGCAGCTTTTCTTCGGGACTCAATTCCTTTTCACCCTTGGGCGTGATCTTGCCCACCAAAATATCCAGAGGCCCCACTTCTGCGCCTATCCGAACGACCCCTTCCTCGTCCAGGTCCTTGAGGGCTTCGTCACCCACGTTGGGGATATCCCGCGTGATCTCCTCGGGCCCCAGCTTGGTATCGCGGGCCTCCATCTCGTGCTTTTCGATGTGAATCGAGGTAAACCGATCATCGCGCACGAGGCGTTCACTAATCAGAATAGCGTCCTCAAAATTGCCCCCCTCCCACGAGAGGAACGCACACAGCACATTTTGCCCTAGCGCCAACTCCCCCCCTTCGGTCGAAGAGCTGTCCGCCAATACCTGATCCTTTTGTACACGCTGCCCCTTGAAGACGACAGGTCGCTGGTCAATGCACGTACTTTGATTGGACCGTTGATACTTGTGGAGGGAATAGGTATGCAGTCCGCTGTCGTGACGCACAAAGATCTCGTCACCCGTGACGGCCATGACTTGGCCATCGTTCTTGGAAAGCACGACCTGCCCCGAATCGAGGGCGGCCCGCCACTCCATGCCCGTGGATACGAGCGGGGCTTCCGGTTGGATCAAGGGCACGGTCTGCCGCTGCATATTGGAGCCCATCAAGGCCCGGTTGGCATCGTCGTGCTCCAGAAAAGGAATCAGTGACGCCGACACCCCCACGATCTGGCAGGGCGCCACATCTATGTAATCAATCCTTTCTGGCGAAACCGAAACAAACCGATCAGCGCGCCGGGCCGAGACACGCGGACGTACAAAATGCCCCTCTTCGTCCAGAATAGCGTTCGCCTGCGCGACCGTGTACAGGTCCTCCTTGTCCGCCGACAGATAGACCAATTCACTGCTCACCATCGGCACCACGGGGACATTCTCTTGTAAATCCAGGGCCGCAATCTGCTCAGCCAACTCGGACGACACCTTCGTCCCGGCCTCTGCGACCACAGCGCCACTTTCAGGATCCACGACATCTTCCCTCAGCCTGTGACCGGTGAGCATCTCTGCCGTTGGCTCAACCTCGCGAATTACCTTTCGATAGGGTGTCTCGACAAATCCCAACGAATTGACGCGGGCATGGGTCGCCAATCGCCCAATCAACCCAATGTTGGGCCCTTCTGGGGTCTCGATGGGGCAGATGCGTCCATAGTGACTGTAGTGTACGTCCCGCACATCGAAACCCGCTCGCTCTCGACGCAATCCCCCTGGCCCAAACGCCGACAGGGTACGTTTGTGCGTCAGCTCGGCCAGCGGATTGGTCTGTTCCATAAACTGGGAGAGCTGGCTGGATCCAAAGAATTGGCGGATGATCGCGACCACAGGGCGGATGTTGATTAGATTGACGGGGGTCAAGGATTCCGATTCACGAATAGACATCCGCTCCACCACCAACCGCTCCATACGGCGCAGGCCGATGCGCAATTTGTTCTGGATCAACTCGCCGACTGTCTTCACCCGGCGATTGCCCAGGTGGTCAATATCATCGGCATCCACAACTCCGTTGTTGATACGAATCATCCGATCTACCAAGGCCACGACATCCCGTTTGGTCACCATCCGGTGTTCCGAATCCATGTCGAGCCCCAGGCGTTGATTCAACTTGTACCGACCCACCCTCTGCAAATCATACCGGCGAAAATCGAACAGTTGCTGTTCCAAATACTCACGCGCGTTCTCCAGGGTGGAGGGATCGCCCGGCCGCAGCCGACGGTAGAACTCGAGCAGGGCTTCCTCGGCCAACGTGCGGCCATCCTTCTGCTCCCAGTTCGGCTCCTGGCGTATGGTCGTCAGGATATATTGATGGTTGGGATTGCTATCTGCATCCTGGAAGAGGGCCAACAATTCCTCGTCAGTCCCACTGGACAGGATGTCGCTCCCCATCGAATCATCAACCGCGGCCAGAGCGCGCAACAGAATCGTGACTGGCAGCGTGCGCTTGCGGTTAAATTTGATGGTGAGATAATCTGACTTGCGGGTCTCGAACTCCATCCAGACGCCCCGATCGGGGATCAATTTGGCTGCACAAAGCCGCCGGCCTGTGACCCAATCCTCTGTCACGTCAAAGTAGACACCTGGGGAACGGATAAGCTGGCTGACGACCACCCGCTCGGTGCCGTTGATGATAAATGTGCCGTTCTCGGTCATGATCGGAAAATCGCCCAGAAATATCTCGGACTCGACGATTTCCCCTGTCTCGCGGTTATCGAGGACTACCTCCACGTACAACGGGGCTGCAAACGTAATATCCCGTTCGAGACATTCCTCTTCCGAGTACTTGGGTTCCCCAAAATGATAACCCAGGTTAAACTGAGCCTCTCTGGCCTTGGTGCCGGGAAAATAGAGCTTGAGATTGCCATTAAAGCTCTCGATGGGAGATATCTCGTCAAAGAGCTGGATTAGACCTTCCTCCTGAAACCAACGAAACGATTCGAGTTGAACCTCGATCAGGCGTGGCAGTCTCTCCGCATTGGTGATGCGGGCATAGCTCTTGCTCTCCAAATAGGTCATCAATATATTCCTTTCGCTCTCGGCCCTCTAACATCCCAAATTATGTCATGATTTCAAGTGACCGAACGGTGATTATAACACGGAAATTTGGTTTGTCAAAGACAAGACCCACTCTACCGGCCTTTTTTCATTCCAAATTTAACTTGACAATGGCACATTCTACCTTTGGCGGCCTAGTTCCCGGGCAAGCCCGCCGGGGCATAAAGCCCCGGCTACAGAGCTTCCGCCCCGTGAACGGGGCTCCCGAGCCCGATTCATCGGGCGCTGCTCCGTAGCCCGGCGACTTTATCGCCGGGCGTTTGCGCCACAAGCGTGGTTTTACGCTAAT